>JAISNU010000059.1 GCA_031276075.1 Campylobacteraceae bacterium
ATGAGAAGTTCAACAATCCAAAAATATAAATTACCAACTCCAAATTTATTATTTCATATTTTTTAGTTGCAATATTTTTATAACGCTTCAATTTCTGGATTGCTTCGCCGCTCCACTTCTCGCAATGACAATTTTGTCCGTCATTGCAAGGCACGAAATGCCGCGGCAATCTATATTTTACAATAATAAAAAGTGTATTGAAATAGATAATTGTTTTTTTGTTTAAACTGTGGATTGCCACGCTTCGCTCGCAATGACTGAGAAAGGCTTGTATAATGAAAAATATGGTTTGTTTCGTCATCATATTTTTCACAACAATTAGGTTGCTTCGCCGCTCCACTTCTCGCAATGACGGAATTGGTTGTCTGGAATCGCTTCCTGATTTGCAAGTTCACAATGACGGAGATGGAGGATAGCAAATGATGAAAAAGTATGGATTGCTTCACCGCAAGCGGCTCACAATGATGGAATTGGTTATTATTATTTTTGTTTGGATTACTTTTAGCTTTGTAAGCTCGCAATGACGAAAATGATTATGGAAATGACGGAATAAAGGATTGCTCGCCAATTTCATTTTGCGCAATATCTGTATTACCGCGACACTGCGTGTCCGCAATGATTTTAGAAGATAAATTGCTCATAGTTTTTGCATATATATTGCCATAACACAAACTATACCAAATCCTGAAAAGATTAAGGGAGTTAAATAGTTCTTGCATATATGCGCCGCTACACTGCGGTCTTGCAATAACGAAAAATGCGATGGAATGATAATTTTTTTGTCATTGCGAACTAACTTCATAAGAGCGATTTTTATTTATGAATATTTTACTGCCAACAAAAAGTAAAATAGCGATAAGCATAAAAGAGGTTTATCTCTTCATGAATGCGGTAAGTTTCATTTTTTGTGGTAACACCGACTTAGCCTTGAATATGCAAGTTTATGATTTCAGAAAATTTAAAGACTTTATTCATTCAAACTTCTATGCAGTATCTCTTCCAGAACTACCGTAGCATACGAACCTTTGATAAGCGTAAAATTCATCTCAAACCATGCATTTTCTTCTTTATATATATATTCAAAATCTTCTGCAAAGCCCCATGCAAAGCGGTGCGAGCCGTTCATTTTATCCAAAAAAACTTCCGCTTCATTGAAAATTTCACTCTCTATTTCAGCCGCCAAATCCTCGCTTCTTAGCGCGCGGCTTCCTGCGAGAAAACCAGCAGCGCTTATCTCTTTTGCGTAAAATCTTGCAGTTTCTGCGCCCAAATCATTACATAAAAACGCTTTTCCATGCGGATAGTGATGGCAAATATCGCCCTTAAAAAGTTTAAAAAACTGCGGCTCTTCTTTTACCTCTTTTATACTCTCTTTGTCCCATTTCAGAATATTTTGAAGTTCTGATTGATTAAAATCCTGAAAATATTTGCTTATAGCGACTCTTTTAGCAAGCCAGCGGTTAAAAAGTCCGCTTTGATAGGCGCTGATTAAAAAATTTTTCAGTTTTGGATTTCGTTCCTTTTTGCCTTCAAGTATCTCTTTTCCAAGCTCAAAATTATCGCCGCTTTTGCCAAATCGTTGATAGCCAAAATAGTTCGGATAGCCCTGCAAGGCTATTTTTTTACATGCAGATGAAAGTTTTACGGCGTCCACAGGAAGCGTTTTTTTAAGCCTTATAAAGAAACGATTGCCTTTTAAATGTCCTGTTTTGATTTTATTATTATGTAGAGCTGCGCTTAAAATTTTTATATTTGGGTGCGAAAAATTTTCAAAAAATTTTGCATATTTTTTATGAACGCTTATATATTGAGTTGTCATACCCTCTTTATCTTTTAACCCAGCATAACCAAATTCGCGCATTTTTGCGCCGCTTTGTTCGCTGAAAATATGCAGCATTTCCCAAGTAGTTAAATCTTTTTTGCGCACATGCAGCACAAGGTGTTCACCTTTGCCGCTAAATTCATAAAGCGGTATTTCATTCACAACAAAATCACTTGAATTTTTACTGAAATGTACATGGTCGATTGCGGCGTGGTTTAAAAAAAAGACTTTATTCAACTTTTCATCCTTTAAAAATGGTGTTCTTTACATTCGTTCAGATATTTTCCGCCGCATGCTCTGCCGAATAGAGTGAGTGGCGTTTTTGTTTTTTCTGCGGCTTTGAAAACTTTATCTATGTTTTTCGGAGGGAAAGCTATCAGCATTTCGTACTCTTCGCCGCTGCACAGGATATTTTTATCTATTTTTTTACTGAATTTTACGCCAAGACTATTTAAGGCGCAAAGACGCGAAAGATCTTTACTAAGACCGTCAGAAATATCAAGTCCGCAGCGTAGATATTTAGCCGCCGCTTTGATAAAATCAATTCTTAAAACAGGTTTTATAAATCGTGCATGAGGAGCGATTTTGCCGTTGCTTAAAAGGATTTCAAGCTCTCTCCCGCTCTCTCCCAAAATGCCGGTATATGCTAAAATATCGCCTTTTTTCAAGCCGAAGCGATATAGAGTATGAGCGCGTTTTTTAGAAATAATCGTTATTGAAATATTGATTTTTTCGCTTGAAATCGTATCTCCGCCTATAATTTTTATATCATACATGTGCGCCGTTTCAATAAATCCTTTGGATAGCTGCGTTATATTTTCCAAACTGAAATCTTTCGGCACGCCGATGCCTAAAAGCGCGTATTTGGGTTTTGCATTCATAGCGGCGGCGTCTGAAATATTAACAAGCATGGCTTTTTGCGCGATTTGATACGGGCTAAGCCAGCCTCGCTTAAAATGCGTATCTTCGCAAAAAAGGTCTTTTGAATAGATCCATTTACCTGCAACTGCGCCGTCGTCGCCGATAAAGCTATTTTGAAACTGCGAAACAATGAATGATTCTTTATCCAAAAATCCTCTCCTGAAAAAACAAGTTCGCTATTATAGTAGTGTGCTCTTTAATATAAGGTTAGCTTCATTTTGTTACATTTGCGCGCATTTTTGCGCAGCGGCTTAAATATAAAAATATATATTAAGTATTTTTAAGTTAAACTAAACAACTTTATTTTAGGAGAAAATATGTCCTCGCTTACCGTAAAAGCGTTTCGTTTTGACGCCAAAAGCGATTTTTTGCCATATTACAAAGAGTATGAAATATCCGTCAAAGGAGAGGATATGTTGATAGATATTTTGAACGGCATAAAAAAACAGGACAGAGAATTTAACTTTTCAAACAATCAATTTGTCGGCGTCAGGGTAAATTCTTTTGTCGCGCCGCTGAATGTGCGCGTAAAAACTCTCATGAGGTTTTTAAAAACAGATGTTATAATACTTGAGCCTTTAAGTGAATTTTATGCCATAAACGACCTTGAAATGGATACAAATGCGTTTTTGAAACAGTTAGACTGCTTTGCGGCATTTATAGACGATGACGACAAAGAGCAGTACAAAGAGTTTGTATCTTACTATTTTGCGTCTCCTGCGATTGAATTTGAGCGCGAATATTTCGGCGATTCGTTTATGCTGTTTGCCGCTTTTTTGATTAAAAAATATCCGCATAAAAGAGATGATATACTCCGTTTGTGCGCTGATGAAAACCACGGCATATGGCTGCATGTTTCCGTAAGAAACACAATGCTTCTTTATTCAAAAGCCGTCAATGTAGAACATAGCATTTTTGAGCTTAAACGACAGATTTTGCAATATGTCCCGAACGCCAATTCAATAACCAAACGCGAAGCTAAATGCGTTGAGAATTTAAGTTTTTAAGGTAAAGCAATGGCAAATTATATTATTTTTGATAAACTGCATAAAAAACTCATCACAAAGCCTTTTAAATCCGCAGGAGAGAGATTTTTAAGAGAGTTTTACATTGCAAAATACGCCATAAAAACTGATATAACCGACATAGGCGCTGAAAACTATCTGTTAAACCAAAAACTTTTTGCCAAAAGATTTGCCGAAATTTTAGCAAGAGCGGGCAAAAACGGCGAAAGCATTATCGCTTTTGATACAAGTTCATATCTTTCGCTGCTCTTTTCAAAAAGATTTATCATAAGCTCTGCTGAAATAAAGAGGGAGATAGATCAGTTTTTAAATCCGCTTGAACTTACGGCTAACTTTTTGGCTGATGTTATACATATAAATACTTTTGCCGCTTCTCATGTAGTGGTGGAAAGCATGAAAAAAAAATTAAAATACCAATTTGATAACTTTAAAGCGGCGTTATATTTGGGCGCCGATATAAGAATAGACGAGCGTTTCAATAAAGAGTTGGATAAATTTTTCAAAGCGATAAAATTAAAATGTGTGAAATTCGGCAGAGAATTTAGCCCTGACGGATATGAATTGCTGCGCTATGCGCCTGAAACCGCTTTCAAAATGGCGGGAGCTATTTTGCTTGATGCATTTGACAGCGGCGCCGACTTTTTGATAGTAAGCGATGCGCGCACATTTTATCTCATGGAGGCGCAGCGAAAACAGATAACCAAGGCGGTCGGACGCGAAATACCGATATATATATTGACGCTGCCGCAATTGGCTCTGATAGCGGCAGGAATTACCGACAAAAGCGTTTTGGGCTTCGACGCGCATAAAATAAAACCTGCATTATTGGAATGATTTCGCACTTGGGTATTTAAAATGCGCTCCTTTTTGCAGGATTTTATAAAAAAATCTAATTAAGACAAAAATAATCTCTTTTTTTAATGCCATTCTAATCAATTATTCTGTATATTTACATGTATTTTTTTAAAAAGGAGTTTTTATGCCAAAGATTAATCGTTATGTAGATATAGATACGGTTGAAAGAGAGTCTAAAAAGGACTATATAGATAGACACTCTCCATTTGTCCACTGTGCGGAGCAAGCCAAAAAAGGTGAAAAGTTTGCCGTAACGGTAAAAGTTGGAAATGAGTATTCCCATCCGGATGATTTTGACCATTATATTGCAAATATTTCTTTGTATAACGGCGAAACGCTTATCGCGCGAGCCGATTTTGTAGCCGGCGCGCTTGGCGGGCAGGGAGCAAAAGGGCAGTTAGAAGTAACTTTCAATATAGTTCCGACAACTTCAAAATTAAGCCTTACGGCTCATGCGTACTGTACAAAACACGGCTTATGGGAGAGCGATCCTGTAAGCGTTGAAGCAGCAGAATAATTTGACTGTTGATGTCAAGCCGTTTTTGGTTTGGCATCAACAGTTATTTACTTTTTCAAATGCTTTAAAATCGATTGATTTATATATTTTATTTTTGATATTTGCATTAGTTTGATTATGCTTAAAAAAGTAGTTTTTTAAGTCAAGATTGGCTATTATTACACTCATGTCAAAACTTGAAACCCTAAAAATGCTACAAGAGCTGTATATATACCGTTCGTTTGGTTTTACATACTATAAAAAGCGCGAAATTATGCCGCAAAAATCAAATATTTCCATACCAAACAGTTTAGACGAATTAAAAAAAAGCGTGCATGGATGTTTTTTATGCACTCTTTGTAAAACGCGCAAAAATGTTGTATTCGGCGAAGGCAATCCTCATGCAAAACTTATGTTTATAGGCGAAGGTCCGGGAGCTTGCGAAGATGCGCAGGGAAGACCGTTTGTGGGCAATGCGGGGATACTGCTTACAAAAATGATAGAAAATGTGCTTAACTTAAAACGAAATGATGTTTATATTGCAAATATCGTCAAATGCCGTCCGCCCGGCAACCGCGTGCCGATTCCCGAAGAAGCCAACATGTGCAAACCATATATTTTTAAACAGATAGAGATAGTATCGCCGCAGATAATTGTAGCGCTCGGCGGTACAAGTTACCACTATCTTACGGGCGATGACAGGGGCATCACAAAAGTGCGCGGCGAAATATTGGAGTATAAAAACGCAAAATTGATACCGACTTTTCATCCAAGCTATCTTTTACGGAACGAATCCTGCAAAAAAGAAGCTTATCATGACTTGTTAAAAGTAAAGGCTTTATTATGAAAAAAATAATCGTTTTTATCGCTTTGTTGTGTACGGCGATATATGCCGCCAGCGATAAACCTTCCCAAATTCCGCTTCCAAAAAGCATTTTTTTGGATACCTCCGCATTTAAATGCGACTCCGTATGTTTGGATAAATTGTTTGAGAGCGGGAAATTTTTCAGCTTTATGGGCAGATACCGCGAAGAGTACGCTACGCCAATTTTGGAGGAAAATTATCTAAATTACGCGCAACTGTTCAATGTATTCATGGAGTATGATGCTGGGTATAATTCAGAAAATATAAAACTCGCCGTTCTTATACCGCAAAAGAGTATTAAAAGTTATGCGCTTACTTCTGTAAACGCCGTACTTGCTTATCTTTTCAGACAACGAAGTAATTTTGAGCTTGCCGTATTTAACAGCGGAGACGAGAGCGAAGAGGCTATAAAATCGACATTGAATGAAATGCGTAAAAATGCCTATGTGCATGTTATTGCGCCTGTAACGCAAGATGGAGTTTCGGCGCTGATAGAGAACAGTTATGGATTGTATGTATTTATTCCTACGCTTCACAAGTCGTTATATGAGGACGCGCCGAATAATATCATTTTCGGCGGTATTGATTATAACGCTCAAATAGAGATTTTAAATGAATTTGTAAAAGGCAGTGTCGTTATATTTTCAGGAGAAAGTAAGTTAGAGTTGAGCCTGAACGACATGGTAAAAAATCAAGATAAAGAGGTCAAGGAGATATTTTATTTTTCAGGCACTAAGGACAATTTCAAAAAAGCTCTTGAAAAAAATAGAGAGTTGAGCAACTCTTCTATTTATCTGAATATGCGGCGTTCCATGTCAAGCCTGCTCGCTTCGCAGCTTAGAGTTTATAAACAATCTCCGCATGCGCTTTTGACTACACAGATAAATTACCACCCCGACATTTTAAATTTCACGCAGTATGAAGATAGAAAAAATATGTATCTGGCAAATTCCATAGGCAGGATAGACCCGTATATTGAGAGTATTAATGCGTTTTTGGGCAATAACATGGAGTATGAGTGGGTAAATTATGCTATCTCTATCGGAGTGGAACACATTAACGCAAACTTCTTTAATGAAGAAATGGACAGTATATTTGACGAACATGTAGGCTCAAACGGGCAGATAGAGTACGGCACGCGCATATTTAAAGCGGGGCAATTCGGTTTTATGGAGGTAGCGTACTAAATATTAAAGCGCGTTTTTTATGTCTAAAAGCTTTTCCATAAGTATCGCATTTGCGCCGTCTGGATAATAGTTTGTCAAAACGCCGATTTTGACAAATCCCGCTTTTTTGTATAATTTAATTGCCGAAAAATTCGCCGCATTGACTTCCAGTTTTATCGCTTTTTTGCCGTTTTCTTCCGCCCATGTAAAACTTTTTTCAAGCAGCCTTATACCGACTCCGCGGGATTGAAATTCTTTTTTTACAGCGATAGAGTAAATTCTTGTTTTTGAAGATTGTTTCTGCTTTAAAAGCAGTATATAGCCTGCTGTTTTATTATCTATTTCGCAGACAAAAAGCGGATTTTTGCCGATATGGTAAAGAAAATTTTTATATGAAAGCGCATACGAATTTTTATCAAATACTTCGTTTTCTATTTCGCATAAAGCCTTTAAATCAATTCCGCTTGCGGCTTTTATTCTCATTTTTGATAAATTGTATATTTGACGATGAGTTTTTCGGGACGATAACTCATTTTAACTTTTTTCAAATTTTCAAAACCCATATCGTCGCCGACATTGATATAATTAACTTCGTATTTGTCTCTAAGCACTTTTGAAAATTCGCGAAACAAAAATTGAGCGCAGCCCAGTGTTTCAAAGTCCGTTTTTTCTATGATAATACTTGCGATATGTTCGTTTATCTTTTCGCCGACTGTAAAGCCTTTCAATTCGCCTCCGATAAAGAGGCAAATACCTGTCAATTCAAGCTCTTCGTAATACATAAGCAGTCTTTTTATCGCATTTTGTTCAAATAAGATGCCTTCCAAAAATCTATCTTCTTCCTCTTTGGGCATATATTTTACTCTGTCGTTTGTCCATTTGCGGTGGAGCGCGTTTATCTGCGCCGCATGTTTTTTTGGCTCCAGCGCTTCTACATGCACATCAGAATAAGCCTTTTTAAATTTGTTAATTTCATTTCTTTTGGAGTGATAACTGTTGCCTTTCAGCTCTATCAAATCCTCGCTTTTATAGACATAATCGGCGAGTTTTTTCTCAACGATATAATCCGCAAGCAATTCAAACATTACGGTTCCTTCTTCCAAAAAGTTCGTAAAACCTTCCAAAATATTCTCATGTACATAGTCTATGCGGGAATAATATTTTGAAGTATTGTTTTCATTCATGATTTTAAAACACTCCACGATAGCATTATTTACCTGCTCTTTTTTGCCAAGCGGAGGCAGCAGCATAGAGATTTCGCTACCCTGCATAATAAAAAGACAAAAAGTGTCGTTGATGATAGTGTAAAAACCGCTTGCAGATGAAAGCCACAGATAATTTGCGGCAAATGTGTAATCGCTAAGATCAACATTTACCTCTTTTAAATACTCTTCCATAATTGACTTTGCATGCATGTTAAAATGTTTTAATTCATATTTCAATATCTGCAATGTAGGCATCTGTCCATTTTCCTTTGGTTGCATGTGGATAAATTCCTCGCTGCGGGAGGTTCGGACAGACTGAGGTCTTGGGCGAATCTTGCGAAGCAAAAGACAAACGGAATTATAAGCGCATAAAGTTTAAACGCAGTTGATAATTTCAGCTTTTTTATGAATTTTTTCAAGCGATAAAACGCAGCCCTTAAAGCCGCGTTCAAGTAAAGTTATTCACGGTAATCGCTGTCATAATCTATATCGTATTCGTCCTCATCTTTGTAAAATTCCTCATCGTCGTCAAACTCGTCTGAGTCGCCGTCGTCTTCAAAATCAATATCGTCATCCAAATCATCGTCCCATTTTCCGCCAAAGAATAGCTTCTCCATAGCCTCTCCCTTTTTTGATAAAATTTCCAACATTATAACACAAAAAAACGAACCAAGAATTACATAATAATCTCTTTTGAAATATCTAAATCAAAACCGCAAAGAGCTGAAAAAACATTACTGCCGTGTTTGGAAAGAAGCGTAATTTTGCGGATTTTCAGGGCGTTGAGTATCTGTGCGCCGATGCCTCGTTCTTTTATGTTGTCTCCTTTAGCGATATTCAAAAATACAAGTACGCCGCCGTTTTTTTTCAAATATTCTATGGATTTGATAAGCGAATCATATACTTGTTCAGATGATAAAAAATCTATATCTTTTAATATGTGGTGAAATTTTACCGCTGTGCTGTCTGTAATTTTGCCGAATATAAAAGCCGTATGTATATTTTCCAAATGGTCTGCAAATTCTACTTTTTTTACGCGCATGCCCATAAATTGTGTGTCTATGCTGGAGACTTCATGGACTAAGGATTCGTATTTTAAGCGGTAGCTGACGAGTTCGGCTATGGATACTATTTTTAAATTGTGTTTTTTGCAAAAGAGTTCAAGGTCGTCTCTTCGTGCCATATCGCCGTCATCTTTTACAACTTCGCAGATAATCGCGCTCTCCCCGGCTCCTGCTAAACGGCAAAGGTCAATGGAACCTTCGGTATGTCCTGTTCTGACTAATACGCCGCCTTTTTTGGCTATAAGCGGAAATATATGTCCCGGACGCGCCAAATCCTCATGAGAACTTTGCGCATCATTGATAATTTTTATCGTTATATCGCGCTCTATTGCAGATACTCCCGTTTTCACTGTTTTTGCGTCCACCGAGACGGTAAAAGCCGTTTCATGAGCGGAATTGTTATTTGTTACCATTGGAGACAGTTTAAGTCTTTTGGCTGTCTCTTCTGTAATGCTCATGCACACCAATCCTCTTGCATGAGTTATCATAAAATTAACCTTTTCTACGGTAGAAAATCGCGCCGCATATACGACATCTCCTTCGTTTTCTCTATCCTCGTCATCTACAATAACAACCATTTTGCCGTTTTTTATGTCCTCAATAGCGGCTTTTACTCTATCTTCAGCCATCTCGCATCCTTTAAAATAAAATATAACGGCGGATTATAGCCACTAATCCTTGACAAACAGATAAAAAGCTACTATAATTCCGACCTTGATGTTTGTTTTTGGACTGGAAGGCAGCATTCGCTGGGGTGTAGCCAAGCGGTAAGGCAACTGGTTTTGGTCCAGTCATTCGGGGGTTCGAATCCCTCCTCCCCATCCACAACATGTAGCGGGATAGAGCAGTCCGGTAGCTCGTCGGGCTCATAACCCGGAGGTCGGCGGTTCAAATCCGCCTCCCGCAACCATTTTATAAATCCCCATAAGTCCCAATAAGTTCAGAAACTACCTTCAAATCGCTGTTTTAATCTTTTCTTGCATCTCTATAAGTTCCGATAAATCCCAATGCATCCTAACTTTTTTATGGTCTCTGCGATATAATAATTCACCAAGACTGTAAAAAAAGATTGTTATGAGGTATACGCTTGCTTTATTTGCAAATGAAAGCAACTTTGATATTTATAAAAAAGCCTGCGAAAAAAGAAATTGCTATGGGTTGCTTCAATCTCGGCGTTTTACACATAGAAGGTCAGGGCGCAAAACAAGACTTCAAGAAAGCAAAAGAATTTTTTGGTAAATCCTGCGATTTGAAAGAACAGGCAGGTTGTGATAGATATAAAATGCCTAATAAAAAAAGACATTAATATATTGATATTGGCTCAAAGTTAAAATACAAGGTTTAAAACCAAAGAAGAATCTCTTTAATATAAAAAATACGATGAAAAAGATGAGCGGTTTAATAAAAAATGACAGATTTTTTTGATGTTCTCAGTAATAGTTGTTGTAATTATAGATGAAGACTGTTCTAAGAACGAAGATCATCCTGCATAGACTTCTTTTTTATGATATTAGAGCGATATATATACATAATAACAGTGATAACCTGCTTGTGAAAGTATCTTCCTTTGATATAACTCGCTCATTTATGATAAAGATACGCCAAGATATACAAAGTTATCGCCCGATAATGGAGCTATGGAAATGAAAAGAATAGACTGTCTTAATAAAAACGATTGGATATAATTAACGGGCTAAGGGCAAGCGATTGGGAACTACATGATAAACTCACATATCAATACTTTAAAGTACAAAACAAAATAGAGCAAACAGGAGAACAACCAAGTTGTTTTGATTTTACCCCTTTTTAGTGCAACCTATGTTCAACCGCATTTTACCAAAAACAGGCTCAATTGATTTTAAAGGGTGTTATGCAGTATGATTACAAAGTGCGATTTTAAGAGGTTTTTAGAGATTTTTGAAGTAGTTTAAGGTTAAGTGATTTTTGTTTGGTAGCGGGGGGGAGACTTGAACTCCCGACCTCCGGCTTATGAGACCAGCGCTCTAACCAGCTGAGCTACCCAGCCATAAAAAAGGGAATAATTATATAGTGTAGTTACTTATAAATGCCTTTGAAACTCCATTTTAAAAATCGCGATTTATATTTTTAAAGAGCGGTTTTGTGCTTCGCTGCCAAATCAATTTCAGCTTAGTAAATTTTGCCGCTCTCAAAACTAAACTACTTAAATATTTTATTCAACGCTTTATCTATCTTGTCGCTGTTTTTTTCAAGATATCTGTTTATCTCCTTTTTTGCCTTATCTTGCAGGTATTTAGAGCTGTCGATAGATACTTTCGGTTTATCGGTTGTGCCTGTAACTTTGCCGCCGATATCAGTCTTTTCTATCTGCGCATTAAACGGTATATCCAAAAGTCTGTCTGCAATTTTACCTTCGGAAACATTTAAAGATACCTTTTTACTTTTAGCATCAAATAAAAATTTTATCTTTCCATGATCTATATTTCCATCAAGTAAAATATTTTCAAATACTTCCGTAGTTATATCAAAAGCAAGAAGCGTTTTTATCAAATCGCCAAGCTGTGTTTTTGTGATATGTCCGTTTGAGCTTACGGCATTGAAATTGCCTTTGCTTGTGTTTATATTGTAGTCGGCTGTAAGTTTTATTTTTGTATCAAAAATTTGAGGATAGCTTAACATATTCAAAAGTTCAAGCGCAGATAGATTTGTGCCGTTTACCTTAGCCGTACTATTTTCAAAAACAAAATTCACATTTCCGCCTAAGATATTGCTCTTACCGCTTACTTTTGGCGTTTTATCCTTATAATCCGCTTCGCCCTCTACCGCGATAGAACCTTTCATTTTTTGTCCGGTTATGCCGTCAAATTTAGAAAGATCTTTTATATCAGCCAAATATGTTGATTTAAGCTCTGTTTTTGCCGTATCAAAAACGCCTTCAAATTTTTCAAGATTGATTAGAGTTGATAAAAAATTTGCGCCAAATTTAATATTATTTTTATTTACGGCGATATCTGTTTTTGCGCTAAAATCAGTCTTTTGCAGCGTTATGTTAAACTCTTTTTTCATGACAGCGGCGTTTACAAGACCGTTTGTCAAATCCGCGTCAATAACGCCCGCTTGATTTGCCAAAGAGTTAAACTGCGCTTTTAGATTTAGATTTGCATTTGCATAAAATGGTTGAACAAGTATATTTAAAATCTCCGATATTTTTGCATTTGTCAAACTTGCGTCTAATTTATCGCCGTCAAGTTTCGCAGCAAATTTTCCGCCTGCAAGATTGTCGCTATTGACATTTGTTGCTATCTTGCCGTTAGCATATTTTGCACTTCCATAGAGCGATACTGCGCCTTGAAGCGCGATACCTGCAAGAGTTTCCAACTGTTTTAAGTTCGGAATATCAAGCTTGTATGCGCCTGAAAGGTCAAGCGTGTTGATATTGACTTTCAAATCGGTAGCTTTAAAGTTTGCCAAAGACGATGTAAAATCTGCCGCACCAACCAAATCTTGGCTATTTGAAAGTTTCAAATCAGCAGACATTTTATATGCAGTATCCTCTTTTAGCGTTATATTGAACTCTTTTTTTAGTATGTTTTTATATATTATTCCGTTATCTATATGTAAGAGCGCATCTCCATCGAGCTCATTTTTTTCGTTAGGGTTAATATGCACTGTGGCTGAAAGCGAACCGTCCGCATATATAGGCTGTCCTAAAACGGCTAAGACTTTTGCCAATTTGAGTCTGTTTGCGTCAATATTTACGGTCGCAGGCTTAAAATCATTCAAAACGGTATCAAAATTCAGAGCCGCTCCGAAAATATCGCCTGTGCCGTTGATATTTATAACTTTAAGACCGCCCGCCGCTTTTCCGTCCAACGCTAAAGGCTCATTGATTTTGATACCGTTTATTTCGGGTAATTTATCGGCATTGATTGAGTAGTTTATGTCAAACGACTGATTAAAAAGATTTATTCCGCCAGCCGCTTTGGCTTTAATACTGTTTAAAACGGTTGTTTCAACATTAATAGAGTTAAATCTTAAATAGAATTTATCTATTTTTATATCTATGCCGCTTGCCTCTTTAGCCTTTTTTTCAATTACAGGCTTTAATATGCCGTTTCCGAAATCCGTAAAAAGCAAAATATATATAAACGCTGCTGCGAGCGCAACTAAAATTAGAATGGTTGAAATAAAAATCTTGATGACTTTTTTCATTTTTTCCCTCACCTTTATTTTTTGTATGTAAAAAACTTTAGTCAAATCCACTCAAGTATTATGAATTTACTCGCTTAGGTATTGACATTTAATGCCAAATATTGTAAAATTCCGTCACTCAATTAAGTTGAGTGCTAAAAAATTAATATTTGGAGGACGAATAGCATGAAGTTTCAACCACTAGGTCAACGAATTTTAGTTGAAAGAGTTGAAGAACAAACAACTACTGCGTCAGGCATTATTATACCTGATAATGCAAAAGAAAAACCTTTGCACGGAATAGTGCAGGCGGTAAGCGACGAAGTAAAAGAGAAGAAATTGGTCAGTGTGGGCGATACTGTCGTATTTGCCAAGTATTCAGGCTCAGAAATTACGCTTGATAAAAAAACATATTTGGTCATGAACATCGAAGATGTTCTTGGAATTTTAAAATAAGGATATAACTATGGCAAAAGATATAAAATTTTCAGACAACGCTAGAAACGAATTGTATGAGGGCGTTAAAAAGTTAAATGACGCCGTAAAAGTTACAATGGGACCAAGAGGAAGAAATGTACTCATTCAAAAAAGCTTCGGCGCTCCGTCTATCACAAAAGACGGCGTAAGCGTAGCTAAAGAGATTGAGTTAAAAGACCCTGTGCAAAATATGGGCGCGGCGCTTGTTCGCGAAGTTGCCAGCAAAACGGCAGATCAAGCGGGCGACGGCACAACAACAGCTACTATTTTGGCTCATGCGATTTTCAAAGAAGGCTTGAGAAACATCACAGCAGGCGCTAACCCTATCGAAGTAAAACGCGGCATGGACAAAGCGGTTGAGGCGATTATAGCTGAGCTCAAAGAGATTTCTAAAAAAGTAAAAGATAAAGAAGAGATAGCGCAAGTAGCAAGCATATCGGCAAATTCCGATACAAAAATCGGCGAACTTATCGCTGATGCAATGGAAAAAGTAGGTAAAGACGGCGTTATAACCGTAGAAGAGGCAAAAGGCATCCAAGACGAGCTTGATGTAGTCGAGGGAATGCAATTTGACAGAGGTTATCTGTCTCCTTACTTTATAACAAATGCGGAGAAAATGGAAGTAGCGCTTGATAATCCGCTTGTACTTTTATATGACAAAAAGATAACAAATTTAAAAGATTTGCTTCCTGTGCTTGAGCAAGTTCAAAAAACAGGCAAACCTTTGCTTATCATAGCAGAAGATATTGAAGGCGAGGCGTTGGCTACGCTTGTAGTAAATAAATTGCGCGGCGTACTCAATATAGCTGCCGTAAAAGCTCCGGGCTTTGGCGACAGAAGAAAAGCTATGCTTGAGGATATAGCTATCTTGACAGGCGGAGAAGTTATCAGCGAAGAGCTTGGACGCACGCTTGAAAGCGCAACTTTAAATGATCTTGGCAAAGCAAGCCGCATCGTTTCCGACAAAGATAATACAACTATAGTAAACGGCGGCGGCGATAAGAAAAAGATTGACGCGAGAATCGCTCAAATCAAAGCGCAGATTTTGGACACAACAAGCGATTACGATAGAGAAAAATTGCAAGAAAGACTTGCAAAACTTAGCGGCGGCGTAGCTGTTATCAAGGTAGGCGCAGCTACCGAAACAGAGATGAAAGAGAAAAAAGACAGAGTTGACGATGCGCTTTCAGCTACAAAAGCGGCTGTTGAAGAGGGCGTTGTTATAGGCGGCGGTGCAGCATTTATCGTAGCCAAATCAAAAATCAAGTTAAATCTTGAAGGTGATGAAGCAATCGGCGCAGACATAGTAACAAGGGCTTTAAAAGCGCCTTTGAAACAGATAGCCGAAAATGCGGGCTTTGATGCAGGCGTCGTTGCAAACAATGTCGAACTTAGCAAAGATAAAAATTTCGGATTTAACGCGGCTACCGGACAATATGTAGATATGTTCAAAGAGGGCATCATTGATCCTATCAAAGTAGAAAGAATAGCCCTTCAAAACGCAGTTTCAGTTGCAAGCTTACTCTTGACGACAGAAGCTACTATCAATGAAATAAAAGAGGAAAACCACAGCCACCACGCACCTGATATGGGAGGCATGGGCGGTATGGGCGGTATGATGTAATTTTGCCCAAGTTTTTTAAAACCCTTGCATGTAAAAATTGC
>JAISNU010000072.1 GCA_031276075.1 Campylobacteraceae bacterium
TAAGGATAAAAAAATGAAAGTATGCGTTGTAGGCGGAGCAGGATATATCGGTTCACATACAGTTTATGAGTTAATCGATGCAGAACATGAAGTAGTTGTTGTGGACAATCTCTCAACAGGATTAAGAGGCGCCGTACATAAAAAAGCCGTATTTTATGAAGGGGATATCACGGATTTTGACGCTCTTGACAAAATTATAACGAGCGAGAGCAAAAAAAAGCCGTTTGATGTTGTGATGCATTTTGCCGCAAAGATAGTCGTGCCAGAAAGCGTAAAAAACCCAAGCCTTTATTATCATAATAATGTTGAGGGCGTAAGAACGCTTCTTGATGTTATGGTTAAACACAATATAAAAAATATAATATTTTCATCTACAGCGGCAGTTTACGGCGAAGCAAAGGACGGTATTTGCACTGAGGAGAGCGAAACAAAACCGATAAACCCTTACGGCGAGACAAAACTTACAAGTGAAAAGATGATAGGCTGGTTTGCGCATGCTTACGGTATGAATTACTGCATTTTTAGATACTTCAATGTCGCCGGCGCGCACAAAACGCTTGAAATAGGTTTGCTTCGCGATCATTTGACGCATATAGTGCCCGTAACCATACAAACAGCGCTTGGCATAAGAAAAAAGATGACGGTTTTTGGAGATGATTATGATACATTTGACGGTACTTGCGTGAGGGATTATATACACGTAAGTGACATCGCGTATGCTCATGTGCTTGGAATGGAACACATAGTTCTGAAAAATGTATCGGAAATCATAAATCTCGGTTCAAATAAGGGATTTTCAGTCAAAAATATCATAAGCGAAGTAGAAAAACATTATCCTGTTAATCATGACTATGGCGCAAGAAGAGAGGGCGACCCCGCAAAACTCATAGCTTCCAATAAAAAAGCAAAGGAGATTCTCGGCTGGACGCCCAAAAGAGATTTGGCGGAGATTATTTTAAGTGATTTGGAGTTTAGAAAAAAACACAAAAAGTAATTTTCAAATTTAAATTGATATAATATTATCATAAAATTTTCAAAGGGGAGTTTTGAAGCGCTTATTTGATGTCGTTTTGTCATTGTTTTTACTTATTTTACTATCCCCACTTTTTTTGCTGACATGGATTCTCGTGAGGTTATTTTTGGGGAGCCCCGCGATATTTGTACAAAAAAGGGTTGGATATAAGGATAGGATTTTTGATGTCTATAAATTTCGCTCCATGAGTAATGAAAAAGATGAAAACGGCAATTTTTTACCTGATGAAAAACGGCTTGGAGAATTTGGTATTATGCTGCGCAGGTTGAGTTTGGACGAACTGCCACAATTTTGGAATGTATTAAAAGGAGATATGAGTTTTGTCGGTCCTCGTCCCCTTCCTGAAAAATTTTTACCTTTATACAGCAAAGAGCAAAAACAAAGGCATAATGTAAAGCCGGGAATCACTGGTTGGGCGCAAATAAACGGCAGAAATGATATCAGTTATAAAGAGAGGTTTGAATATGACATTTGGTACGTTAAAAATCAAAACTTTTTTTTAGACATAAAGATAATATTTAAAACTTTTACATACTTTTTAAATTCAAAAGGATTGGCTCACAAAGAGGACTTTAACGGGCATAATTAGCTATTAAACTTTAGAATAATTTAGTTTCAAAAATCGTATCTTATCAAATTCGGTTTTATGTAATCAGTATCGAAAAAGAGTGCATATCAAATATAAAACAGTGCAAGTCTAAACAGTATATTTACTCGTGAATGTTTAAATAATACTAAACTTTCAACTGTCTTAAAATGGATAGCGTTGTAAGTTGTTTAGAGGAGACTGTTTATATCAAATTTAGGATAGAAACACTTTTAGATAATTAATTATATATTAATTACAATAAGATTTATGATACTTGCAGCGGGATTGATTGAGGATTTTAGAGGAACTTTGTCGCCGAAAAAAAGGCTTTTGATACAGTCTTTGTCTGCCGTTGCCGGTATGGTTTTGTTTAATGCTATGATATTTGATGTGGGCATATCATGGCAATTTCCGATTGTTGTGAGTATGCTTTTTACGATGTTTGCCGTTGTAGGCTCAATCAACGCCGTAAATATCATAGACGGTTTTAATGGATTGGCGTCAGGTATTTGCATTATGGTTTTGACATCGCTTTGCTTATGCGCTTACATGGTGGGCGATACACAAATTTTATATGTAAGTTTGATTGTGCTGGGCGCGGCGGTTGGTTTTTTTGTTTTGAATTTTCCTAAGGGCAAGATTTTTCTCGGAGACGGAGGGGCGTATTTTTTAGGTTTTTGTATCGTTGAGATAGCGATACTGCTTAGCCAAAGACATGAACAGGTTTCATCATGGTTTGTACTTTGCATCATGATATATCCTGTATATGAAGTGCTTTTTTCGGCATATCGTAGAAAAAGAAAGGGATTGTCGCCTCTGCACCCCGATAAAATGCACCTGCATACCGTTATATTTAGAAAAATCACAAAAAGCAATTATAAAACTTCCGTTTTAGTGTGGCTGTTAGCCGCGCCGTTTGTATTTATCCCGTTATTGTACATGTGGCACACAAAGCTGCTGGCAGCTACTGTTTTAATGTTTATTTTGCTTTACAATCTTATATATTTCAGACTTGTTAAACTTCGCAGACGCTGACTTCGTCAGCTCGCAATGATAAAATTTCTTTTCGTCATTGCGAGGAATGCAAAGCAGGACGAAGCAATCTACAATCATAGATAAAAAATAATTTCTATTTTTTTGAATGATACCTTTTATTGTTATAAAATATAGATTGCCTCGACACTTAGTGTCTCGCAATAACGGAGAAAAATTATTATTGCAAAGAATGGCGCATTTGTTATTGCAAGTGGAGCGCGGCAATCTATTCTTTTAATAATTTCTATGTTTCTTTATGTTATTGTTATTTTTTTTCTATCATTTCCGTGCATTCTGTAATCTACTCTTTCCATCATTGCAAACCAATAAAGTCTTTGGGACAGAGCTTGGCGAATACCGTAGAATTTGTCCTCTTCCGTCATTGCGAGGAAAAACGACGAAGCAATCCAGAAAACAACATAGAACAATCCAAATATATAAATTAAAAAGCAATTTGGTTTATTATTGACGATATTGTTTTTGCAAATTATGGATTGCCACACTCCTCGCAATGACGGAGGAAGATGTTGGATTGCTTCGTCGTTTTTCCTCGCAATGATGGGAAAAGTTACCATTTTCTTAGAAAACAAGTAAAGCATATGTGTTCTCCCTTTATCATTGCAAGAAAGCAGGGCAACAAAGCAATTGTATCCCTTTTCGTCATTGCGAGAAGTGCGAAGCAGGACGAAGCAATCCAAATACGCGAAGCATTATAAAAAATATTGCAATTAAAAAAACATAGATTAAATTTAGAATTGATGATTTATATTTTTTGGATATTTGGATTTTTTGTATTGTTTCATTGATTTTTCTGGATTGCCGCGACACTTAGTGTCTTGCAATGACGAAAAAAGATGAATTACTTCATCGTTATATTATTAACAATACATATCAATAATAAAATTATTTCATTTATTATAATCTTTTCAATTATCCTGCATATAAGATTTTATAAAGTGCTTACTGTTTTCATAGCATACAAGCGTTGATTGGAGGAAAAATAATTTAAATTTCAACAACCTGCAAGCAGGCTAATTGCTGTTCATGCAAAGCAGCGAAAGTAAAATAATCTAACTGTTTATATTATCTATTGCTTGGCAGATGATATGTCCTATCATTATATGTATCTCTTGAATACGCGGCGTGTCGGATGACGGCACTATGATATTTATATCGCAGACTTCGCTCATGACTCCTCCCTCTTTTCCGCTAAGCCCTATACATCGGCAGCCTGTATCGCGTCCCAATTTTAAAGCCCGCACTACATTCAAGCTTGTGCCGCTTGTAGAGATGCCTATCAGCAAATCCCCCTTTCTTGCCAAAGCTTCAACCTGTCTTTCAAAAACGCTCTCATATCCAAAATCATTACCTATAGCTGTAAGCGCAGAAGTATCCGTCGTAAGAGCAATCGCGCTCAAGCCTTTACGCTGCGTTTTATATCGTCCTACAAGTTCTGCCGCGATATGCTGCGCGTCAGCCGCGCTTCCGCCGTTGCCGAAAATCAAAATTTTATTGCCTTTTGTTATAGTGTCGGTTGCGATAACGCATGCCGTATAGATATATCTTTGAAGTTCCAAAAGCGTTTTTTGCGCCGTTAGTATATGAGAATTTATCTCGCTTTTTATCATCTCTATCATTGTTTTTGTATCCTTTTGATTATATTTGTAGTGCTTTTGTTTTCTACAAAATCTATTAAAAGCACCTCTTTTACCAAATCGCTGCCTACAACCTCTTTACCTTTATAATCAGCGCCTTTTGCCAAAATATCAGGTTTTAGTTTTTGTATTAATTGATACGGCGTGTCCTCTTCAAAAATTACTACATAATCAACAAATCCAAGAGACGATAGTACGACCGCTCTATCCTGTTGATTGTTTACAGGTCTGCCGCTGCCTTTTAATCTTTTGACGCTTTCGTCAGAATTTAACCCTACGATAAGTAAAGAGCCTGAATTTTTAGCGTTTTGAAGATATTTTACATGACCTCGGTGCAATATGTCAAAACAGCCGTTTGTGAAAACTATTTTTGCTTTTTTATCTTTGTGTTCAAGTATTTTTTGAAGTTCATCCGCGTTTAATATCTTGCTTTCGCAGTCGGTTTTGAGTTTTTGGTTTTCGTATCTGTTTACCTCATCTACGCTTGCCGTTGCGCTTCCAAGTTTTGCTACGACAACGGCGGCGGCGGAAGTCGCAAAAAGTGCGGCTTTATATATGTCAAATCCAGCGCTTAGTCCGACTCCTAACGCCGCCAAGACAGTATCTCCCGCTCCCGTAACATCATATACTTCTCTTGCGATTGTGGGTATCTTTGTCATACTTTTATCAAAAATAGCCATTCCGTCTTCAGATAAAGTTACAATGACAAAATCCAGCCCCAACTCTTTTTTTAGCTTTTCACCTGCCTCTTTGAGCGATTTGTCGTCTGTTATTTTTATCCTGCTTGCAATGGAAGCCTCTTTTTTGTTGGGCGTGATGAGCGTGGCGCCTTTATATTTTGAATAATCTTCGCCCTTTGGATCAATAAGCGTGAATTTTCCGTTTTTCTTTGCTGTTTTTATGACGCCGCTTGTGAATTCATTGGTCAAAACGCCTTTTGCATAGTCCGATATCAATATCAAATCATACTTCAAAATAGCGCCGCTTACGGCTTTTAATAATTTTTCCTGACTTTCAATACTTATATCGTTTTTTGATTCCAAATCATATCTGACTATTTGCTGGTGAGAAGCCATGATTCTGCTTTTTTTGGCGGTTTTGCGCCCTTTTTCAAAAAACAGCATATCAGTACCGACGCCGAGTTTTTTTAGCATGCCGACCAAATCATTTCTGTTTTCGTCGTCTCCTGTAACGCTTGCAACATCAACGCTTGCACCCAAACTTATGAGATTTGATATGACATTTCCAGCGCCTCCAAGTACGAAAGTTTCATTTTTGATATCTACTACCTGTACGGGCGCTTCGGGCGAAATCCTTTCGCAGCTTCCCCAAAGATAGTGGTCTATCATCAAATCGCCTACTACTAAAATTTTGGGAATTTTTGATATTTTATACATTTTTTACTTCGCTCGCATATACTCTTTTGATTTCTATCACATAATCTTTTATGCCGTCTTCTAATGAAAATTTCGGACTAAATCCAAGCTCTTTGCATGTAGAAGCGATATTTGCCTGCGTATGCGTTTGGTAAGCTTTGTAAGGATTGTCAAAATAGTCTGTTTTATAATCCGTCCCAAGCTCTTTTTGCAAAATATCGGCGATATCCTGAAAAGAGCGCGGCTTGCCTGTACCGACATTGTAAACGCTGCTTTTATCCGCAAACATAGACAAAATATTTGCCTGCACTACATCTTCTATATAGACAAAATCGCGCAAAATTTTATCCGAACCAAAAAACAGACGCGGAGCTTTGCCGCTTAATATTTGAAGTCCTAATTGCAGCACCATGGAAGCAGTTTTTTCTTTAAAATATTCGTTTTTGCCGTACACATTAAAATATCTAAGCCCTATCACATTTATGCTGTATCTTTTTGCATACTCTTTTGCTATATTATCCATCGCAAGCTTGCTGAATCCATATACATTTTGCGGATTTTCCGTACCTATAGTCTGCGGGCTCGGCGTATTTCCGTAAGTCGCTCCCGAAGAGGCGTATATCATTTTAGCCTCTTTTCTTTTCGCAAGCTCCAACAAATCTATAAAAGCATTTACATTCGTTCTTATCATAATCTCTTGATCTAAAACGGTAGTATCGGATATGGCGGCTTCATGGAAGATATAGTCAATGTCATAATTTTCCAGCCGCGCCAAATCCTCTTTTTTCGTAATATCGCCGCTTATTATTTCGCCCTTAAAGCCTGTCAGATTTTTAAAATGTCCGAAGCTTTTCAGATTGCCGTTGCCAAAGCGTTCGCCGGTTCTAAATATGTCAAATGCTATAACGCGCGCATCGGGGTGGTTTTCTTGAAAATAAAAAGCTAAATTACTTCCGATAAAACCCGCCGCTCCCGTAATCAAAACGGTTTTATTTTTGAGTTTTTTATCTGTATATCTCACGAGATTTCCTTTTTTTAAAAAGGCATTATAGCAAACGCATGCTTTTATTTTTACCAAAACGGCTATATGTTTTATCCCAACTGATTTTGCCGCAAAAATCCGCTATAACATGGCATTGACAGGATAAATAAGGCGTAATAATTTCTCTCCATTCATCATTGCAATTGTGAGCTTGCCAAACAAGAATCAATTCTCTCCATTCGTCATTGCAAAGAGTGCGAGCGAAGCGAAGCATGACGAAGCAATCCAAACATGCATATAAAAAATCTGCTCCATGTATTAGTAACACTTTTTTGATTTATTACAAAGCAACGACGGAATAGAATTATTTTGCTTCATAAGTTCACACACTTTGCAATGACGGAAGAAGAAAATTACTATATCTTACCAATACCGTGCTCCGCAATGACGGAAGAGTTGGATTACCGCCTGCCGCACAATCTCGCAATAACGGAAGAGGATATTGCAGTAATTAGGGAAGATAAATTACCGTATTTTGCGCATATCTCTGTTGATTTAAATTCATCACAAAAATAAGCGTTGCTATTTTTACGGTATAAGGCTTATCGCCTCTTTTAGTGATTTTATCTTATATGCTGCCGTAGTTTCGCCCTCTCCCAAATAAACAGTATTTTTTATCCCCGCGTTAAATCCCGCTTCTATATCACTCTGTTTATCTCCTATAAGCCATGAGGCGTTCATGTCTATGTCAAACTCTTTTTGCGCGTCAAGGAGCATTTTAGGATTTGGTTTGCGACATTGGCAATTTTCTTCGGGCGTATGCGGACAATAGTATAGTTTTGTTATTTTAATATCTCTTTTTGCAAATTCATGCATCATATACTTTGTTAATTTTAAAAAATCGCCTTCCGTGTAGTATCCTCTTGCTATTCCCGATTGGTTTGTTATGATAAAAAGGAGATAATGCCTGCTTTGAAGATAGCGTAAAGTCTCAAAAACATCGGGCGCAAATATAAAATCTTTTTTTTTGTAAACATACCCTTTGTCTATATTTATTACGCCGTCTCTATCTAAAAAAACTGCCTTTAAAGCCATCGCATATCCTCATTATTTTGTTAACAGGCAAGAGTGTATTATACTGAATTATTAAAAATTAAACTCTTAAAGGCTATAATGCCGAAAATTTAATATTCAAAGGAGAAATGCGAGTGAAAATGATTAAAATCATAACCGCATCGCTTTTTGCTGCCGGCATGGTTTCGTTTGCTTCTGCGGCTGCCGCCGATGTAAACTTTAAACGCTGTATAGTATGCCATGGCGCAAAAGCTGAAAAGGTTCCGCCGGGCGGCACGATTGTATCTGCTACGCTTCCAAAAGAAGAGCTTAAAAAAACTCTTAAAGCTTACAAGACCAACAAGGAGCATGGAGGCAAATCAAAAGCTGTGATGCAGCTTCAAGTAAAACCTTTCAGCGAAGAGGATTTGGACGCATTAGCCGACTATATTTTTACAAATTTTCATATAGATAAAAAATAGTCTTTGCCGACTGCTAATTCGGCGGTCGGCGTTTTTTTCTTTTGATCGCTTCTTTTTTCCTTTTTTCAAGCATAACAGCTTCATTTAATTCATCTACGCCGTCCGTATGCACTGCGTCTAAAAATTTACTTCTATCGTCAAATTGTCCGGTTTTCAAACCCCAGAGAAATGCAAAAACTCCAAATGCTCCCAAAAAAAGCGAAACGCCTATCATGATAGCCAATAATACAGGACTCATAAATTGCTCCTAAATTTAAAATTCACTTCCCGCTCTTTATCCTAAGAGCATTTGCCACCACTACAAGCGAACTGAACGACATTGAAAGCGCGGCAATAAGAGGTATAACAAAACCGCAAATTGCCAAGGGGATTGTAGTGATGTTGTATAAAATAGAAAAAGCGATATTTTGTTTAACCGTTCTGTAAGTCTTTTTGGATATTAAAAATGCTTTAGCCAAGGAACTTAAAGAATCATTCATTAAAATAATATCGCTTACACTCACGGCTATATCCGTACCGCTTCCAAGAGATATGGCTATATCGCTTTTTGCCAAAGCCAAAGCGTCGTTTATACCGTCTCCCGCCATAACAACTTTTTTGCCCTGCGCTCTTAAATTTTCTATAAATTCCGCCTTTTGCTGAGGTAAAAGAGCTGCATGAAACTCTTCTATGCCGACATATTCGGCGCTTTGCCTTGCCGCATTTTCATTATCGCCTGTTAGCATAACCACGCTAAGCCCTAACTGTTTTATCTTTGCTACCGCCTCTTTTGCATCGCGGCGCGGCATATCTTTGAGTGTGAAGTGCGCGCAGATTTTATCGTCAACGGCAAACCAATAATTTGTCGCTTCTTTATCTTCGCACTCAAATCCAAACTCTTTTAACAGCCTTCTATTTCCGCCTATGACGCGCTTCCCGTTAAAATCTGCCTCTACGCCTTTAGCTTCAATCGTCTTTATATTTGTAAGTTTTGCTTCCCTTAAATCGCCCCGCAAAGTTTCCAGATATTTTGCTACTCCTTTGCTTACGGGGTGCGATGAACTTTTCACAAGCGCGTAAAGAATATTTTCGTCAAACTCTTCAAATATCTCCGCGCCGATGACTTCGGGCTTTCCAAGTGTGATAGTTCCTGTTTTGTCTACCGCTAATACATCGCATTTTGCAAGGCTTTCCAAAAATTTAGCCTCTTTAAACAATACGCCTTTTTTTGCTCCCACGCCAAGACCTACAAGCGTAGATACCGGCGTAGCAAGACCCAGCGCGCATGGACAAGCTATGACGATAACCGAAATCGCGATAATCAACGCTTCGCTAAAACCTGCAATATACCACCACGCAAGGAGCGTGATAAAAGCGATACTCAAAACCGTAGTTGAAAATCTGCGCGATATTTGGTTGGCTAACTGTTCTATGCGCGGCTTTTTATCCATCGCGTCTTCCAGCAAAGAGGCGATTTTGCTCATAGTGGAGTCTTTAGCCGAAGCTTTTGCTTTGTAAAGTATAACGCTGTCAAGACAGATAGAACCGCTGATGATTTTACTGCCTTTGGTTTTTAGCACAGGTACGCTCTCTCCGCTTAAACTTGCTTCGTCAAACGAACCTTCGCCATTCATGCAAATACCGTCTATGACGACTTTTTCTCCTGCTTTAAGTTCTATCAAATCACCTTTTTTGATACTCTCTACACTGACAAATTTTTTCTCATTTTTGCTTACTGACAAAACTTCGGTCGGCATCATGCCCGATATGGAATCCAGCGTGTCAACAGCCTTTTTGCGCATCAAAACCTCAAAAAATTTTCCAGCAAAGACAAATGTGATTATCATTGTAACGGAGTCAAAATAAGGCTCTCCTATACCGCTGAACATCGTATAAAGCGAATATGTATAAGCCAAACTTGAACCCGAAGCTATCAGTAAATCCATCGTAACAAATCCGTTTTTTATACCGTAATACGCTCCTTTGAAAAAGATTGAACCTGTGAAAAAAAGCGTTGGAGTTGCAAGCAGAAATTCGGCAAAAGTCAAGACATTTTTGACATTTTGTTCAATCCCGAAAAAATAGCCGTAATATTGAGCTATGGCTATCCACATGATATTCATGACGGCAAATATACCGAATGCAAGCCGCGCGTAATAATCGCGCCTTTGAGCATTCGCATGCGCTTCCTGCGTTCTTGCGTCGTACGGATAAGCGTTGTAGCCGATACTTCTTATAGCCTCTATGATGGCGGACAGAGGAATGATTTCAGGATCCCAGATAATTTTAGCTTTATTGTTAGCCTGCGAAATATGCGCCTCTATGACGCCTTCCAATTTATACAAAATCTTTTCGTTAAGCCACACGCAAGCCGCGCAATGAATGCCTGAAATGATAAGAGAAACTTCGTAAAACCCGTCCTTTTCTCTAATGTATTTCTTCTTAAAACCGTCAAGGTCAAATTTTTTCGTATCGTCAAGTACGGTTTTTGGCGGTTCAAGCGAAGTTTTGCCGCGCTTGTCGTAAAATCCGTCCAAACCCTCATCTTTTAAAAGATGATATACGCCCTGGCACCCTTTACAGCAAAAGTATTTAACCTCTTTAAAACTGCCGTCTTTAATCAAAACTTCTTCATGATAGGAAAGCCCGCAATGGTCGCATTTTTGCATTAATTAATCTCTATTTTAAATTATATCAGCACTGTTAATATCGGCGAAATTATAGTCTATTTTTGCTGTAAGTAAGTTGTTTTTGGAAGTGTTTTAAGCTTTTGGCTGTTATCATACGCTCATGAATTTTCAAACGATTTTTATTGTTTATATTATATGCGAGCTGTTTGAACTGTTTTATGTACAAAGAGGCGATACAATAAACGCTTATGTATTAAATTTATTACGGCTTTATGAGCGCGGGACTGTATATTTTTTATGTATGCATCCTTCGTTTTATGCTCTTATTTTCACGGCAGTATATTTTAATAATTTCTCATTTTTAATCGCGGGACTGCTTATCCTTAAAGTTTTTGATATTATTTTGAAGCTCATGATGCTTGACAGGCTTGTCAAATCAAAACCGCTCGGAATATTTGCGTTGATGTTGGAGCGCGACATGCCGCTGAATTTTTCCTTAAAAGCAGCTCTCTCGCTCTTTTATACAGTAATTTTTTATATAAATTTTACCGCATAACTTGACAATCAAGCAAAAATTAGTATAAAATTGCGTTTTAATTTGAATCAACTTCACAATTTTAATGTTTGCCCTATGCAAACCCTCATTAATATATTTTCACTAAAAGAGGATTTATGGACGAAAATCTACCGACACAACAAAACTCCGTTAAGGAATTAAAATATTCCAACGGTAAAACCCGCACGCATGTACCTGTGGACGGCTACAAAATAGAGGATTTAAGAGTTTTGCCTCTTAATAAGCTGCTTGATATAGCAGAAACCATAGGCGTGGAAAACCCAAGCGAATTAAAACGACAGGATTTGATGTTTGAGATACTGAAATCACAAACAAGCAAGGGCGGATTTATCCTCTTAACGGGCATTTTGGAGATTTCAAACGAAGGTTATGGATTTTTAAGGGCAACCGATTCAAATCTGACGGATAGCGCAAACGATGCTTATGTCAGCAGTACGCAGATTAGAAAATTTGCATTAAGAACGGGCGATATAGTAACAGGACAGGTGCGTCCGCCAAAAGATCAAGAGAGATATTACGCGCTTTTAAAGATTGAAGCTATTAATTATCTTCCTATGCAGGATTCGCGCAATCGTCCGCTTTTTGACAACCTGACGCCTCTTTTTCCGACCGATAAAATCAAGCTTGAATACAACTCTTTAAAACTAACGGGACGCGTTTTAGACCTTTTCACGCCAATCGGCAAAGGTCAAAGAGGACTTATCGTAGCGCCTCCAAGAAGCGGTAAAACAGAACTTATGAAAGAGTTGGCTCATGGTATCGCGCAAAACCACCCCGAAAGCCAACTAATAGTGCTTTTGGTAGATGAAAGACCCGAAGAGGTTACGGATATGCAGCGCTGTGTGAAGGGCGAAGTATTCAGCTCCACTTTTGACTTACCGGCATTTAACCATGTGCGCGTAGCCGAACTTGTCATAGAAAAAGCAAAACGAAGCGTAGAGATGGGTAGAGATGTAATAATTTTATTGGATTCCATTACCCGCTTGGCGCGCGCTTACAATACCGTAACGCCTTCAAGCGGAAAAGTTTTAAGCGGCGGCGTGGATGCAAATGCGCTGCATAAGCCAAAAAGATTTTTCGGCGCGGCGAGAAATATAGAAAACGGCGGAAGCCTTACTATCATAGCAACCGCTTTGATTGATACGGGAAGCCGCATGGATGAGGTAATCTTTGAAGAGTTCAAAGGTACCGGCAACAGTGAAATAGTGCTTGATAGAAATATCTCGGATAGAAGAATATATCCTGCCATCAATGTCATCAAATCAGGCACAAGAAAAGAGGAGCTTTTGGTAAATCCAGACATATTGCAAAAAGTGTGGGCTATACGAGGCGCGATAAGTCAGATGGAAGATATAGAAGCTTTGAAGTTTTTATACTCCAAAATGCTGAAAACAAAAAATAATGAAGAGCTTTTAGCCATAATGAATGAAGCCTGATATGCAAAGACCGTTAGGTTTTATCATTTATCATGATAAAGTTTCAGCAGATATCTCTACAAAAAACATTTTAATGCATAAAACACTTTTATATAAAGAAGTATTTATATGAGAGTCAGCGTTTTTGACAGCGGCGTCGGCGGACTTACAGTCGCAAAAAGTTTGATTGAGCATAAACTGTTTGACGAGATAATTTATTTCGGCGACACGGCGCGCGTTCCTTACGGTACGAAAGATGCGAAAACCATTATAAAATACTCTCTTGAAGCGCTTGAATTTTTAAAAGGCTTCGATATAGATATGCTGATAGTAGCATGCAACACAGTAAGCGCTTACGCCCTTGAAGAACTTCGTAAAAATGCCTCTTTTGAAGTATTCGGCGTGATAGAGCCGGGCGTTTTAGCGGCAGTAAACAGACTTAAAAACCAAGACTCTTCTATTTTGATACTCGGCACAAAAGCTACGATAAACAGCGGTCAATATGAAAAACTTTTGCGTCAAAACGGCTACAATAATCTTATATCGCTAAACCCGTCGCTTTTTGTTCCTATCGTTGAAGAGGGACTTTTTGACGGAGATATACTGCAAAGCGCAATGAGGCATTATTTCAAAGATATCAGGCAAAGTCCCGATGCGGTAATACTCGGCTGCACCCATTTTCCGCTTATATCAAAAACGCTGCAAAACTACTTTCCCAAAAGCGTTTTAATCCACTCTGGCGATGCTATAGTGGAGTATTTGGAGTTAAAATGCCATATCAGCCGAAGTAAAAATAAAACTTCGCTGAAACTTTTAGCTTCCGATAATGTAAAAACGCTTCAATCCACAGCCGATTTGTGGCTTAAAAATTAATCTTGCGCTATCTATTCTTTTTTTTAATCAAATAAGTAGTAAAATCCATCTTTATTCCCAAACAGGAGTTTTTGTGTCGCAGGTTTTGGCTTTAAAATATAGACCTTCAAATTTTGATAAACTGATAGGGCAAGATGCAATTGTAACGACGCTCTCATCGGCGCTTTCGCAAAACAGACTATCTCATGCATATCTATTTTCAGGACTTAGAGGAAGCGGCAAAACATCAACGGCAAGAATCTTTGCCAAAGCTTTAGTATGCGACGAGGGTCCTACAAAAAATCCTTGCGAAGTATGCCCAAACTGCATTATGGCAAACGAAAACAGGCATATTGACATCATAGAGATGGACGCCGCAAGTTCGCGCAAAATAGACGATATAAGAGAATTGATAGAAAAGACCAGATACAAGCCGACAACCGCAAGATTTAAGGTATTTATTATTGACGAAGTTCATATGCTTACGCGCGAAGCCTTTAATGCGCTGTTAAAAACGCTTGAAGAACCGCCCGAATATATAAAATTTATCCTTGCCACAACAGACCCGATGAAACTTCCTGCGACGATACTTTCGCGCACGCAGCATTTTAGATTTAGACAGATTTCGCGCGAAGATACCGTAAAACATTTGGAGCATATCTTAAACCTTGAAGGTATAAAATACGACAAAGACGCGCTGGATATCATAGCGCGTGCAGGCAGCGGTTCGCTTCGCGACACTTTGACGCTGCTTGACCAAGCTATTATCTTTTCAAAAAGCGATCTGACTCCGTCGTCGGTAGCTTCAATGCTTGGACTGCTTGATCCGGAAAAACTCAAAGAGATATTTAAATGTATCATGGACGGCGATAGAAAAAAGGCTCTTGAATTTGTAAAAGAGCTTAACTATTACGAATGCGGCGCCGTTATAGACGAAATGATATCGTACCTGAAAGACAGGTATTTCAATCAAGACGACTCAAAATTTACAACGCGCCGATGCGAGTGGTTTTTTAGAGTATTAAGCGAAGCTAAAAGCCTTTTGTATTTAAATCCTGAAAACGGTTTTGTTTTAGCGCTTGTATTTTTTAAAATGATGGAAGTTTTAAATATTGACAAAATAGACGATTTGATAGCGTCAATTGAAAACGAAAAGATAGAATTTACGCCATCTGCGCCCGCTTCACCGCAAATTACTATCCAAAATCCCGTAAAAAGCAATAAAGAAGCGGATAAATTTCAACATCTTATAGCCAAGCTTACGGATAGAAATATAGAACTTGGCGAATGTTTTGAGAAAAATATAGAATTTGTGGAATTCAAAGAGGGCAAACTTTACCTCAACTCTCATGCGATGAACGGCGACAGGAAAATTATCAGGGCGGGATACTCCGTCATAAAACAGTTTACATGGGATATTTTCGGCACAAACACAGAGCTTGTCGTAAATCATACAGGTAAAATCAAAGAGGAACAAGAGAGAGCTGAAGAGGAAGCGAAAGAGGCGTTAAGAAAGGCAGAAGCAGCCAAACAAATACAGGCTAAAGACAAATATGCGCAAGAGTTGCTGGAACATCATTTTGTGAAAACGGCTTTTGAATACTTTGGCAATAAACAAGAATAACAAGTTTATTATGTTACGAAAACCTGATACAATTTTATGCAATACAAACGAAGGGAAAATATGACAAATAGAGAAAAACTTGAAGCAATGCTCAAGCTGCAACGCTCTTTAAATGACGAAACAAATGGGCTTGGCTGGGAAAACGGATATACAAAGACAAACAATATTATAAATTGGCGCAGATGCATCTACATGGAGTGCGCCGAACTTGTGGACAGTTTTCAATGGAAGCATTGGAAAGATTTAAAAAAGCCGATAGATTGGGAAAATGTCCGCGTAGAGATAGTTGATATATGGCACTTTATCATGAGTCTTATCTTGGAGCACTACAAACACAGCGATTTAGGCGGCATAGACACAATAATCGCAAATATGGAAAATACGCACGGCTTTAAAGAATTTTGCTCCGATCCTTTCAATATAAAAGCGGCAAATCCGTTTGAGATTATAAACGATGTTGAGGTTATTATCCACAAAGCAACCACTAAAAGTTACGCGAAGTTTGACCCAATGCTTGTGGAGTATTTTACGCTTTCTCTCAAATGCGGTATCAACCTCTCTTTATTATATCAATACTATATAGCCAAAAATGTCCTTAACCGCTTCCGCCAAAACAACGGCTATAAGGACGGTTCTTACAAAAAAATGTGGAACGGCAAAGAGGACAACACCGTTATGCTTGAAGTGCTTAAAAGCGGTTTGCAGGATATAGACGAGATATATAAAAAACTGGAAGAAGCTTACAAGAAAGCAACATGAATTATATAGAGATTTTTTTAAAAAGCGCCGATGATTTTTTCTCTAAAAAATTTTTAACACTCTCTTTTGCCCCGCTTCTTATCGCGCTTATTGTACTGTTTTGCCTTATGCTTTTGGGCGCCAATGAAATTTTACATATCTTAAAAGCGGCTGCGATAGACGGCGGGATTGGATTTGAAGTAAATTTTCCTGTTTTGGCAAAGATATTAAGTTTTGCCGCCGCTCACTATATTTTAACCATTTTGATATACCTCTTCGGCATATTTTTAGTTTTACTGTTCAGCATTGCTATTGGTGTACTTACGCTTGGTTTTTTAACGCCGACAGTAGTAAAAACGCTTCATAAAAAATACTACAGCCAATATGAACTTAGCTCTGTAAGTACGCCAAAAACGCTTGCGGTTACGCTTTTTATAATATTAAAATTTCTGTTTTTTCTGCTTTTGAGCATACCGCTCATGTTTGTGCCGATCATAAATAGCTTTGTTTTGGGCGCGGTGCTTTTTTATCTTTTTTATAAACTTTTAGTTTTTGATGTGGTTTCGAATATTACCGATGAAAAAGGGATTGAACAGCTTTTGGAACGGAATAGACCCAAACTTATGTTTATCTGTTTTATATTTTATCTTTTGGCTTTGATACCATTTTTCGGATTATTTTTACAGTTGTTTTTCGCTATATATTTAACGCATTACTTTTTTACTGTTTTAATTAAAAAATAAAGATAATTATGTAATAATAATTATCCATTATAAGGAGAATTTATGAAAAAATATGAAACATACCGCTGTAATGCATGCGGTAACGAAGTAGAGGTGCAGAATGTGGGCGGAGGAACGCTTACCTGTTGCGGTCAAGAGATGGAGTGCATCACTGAAAACCTTACTGCGGTAAATCTTATGAAAGCGTTTGCAGGCGAGTCAATGGCGCGAAATAAATATGATTTATTCGCCGAAGTTGCGCAAAAAGAGGGTTTGCATCAGATAGCGGCGCATTTTAAAGAAGCTGCGCTCAATGAAATGTGGCATGCAAGAGCAGAATACAAAGAGTACAATAAGTTGATTCACGGCTTTGAGTTGGACACTACGGCTAAAAATTTGATTTACGGCGCGGAAGGCGAGAAATACGAATACTCCACAATGTACCCCGAATTTGAGGCAATAGCCAAAGAAGAAGGCTACAGCGCGCTTGCAAGATTGTTTAGGGCAATCGCTAAAGTTGAAGCCGAACATGAGAGAGAATATCTTGCTCAAAAAAACAAACTTGAAAAAAATGGTTTTTTTGAAGACGAGGAGGAGGAGTCTTGGGTTTGTGAAATATGCGGACATGTTCATAAAGGCAAAAAAGCTCCCGGCGCCTGTCCTCTTTGCGGCGCTCCAAAAGAGTACTTTAAGCGCGAATTTTTAGGTTAAATTCCCATTGCGAAGCTCGATATTAGCTATTGGGCTTTGCATATTCAAATAACTTTATTTTACAAAAGTTTCCCGCGCTTATTTTAAAATTTTTACGCCTTTGCAAAAGCAGATATTTTTTTATTTTTACAGCTTAACAAAGTAAAAACAGACAAAATTTGGAGCTTAGTTATTCAAAGCATTTTTAGGTATAATAATAAAATTTTTACCCAAGAGGCTGTGTGTGACTATAACTCAAAAGATTGAACATTTTAACTTGCCGCTCTATTTGGAAAGCGGACGAATACTGGAATCTTACGACATAGCATACGAAACATACGGAAAACTCAATGCCGACAAAAGCAATGTTATAGTAATTTTTCATGCGCTTACAGGCTCGCAGCATGCAGCAGGACGCTATGAAGGCGATACTAAAAGCGGATGGTGGGACGGATTGATCGGCGACGGCAAAGCTATAGATACCGAAAAATTTTTCGTTATCTGCGCCAATATTTTAGGCGGCTGTAACGGCACGACAGGTCCTATGTCCATCAATCCCTCTACGCTCATGCCGTACCGCTTGAAATTTCCCGTTATCACGATAAGCGACATGGTGCGCGCACAGCAAAATCTCTTTGCAAGACTTGAAATTAAAAACGCTCATGCCGTCATCGGCGGCAGTTTAGGCGCGATGCAGGCGCTTTGCTGTTCTATAGAATATCCTGATTTTGCAAAGCGCGTTATCTGTTTGGCGGGCACTTATGCAACCTCTCCATGGGCTATATCATTTAATAAAATAGCTATGGACGGCATTATAAACGACCCGCAGTTTGAAAAAGGACAGTACGAAAAAGACGCTTTCAAGGAAGATGGACTTTTAGGGCTTGCTTTGGGTAGAATGGCAGGACATATCAGTTTTCTCTCTCCATACTCCATGCGGCGGAAATTTGATAGAAATTATGTAGATACAGACGGTCTTTATGAACTTTTTGGGCGTTTTCAAGCTGAACGGTATTTAGAATACAACAGTTATAATTTTTCAAAGCGGTTTGACCCTTTAAGTTATCTTTATATTATCAAAGCCATGAATATCTTTGACGCGGCGCGGAATTATGACTCCTTGAAAGAATCATTCGGCTTTATAAAAGCTAAAATGTATTTTATTGCATTTAAGGGCGATTTTTTGTTTCTGCCCGATGAAATGGAGTACATGAAAGACACTTTAAGCGAGCTTGGCAGAGGCGATGAGACGGAGTTTGTCTGCATTGAAAGCGATTACGGACATGACGCGTTTTTAGTTGAGTATGAAAAATTTGATTTTCATGTAAAAAGAGCTTTGGAATAGGAGAAATAAAATGGTAAAAACGGAAAAATTTGAAGAAAAATTGGAAAAGGCAAAAGCGCTTTTGGATAAATTGAGCGAACCTTCGCTGCCGCTTGAAGAGAGTATGACATACTATAAAGAGGGTATAAAAATCTTAAAAGAGGCGTCAAATCTGCTAGAACATGCCAAGCAGGAGTTTAAGATTCTTTCGGAGGAGAACAATTCATGAATATCAAAGTAGCCGCTATTCAACTCCAAACTCTTCCTATGAGCAATGCGAGATTGGATCATTACATAATACAGTGCTGCAAAAGCGGCGCAAATCTTATCGTTTTGGGCGAGTATGTACTGAACAGTTTTTTTAAGGAGCTTGAGAAAATCCCCGCGTCTATGATAAAAGAGCAGTCCGAACGCAGGGTTGAAGTCATAAAAGAGTTTGCCAAAAAATATAATGTAACGATAATTGCGCCGATTATTTTGCATAAAAACGGCAAACTTTACAAGTCTATTATGCGTGCTGCGCCGAATATATCCTGTTTTTACGAACAGAAAATTTTAATAAACTACAAATATTGGAACGAAGATAAATTTTTTGCCAATAATGCAAAAAATATCTCTATACCCGTATTTATGCATGAAGGCTTGAAAGTAGGTATTATTAGCGGTTTTGAAGCGCATTTTGACCTCTTTTGGCAGCAGGCGGTGAAAAAAGGGGTAGATTTGATTTTGATGCCGAGCGTAAGTACATTTGAGTCAAGCGCAAGATGGCATGAACTTTTGAAAACAAGAGCATTTTTGAACAGTGTCTATATTTTGCGCGCGAGCAGAATAGGAAGTTTCAAGGATAAAACGCATTCATGGTACTTTTACGGCGATACGGCGCTCTACTCTCCCGGCGGCATTTTGGAAGACTCTTTGGGCGAAAAGGAAGGAATGCTTGTTGGTATGATAGAGAGCGGTTTAGCCGCCGAAGCGAGAAAAATATGCGGTTTTAAAAATCAACTCGCAAGAAGAAAACTGTTATAAAAATTATAATTACGAACTTTTTAGTTTTATCAATTAGAATTACTTCGTCTCTGCGCTCCTCGCAATGATGGAAATGGAATGTTTTGAATTTAACATATATGGCTTATTCACAAAGTGTGGAGCTTCGTTATTTTATTTCTGTAATAATTGGATTGACACGACGCTGTGGTTTGCAATGACAACTTTTTCCGTCATTGCGAGGAATGTAATGACGAAGCAATCCAGAATTTATAATAACAAAAAGGGTATCGTTATGGATAGTAAATTACTTTTTTATTTCATTCACATGTGGATTATTTTTTAATTCTATGGATTGCTTCGTTGCAGCAGGTCGCAATGACGACACTTATTAGACAGTCTTTAAATTTGTAAATGTTTGGTATAAAACGGGTGGATTTCATATCATTTCACTACGCAATCTAAGGAATAGAAAATTCTGTTTGACAAGAACCTTTTTCGTCATTGCGAGGCACGAAGTATCGCGGCAATCCAAAACTTTTTATTACTGCATCTTTATTTTTGTTATTTTTACGCCCCATTTCTACATAGACGGGAATCCAAACTACAAATTATTCTATCATTGGCGAAAAGTGAAACAGTGAAAAAATCAAAAAACACATTCCATCTGTCATCACGAGCTGACGAAGTCAGTGTGGTAATCC
>JAISNU010000073.1 GCA_031276075.1 Campylobacteraceae bacterium
GCACAAACTGGTATATCGGCATCTTCGCTGTGTATTTTATTTAATGAAATGGAGAAAGAAAATCTCATTTTAAGAGAAATTGATAAAAATGACAGACGAAACAGATACTATTTTCTAAGCGAAACGGGAGAGCGCGCGGCGAACGAAGCGATAGAGCAGTTTAAAAAAAACATGCTGAAAATATTTGAACCGTTAAGCGAAGATGAAATGGAGTGCATAACTAAATCTTTTGATGTTATCAACCAAATTTTAGAAAAATATATAAAGAGCGACAATGAAAAAATATAAAAAATTAACGATTATATTGGTATTTGCGGCAGCCGCGGCTATAGTTTGTTTTCTATTTTTGAAAGACGACGACAGTACGCAGTATATGACTGAAAAAGTGAAAAGAGGCGATATTGTAAGAAGCGTGAGCGCAGTCGGCGAAGTGGGCGCATTGAAGCTCGTAAATGTCGGCGTACAGGCGTCAGGGCAGATAGAGAGCATACATGTCAGCATTGGAGATAAGGTTAAAAAAGGGGATTTGATAGCCAAGATTGACTCCACATCGCAAAAAAACGAACTTTATGTGACGGAAGCTAAACTTGAAAGCTACAAATCGCAGTTGAAATCCTCCGAAGTTGCCCTGAAAATGGCGGAGTCCAGATATAACAGGTCAAAAATGCTGCTTGAAAATGATGCCATTTCGCACCAAGAGTTTGAAAATATTGAAAACGAATATGAATTGGCTAAAAGTAAAGCGATAGAGACGGATTCGCTGATAAAACAGACGAAAATCTCTTTGGAAACCGCCAAAAAAAATCTTGACTACACCGTGATAAGCGCGCCGCTTGACGGAACAATCGTATCTTTGCCCGTCAAAGTCGGACAAACCGTAAATGCTATGATGGACACCCCGACTATTGCGCAAATCGCGGATTTGAGCAGTGTGGAGATACTCATGGAGATATCCGAAGGCGATATTTTGAAAGTCAAGCCAAACCAAATCGTAAGATTTTCCATACTTTCCGACAGCGCCGTTTATGAAACATCTGTCAAATCAATAGACCCTGCGCTTACCACGCTCACAAATAATAAATATAGCGGAGTTACAGCGGCAAACGAAGCGATATATTACTACGCAAGAGCCGAAGTGGCAAATCCTGACGAGAGGCTTCGTATCGGCATGACAACGCAAAATTTCATAGAGATAGAAAAGCGCGGCAATGTTTTGATTGTGCCTTTAAGCGCCGTTTATGAAAAAGACGGGCGCAAATATGTGCAGATACTTGCAGGTAAATATGTACAGACAAAAGAGATAACCACAGGACTTTCCGACGATGTGTTCATGGAGGTGCGAAGCGGACTTGCGGAAGGCGAAGAAGTTATCATAACTCAAATGTCTTTGCAGGAGTTAAAGATAAAAGAGAGCGAAGTACCTGAGGGACTGTAAGGCAAAAAATGAAATTGATAGAATTAAAAAATATAGACCGATATTTCATGCTCGGAAACAATAAAATATATGCGCTGAAAAATATAAATCTCACGATAGAGAAGGGCGATTTTGTGGCGATTATGGGGCAGTCAGGCAGCGGCAAATCAACGCTCATGAATATTTTAGGCTGTCTGGACGCCCCTTCGTCAGGCTCATACAGGATAGATGGTGCGGAAATTGCCGACATGGACAGCGACGCAAAAGCCGAACTTAGATGCAAAACTTTTGGCTTTATCTTTCAGCGGTACAATCTTTTAAGTGAATTGAGCGCATTTGAAAATATTGCGCTGCCCTGCGTATATTACGGACTTAACAACAAAACAAGAAACGAAAAAACTCAAAAACTTTTGCGCGGTTTGGGACTTGAAAACAGGTCTGAAAATCGACCGAACGAATTATCGGGAGGTCAGCAGCAAAGAGTAAGTATCGCGCGCGCACTCATAAACGGCGGCAATATCATACTTGCAGACGAGCCTACAGGCGCGCTGGACAGCAAAAGCGGCGAAATCGTTATGGATATCATCAAAGATTTGCATGAAAAATCCCATACGATAATTTTAGTAACTCATGACAAAAACATAGCCTCTCATGCAAATAGAATCATAGAATTAAAAGACGGCGAGATAGTCTCCGACACAAGAAAAAACGCCGCGGTATGCAATATAAAAGAGATAAAACCAGCCAAAAAAAGCAGCAATTTTAACTACTTTTTGTATCAATTTTATGAAAGTTTCAAAATGTCGCTCAAAGCCATCAAAACCCACAAAATGAGGTCTTTGCTCACAATGCTTGGCATTATCATCGGCATAGCTTCCGTAGTTTCCGTTGTGGCTCTCGGCAATGGTTCAAAAGATAAAATTATGTCGACCATGAACTCCATCGTAGGAGCAAATACCGTCATCATACTGCGCGGTCAGGGATTTGGCGATAAGGAAGCCGAGAAAGTAAAAACGCTAAAAGTCAGCGATGCAAAGGCGCTCTCACGCCTTGATTTTGTGGATAGCGTGAGTCCGAATATCGTGTCTGAGGGCTTGATAGTATATAAAAACAAGTCCATGATTGCGGAATTGAGCGGTGTGAGCGCCGAATTTCTTGATGTAAATAATAAAAAACTGCAAGCAGGCAGAAAATTCAGCGCAACAGAAGTTGATAGCGCGGCGGCGGTTGTGATAATAGACCACAACACGCAGGAAAAACTTTTCGGCGCCCAAAACTCCATCGGCGAAAACATCATTTTCAAAAAACAGCTTTTGAAAATCATAGGAGTCATAGCCAAAGAGGATAACTCTTTCGGACCTCCTGAGACTAATCTTATGATATATATTCCATACACAACAGCCATGTATAAAATACTCGGCAATCACGACCTTTCAAGCATAAGCGTGAAAATGTCCAAAGATGTAAATTCGCACTTGGCTGAAGAGAATCTGATAAAAGTTTTGACTACTCTTCACGGCAAAAAGGATTTTTTCACGCTAAACAGCGACAGTATATTAAATATGGTTGAAAATATTGCCGATACTTTGACGCTTCTTATTTCTTCCATAGCCGTGATAGCCCTTGTCGTGGGCGGTATCGGCGTCATGAATATCATGCTTGTATCGGTAACGGAGAGAACCAAAGAGATAGGTATCAGAATGGCTATCGGCGCGAAACGCAAAAATATCTTGCAGCAGTTTTTGACCGAAGCCGTTCTGCTTTGCCTCATCGGCGGCGCGGCGGGAGTTTTGCTCGCGGTAGGGCTAAGTTTTGCGTTTAACAGCTTTGTCAGCGAATTTAAAATGATTTTATCTTTAAATGCCGTTTTTATAGCGCTGTTTTTTTCCATGGCGATAGGAATTTTATTTGGATACATGCCCGCGCGCAATGCATCAAATCTAAACCCCATAGACGCGCTGGCAAGGGAGTAAGATTTTATATGAAAAGTGATAAAATACCGCAAATAAACCCAAAAGGCTTACCATGTATAGAGTATTTGTCATATTGTGTCTGCTTGTTGGACTGGCGGCGGCGAGTACGCTTGTAGAGCGCGGCATCATAGCAAATGAGCGCGGAAAATATGACGATGCAATAGAGATATTTAACCGCGCGATAAGGCTTGACCCGCAAAATAACAGAGCATATGTAAGCCGCGGTAACTCTTTTTACAGCAAGGGAGAGTTTGAAAAAGCCGAAAAGGACTATCTTAAAGCGATAGAGATAAACGCAAGTTATTACTCGCCATACTACAATCTTGGGAATTTATATAAAGACATGGACAAAAATGAAAAAGCTTTTGAATATTATGCAAAAGCCGTAGAGATAAACCCAAATGCTGAGGCGCAATATATCAATCGCGGAGTTTTATATAACAAATTGGGCGAGGTTGAAAAAGCAATCGCAGATTATACCAAAGCTATCAAAATAGATAAAAATTCATTGTATGCTTACAATAATAGAGGCGGCATTTATCTACGATTAAAAGAGTACGATAAAGCCCTTGCGGATTTGGATCAAGCCATTAAAATATCGCCGAATTTTCCTATGGCGCATAAACTTAGGGGAGATGTTTATCGCGAAACGGAAAAATACGATAAAGCCCTTGCGAATTATGACAAGGCTGTTAGACTTGCGCCAAGATATATGGAAGTTTATTGCGCCAAAGCGCGGATATACATGGATACAGGCAAACAGGAAGCGGCATTTGAAGAATTAAACAGTGCGGCGGCGATAGATCCTGATGAATCTTGCATATATGCTTGGCGTGCATCTTTTTATCAAAAAAATGGAAAACATGAGGAAGCTATCGCGGATTATACAAAATTGATAGAGATTGAAGGCGCAAAAATAGTTTATGCCGATAGATATTTCAACCGCGCTTTTTCGCTTGACAAATTAAACAGATATGCAGAGGCGATAGCGGATTATCAAAAAGCGCTGGAACTTGACAAGGGAAATAAAGCATATATCTACTTTAATATAGGCGTTACATACGGCAAAATGAATGACTACAAAACAGCTATCGGTTTTTATGGCAAAGCGATAGAATTAAATCCTTCATATAAAGATGCGTACTATAACCGCGGGTTTTCATACTGGACTTTTGACGATTTTGCGCATGCGGCTGCGGACTTTACGAAAGCGGTAGAGATTGACCCAAAACATACAGGCTCATACTTAAATCTTTCGGGAGTTTATCATCAGTGGGGAGATAATAAAAAAGCGTCAATCAATGCGAAAAAAGCGTGCGAACTTGGCGATTGCAGAGCGGCTGAATATCTAAAAACACGCGGCGATTTTGTGGAATAGTTAGAGCAAAAAACAACTCTGATATGAGTTAAATATGTGAAATTTGAGAGCAATTTGGAGCTTGGCGTAACGGCATGGCAGGAAATACATAAGTTTAAATATATGAAATTTGGGAGCTGCCGCAAAAACACTGCTCTGTCATTGCGACAAATCCTTCCCCCTCCGTCATTGCGAGGAGTGCAATAATTCTTACTCTTTTTTGTTATTGTAAAGTGTGGATTGCTTCGTTGTTACATTCCTCGCAATGATGGAAAAGAATGCAAGAATGGCAAAAAATTAGGTGCAATAATACAATTCTGGATTGCCGCAGTACTTCGTGTCTTGCAATGGCATAATTACTATTTATCTGCATGGATGATTTTCATACAATTC
>JAISNU010000141.1 GCA_031276075.1 Campylobacteraceae bacterium
ATCCATCAGAACTCTATTATATTTTGTCAATGTCAAATAATGAAGATTGGGTTTGCAATAGCATACTTAAAAATAGCAATAATACAAATATAAAAGAGTTTATGAAAAATAGATGCGGCGATTATGAGAAATACAAAAAACATACACCGAATAAAAGCTTATGATGTAATTTTAAAAAATATTTTGACCCGATAAATTTACAAAATATAAATACAAGCTCATCATGCCTGTATAATGTTTCTTATGCTCTCTTCCAATTTACTTTGCGGCGTGAGTCCTAAAAATTTCTTTTTTAATATGCCGTCTTTATCGTATATATAAAAAACAGGTGTGCCGTATATACCGCCGACTGCGCGGGAGAGATAATCTACCGACTTTATCTCCGTTATCACTTTAAAATCAATATTTTTCTTTTTCAACACAGCCAGCCCCTCGTCAAACCTCAAACCGCCGTTCATGACGCCTATCACTTCAAATCTGTCGGCATATTTCTCTTCAAAATAGTTCATATAAGGCACAGCCTCATCGCACGCTCCGCAATTTGTGGAGATAAAAAACAATACAAAAGGCTTGGAGTTTGCCAATTTCAGCGTTTTATTTGAAGCTGAAAAATGCGTCGTTACAGTATCTGCTTCGCCGTTTTTACCGTTAAGCGCTATGTGATTTTTCTCGCCGATATTTGTAGAACATGCGCCAACAACCAAAGTCAAGAAAATAAAAAAAAGCGTCTTTTTCACAAAACTTCCAAGATTTTTTCTTTGCTCTTTTCCCATGAAGACATTCCAAAGATTTTCTCTTTTACTACGCCGTTTTTATCTATAATAAACATTGTAGGTATGACAATAACGCCATATCTTTTATTTGTAATTTGAAGGTCGTCTTTTAGCAATAAAAAGGTGATTTTATACTCTTTCTCAAATGCCTTTATATCCTCTACGGAGTTATACGAATTGATACCAACGATTACCAAATCATCTTTGTATTCATTTTGCAAAGCTTGGAGTTTCGGCATCTCCATCATGCAGTGATGACAGCCTTTCTCCCAAAATCTAATTACAACGCTCTTGCCTTTGAACGCTTCAAGAGTTACGCCGTTTCCGTTCAAATCCTTAGCTGAAATTTCAGGCGCGCTTTCGCCTGTTTTCACGCCGTTTGTCTGCGCCAAAACGCAAGAGAGCGTAAAAACTGCTATAAAAATTATTTTTTTCATTGTAAATCTCCTTATATTTTGCCATGTTGAAAATGGCGGTTATCATGCTTATGATGATGCGGCGATACTTGATGTCCATGATGCAGCAATACCACTCTGTCGCCAAGCGCGCCAAGTTCGCGGTTATGCGTAATGGTTATAAGCGTTTTGCCCTCTTTTTTCAACTCCGCAAAAAGTTCAAATATTATTTTTTCATTGTCCGCATCCAAATTTCCCGTAGGCTCATCAGCAAGTAAAACTTCAGGGTCGTTTATAAGCGATCTTGCTATACAAAGCCTCTGCTGTTCGCCGCCTGAGAGTTGTGAAGGACGGTGCGTCAAACGGTGCGAAAGCCCTACTTTATCCAAAACCGCCCTCGCATCTTCTTCATCAGTCGCACTATGATAGTACTGCGCCAACATCACATTTTCAAGAGCCGTAAGATACGGTATCAAATGAAACTGCTGAAAAATAAGCCCTATCTTTTCGCGGCGGAACAGAAGCTGCTTAGCCTCGTCAAATCCGCTCACATCTTCGCCATTAAAAAGGTATTCGCCTCCCGTGGGATTATCCATTAACGAGAGTATATTTAAAAGCGTAGTTTTACCAGAACCTGACGGTCCCATTATACTCACCCATTCGTTTTTATTTACCGTTATATTTATATCTTCAAGCGCGCTTACGCCGCCGAAACGCTTCTCTATATTTTTTAATTCAATAATGGACAATTTATTCTCCTCTTAAAATATTCGCTACATTTATCCCGAGCGATTTTTTGATAGGCAAAAAGCATGCCGCCGCCGCAAATATAAGCGAAATCAAAACAGACGACGGAACGGATAAAAATCTAAAATCAATACCCGAATTAAATATCGCATGTCCGAAAGCCTGCGACAATAAAAATCCAAACCCAGCCCCCGCCAAAGATGCGGTAAAAGCCATGACAAAAGTCTCCGTACCAAACAGCCGCGCAATACTCTTTTTGGAAGCTCCCAAAGCGTACAAAAGAGCAATCTCTTTCGTCCTTGAAAAGATAATGGAACCAAGAGTCGTATTAACGCACAAAGATGTTATAAGAAGTACGCTCAAAGCCACAAGCGCCATTAAAAGCTTGATTTTTTCAAGTATGATCCCCTCGGAGCGCGAAACGGCGTTCACGGGATTTGCCGCAAGAGAAGTGTTTTGAGTGATATTTTCGCCCAAAGATTTTAACTCTTCAAAACTTCCAAGCGCTACAATATCCGCAAAATTTATAAGTCCCTCTTTTCCAAGCGCGCTTTGCGCTGTGTTTAAAGGCACAAATAAAATACTATCCTCTTCGCCGCCGCTTGAAACGATGCCTCTTATTTTAAGCTTTATTATGCCGTCAACTCCAACCATATCTACAGTAGAGCCGACTTCAAGTTCCATCTTTTTTGCCAAATCTATTCCGACAAGCGCGCCGAAATCGTCAAAATCCAAAGTTATATAATTTCCATCGCGCACTTCTAAAAATGGTTTGGCTTTTCTAAGCTCCTTAAAATCCACACCCGCTATTACAGCGTTTCCAAGTTCCAGTCTAACTATGCCGAACAGATACGCCGACGCGCCTAAAAGCTTATCGCTTGGTATCTGCAAAAGCGCGTTTTTATAAGCGTCTTCGCTCATGTAAGTATCTTTTGAAGCTATGATGAAATTCGCCCCGTAAGCTTTAAGCTCTCTATTCATTTTAGAGTCTATATCAAGATATATATTGATAAATGCCGCCGTTATCGCCGCGCCAAGCGCAATAGACACAAATATCACTCCCGCTGCGCTGCGGCTTAAAAAGAGGCTTTTAAAGACCATTTTTGCAAAAAAGATAAAATTTATTCTATTTTCTCTCATGCAAAACCTCCGCAGGAAGCAGATGTGCTGCGCTTCTCATGGGCAGCAATGAACCGACAAACGCTATCAAAACGGCAAAACATACCGTCAGCGGCAATACTATGAGACTGATTTTTATCGTATGCGAAAATATAATCAAAGCCATCAAAATAGACAAAGCATATCCGCCAACCGCGCCTGCCAAACCTGCAATTACGGCTGTAAACAGCGATTCGGCTAAAAATAGCATATAGATATTTAGATTGTCCGCGCCAAGCGCTTTAAGCAAACCTATCTCTTTTTTGCGTCTGTGTATTTCCGATGTTAAAAGCGAAGCTATACCGATAGAAGCCGAAAAGAGCGCCAAAATACTGACAACGCCCATAAGGGATTGTATTTTTTTGACGGTTTGACTCTCGCCTTCGCTGATTTTCATCAAAGCTTTTGCGCTTGAAGAGGGATACTCCTCTTCTATTTGGTAAGCTATTGAGCCGACATACGCCGAACAATACCATTTGTCATACTCTATGGCATTCAATCCATCCAAATTCCGCCTCGCTTTCACAGATAAGTCGTCTTCCGGGATTGTCAATGCCGAAACTTCTATCCGCGATATTTTGCCCTCTTTATTTGAAATTTCTCCGACAAGTTTTAAAGAAGCAATGATTTTATCGTCCGTATCGTCATCTGTTTTTAATATCCCGACTACATGTAAATTCCTGCCTGCTATTTCAACGGTATCTCCAATGTTTAAGTTAAGTTCTTTTGCTAAATCGCTTCCGATTAATATCTCATCGGTTGAACCGTCATCAGGAAACTCTCCTTCAAGCGTCCAGAATGGATACATACTCTTTATACCCGCGAAAAACTCTTCATCGTCTTCAAGTTCTATCTTTTTGTCAAAATAGGTTCCTAAAATAGTCCTGTTTTCGCCTCTAAGTTCCGCCTTTTCCTCTAAAAACGGCGCAAAAGAGATGATATTATTGCGCCAAAATATATTTTTTATGCCGCCGATATATTTCTCATCAAGATACGCGCCGCCTTGCAAAAGATTTAACTCTTCGCCGCCTATATCAATACTCATTTCGCCGCCTTTTGGCAAAACTATGATATTTGAGCCGTAACTTCTAAGCTCTATCGCCACTTTATCGCCGATGCCAAGCGTGATATTGAGCATGGAACAGACAAGCGCGGAAGCTAAAAATATAGTCAAAAAAGCTAAAAATTTTTGCGTTTTATTGCCTAAAAGTGCGGCTTTTACCAATCTAAATCTCATTGCGCGCCTCCATATTTGACATTTTCGCTAAAAAAATTCGCTCCCGTTTTTATCTCGTCAAGTTCGATTATCAAATATTCGCCGTCATTTTCATACACAAGCGGTATTGGATTGCACCCGCCGGGCTTTCCAACAGAAGGCAAAAAAATACGCACATTGCATGCGATACATATAAGTTCGTCTCCTTTTTTAGTATATCCCATGTCGCCGCAAATCATGCAAGCGTCAAAAACGACAACCGGCGAAATCCTGCCTTTGAAACGGTTTATCGCAAAAAAGCGTATTTTATGACCGTCTTCGGTTATATATGCAAATCTGTGCAATTCGTCGTCTTCCAAAAGTTTAATTGGTATTTTAAATTTGCCCTCAACGGGCTTTAAAATCGTTGATTTTGAAATTTTAGGCGGTCTTGAAGCGTAAAGGTCGTAATACAGCATCAGCGCGTTTGAAATTAAAATAGCCGATATTACGCATTTTACAAGCGTCTTTATATGCTCTCTTTTGGCTTTTATCTGTCTGCAAACGATACTGCCGACACTGCTTTTTTCAGGCAAAGAGGGTATGCTTTTCAGATAAAACGCCAATGCTAAAGCCGTCAAAACGGAGTATAAATAGTGTAAAAATTGCCCGTAATGTATCGCAACCGCGCTAATAGATAACAAAAGCGTTTTTGTTTCAATAATTTTATAAAGCATCATTTCAGCTGCGCTTAAACCGAAAAAATTCACTGTCATGGACAGTATACCGACTATACCAAAAACGATTAAAAGGCAATTTGAAAGAGCTTTGACAATATTTCTAAAAAAGATATAGAAAAAGACTATTATGAAAATTCCAAAAACAGTAAATCCGAAAGATATAATGGATAAAGTATCCAAAAGTTCGCCGCTAAAAAGCGGAAAATTATACGACAATACTCTGTAATACACGCCGAAGCAAAACAGCAAAACGGCGGTGAGGGCGATTTTTAAGACGCCAAAACGGCTCACAAAAAAAGCAGGAGAGAGTATTAAAAAAACAATAGCCATTATAAAACATACCGTTTTAAGCGCATCTACGCTTAAAAAATCAGAAGCCACTCTGAAAGCGGCAAAAGCGCAAACTATGCCGATAAGAGAGCCTAAAAACAGCTCTTTGGGGGAGATTTTTTTACTCCAAAGAGTAAGATAAAATATGATTGGTAAAAATGCCTGCAAAACATGATAAAAATAGACTGACACCGTAATCCTAATTTTTTATTTTCTATGTACAAACCCGCTTTTTAAAATCCAAGATAATATAGTTTATAGACTTAAATTTGTCTGACGAAGTTAAAAAACTTCCTGTTTTCACCAAATAAATGGCAAAAACAGGATTAAACCGAAAAATTATTTTTTAATTCCGGTGTATTTAAAATCAAACTCAACGCTAAACGGTTCAAACCATTTGCCAACGCCCGTAGCTTTATCAGAATGCCGTCCAAATTGTCCCTTTGCTGATGGATTTTCTATCGTGTATTTCACGTGATAGTTGCCAACGCCGAGCATTTTAATATTTGCTCCGTAGTGAGGACCGTCAATCGCTACCATAGGCATAAATACGCCGCTCTTTTTAGCTTTCGTATCTTTATTTGTAAGCTCATAAGATACTGTCAAATACGGTATCCACTCGCCGTCGCCAAAGCCGTTTTTGTTGCCTTCTATCGCATGGATATCAGCCTCCAAGTGGATATCGGCTTGTGATGGAGCCAAATCTATTCCTTTCGGTTCCATATCTATAGGCGCAAGATAAACGGCTGCGATTAGCATATTGTTTATCTCAACTTCATCTCCGATAGGAAACTCCTCAAACTCATCGGCGGCAGCCGCGTTTAAAACAAAAACAGTAGCTAAAGCTACAAACGATCTTGTCAATAACTTGACCATGTCTTTCTCCTCGTTAAAATGTGTTTTATTAAAATTCTAAAACTGTAATTATTTAGCATGAACTTCCGTTTTTTTAGCTCTGTTTTTTATAAAAATCGCTCCTGCTATGATTCCCAAAATTAATAATATCTGAGGCAATAAACTCTCCATATAAGGGTATACTCCAAGCCATGTAACAGTAGGAAGCCCTTCAATGATGGTAGGTTCTATAATTTTACCTTCAACTAATTCCATGATGCCTTTTCCTGTAAAAACTACGGACATATAAAAAATTATCGCGCTTGTTATGATAAAAAACGGTTTTATCGGTATCCTTACCGCGCCTGCTTTCAAAAGATAAAATAAAATCACAAGCGCTATCACGCCGACAACAAAACCTGCCGCTATCACGCCGTATCCAAGTGCGTTTGTCGCGTCAAATATTATCGCCTGATAAAACAAAACCGTCTCTGCGCCCTCTCTGTAAACAGCCAAAAATACGGTAAACCAAAGCGCTTTTGCCGAACCTTCGCTGATAGAATCTCTCACTTTTCCAGATATATACTGCGCCCATTTTTTCGCATGAGCGTTTGACAAAAGCCAAAATCCGACATAAAACAGCAGTCCTACGGCTACAAGCATAGTTACGCCTTCTAACATCTCTCTTGATTCGCCCGAAGCGTTAAATAGATAATTCATAACAAAAGCGGTCGCAAAGCTAAAAGCTATAGCCGTCCACAGCGAACTATAAACGATATTTAACCTGTTGGCGTTACCGCTTTTGACAAGATACGCAATAACCGCCGTAATGACTATGAGCGCCTCTACGCCCTCTCTTAATATAATAATCAAAGAATATATAAACAGCGACCATGGAGTTGCGGAGCTTGACAATTTTTGCGCGCCCTGCTCTACTTCACCGTATAGTTTTTGCAAAGCCTCTTCGACTTTATCTATACTTCCGCTGCTTTTCATAATAGCTACAATTTCGCTGAAAGTTCCCTCTATAACCGTTTTTAATGTGCTGTCAATCGCTCCGACTCTAACTTCCATGCCGCTGGCTTCAAATATATCAAAATAGGCGTTTTGGACGATGCTCATAGCTTCTTTAACATTTCCGTTTTTATATGTCTCCAAAGCTTTCGCGCCTTCTGCCTTGATGCCGTCCAAGACTTCAAAATAGTTTTGAGACGGTACTTCGTCTTGCGGTATATCCACATCAACTACGGCAAGTTCTGCGGCGCTTTCGGGGAGTTGTTCCAGCGCTAAATAAATATTGTTTTTGAGTTTTGAAATATCATCTCGCAAAATTGCGATATCATCTAAAGAATCTATGCTGATAATTATCCGTCTTATTTCGTTTTGTATCTGTCCATCTCGCGATTGGGCAATATGCTTTCTTATTGCGACTTCCAGCATACCGTTTCTATAATCCTCAAACTGCGCCGAACGGATAAGCTCTTTGGCTCTATCCTTGTCCCCAGCCGCGAATGCTTCTATACTTTTGTCAAATTTCTCTTCCATATTGCCATAAAGCGTCTGCCATTTTATATTAATTTCCTTTACATCTTCGCTTGCTTCCGAAGCTTCGGCAGTTATCGCAACGCCTGATTTAAGTTTTGGTAAAACTTCGTCCATATCGGCATTGAGGCTATTTATCATGGTTTCAATCTCTGCTATATCCGCACCGTCTTTAATAAGATTTCTGATTTTTGTAAACTTTCGTTCCATATTCCATGCTTTTTTGCTTGAAACATTTATCCTCACAGGACCTTCCAGATTTTCAAACAGTTCAAAATATGCGCTTTGAGCGACTTCTCTGGCTTCCTCTGTTTTACCATTTTTATAAAGTTCAAGACTATTTGCAAAGCGCTCTTTTACGCGATTGGTCAAATCTTCATAATCATAAGTTCTCGCATTTAAAATAAACGGAACGGCTAAAAGAATAAGCATAATTTTGACTGCTTTTTTCATAAAAACTCCAAAAAAATAAGATATTGATTATCAAAATGATAAAAATAATAATTAGAATTTTATCTATTAAAAGCTTTATAAAAGCTAAAAAATAATCATTATCAATATAAGATATTTTATGATAATCAAGAAGTCTTAAAAATGATAGTCATTTGTAAAAACTGATAGTTTTATTTTCTGCGCTACTAATTTTGCGTCTCTTTTTGGTTTGTCAAAAATTGCAGATAGTCATTGATGTTTATAAGCGAAAATGTAATTAAAAATATCATTAAACCCGGAAAAAAGCTTATCCACCATGCCGCGTCTATAACCTCTTTACCCTCAGACATGATATTTCCCCAGCTTATATCGGGCGGCATGACGCCGATTCCAAGAAAGCTAAGACCGCTTTCAGCCAGTATTGCTCCGCTTAATGAAAATGTGAAGCCGACAAGAAAAATAGGAGCTAAAATCGGAGCAAAATATTTAAATATGATTTTTATTTTTGAAACATTTGCAAGCCTCAATACTTTTATAAAAGGCTGCGAATTTATAGCAAAACTTTCACTTCTAATGAGCCTTGCCATACTCATCCAGCCCGTTACGGATATGACGATGATAATCGTTAAAGCCGAAGCATTCACATAACTTATCAAAGCCAATAAAAGAAAGAATGTAGGAAATGTTAAAAACAAATCTATCATCACTACAATAATTTTATCCGTATTTTTTGCAAAAAATCCCGCGCTTATTCCAACCATAAGACCGATTAAACTTGTTGCCGCCGCACTGCAAAATCCTATCAAAAGCGATATTTTTCCGCCCTCAATAATGCGCGCCAGCACATCTCGTCCAAGCCTGTCGGTACCAAAAATATGCGAAAAATCAGGCGTTTGCAAAAGCGCTTTTGTATCCATATCATAAGGCGACTGCTGATAAAAAAATCCGCCTGAAAGCGAGAGTAAAATTATAAAAGCCAAAATAGCAAAACTTACTATGGGCGCTTTTTTTACACCCTCTTCCCGTAATTTGATTTTATTTGTCAATCTAAATCCTTTACATATAAAAACTTATAGAACTATTGCCGAAGGTTTTACTCCTTAAAAGCTCAAACTCTTTTATGCACTTTGGCATCTTAAAAGAGCTTATATGCTCAAACGCGGCAAGTTTTACTTTTGATTTGGGCAAAGAGGCGAACAGCTCCATCGTCTTTTCATAAATACCATTCATGCCGTCTCTGATATCAAACGGCGGGTCAAAGTAGAAAAATACCGCTTCGTCCAGACTTTCGGCAATTTGCGGCAGTTTTACAAATGTATCGTCAAAAAAGCAGACGCATTTTACCTCATCTAAACTTTTGCAATTTTTCTTCAAAATATTAAATGCCGCCTTGTCCTTTTCTACAAAATAGACTCTCTTTGCTCCTCGGCTCAACGCTTCAAGCCCCATGCTGCCGCTGCCGGCGAACGCTTCCACAAAGCAGGCGTTCACAATGTCAAATTGGATAGTATTAAAAAACGACGATTTTAATATGGCTTTTGTGCTTCTTGTCGTCTCATGTGAAGGTAAAAGCAGTTTTTTACCCTTAAATCTACCTCCCAAAACTGTCGTATGTATAGCCAATTTTCAACACTTCCTTCAAAAATATCGGATAAAATTGTAACATACTTTTGCCAAGTCATGCGTCAAACATCTAAAAAAAGTAAAAATAAGGGGTTTATAATCGTTTTTTAAATATCCTATTGAATTTATAGATTTTAAATTATTCGGAGTTTTTATGAAGCAAATTTTGATGGGTAACGAGGCTATAGCGCTTGCGCTTATGCACTCAAATATTCAGATGATTTCAGGATACCCGGGTACTCCTTCCAGCGAGATTATCGCCAATTATCAAAAATTGATAAGCAAACACAATATAGACGCTTACGCACAGTGGGCTACAAATGAAAAAGTCGGTTTTGAAGTGGCGTACGCGGGGGCGATAGTCGGAAAAAGAACATGCGCTACCATGAAACAGGTAGGTCTTAATGTCGCAAGCGACGCTTTAATGAGTGCGGCGTATATCGGAAACACGGGCGCTATGCTTTTGATAAGCGCCGATGACCCGGGATTTTACTCGTCTCAAACGGAGCAGGACAGCAGAAGTTTTGCCAAATTTGCAAAAATTCCAGTATTTGACCCCGCAACTCCGCAGGAAGCTTACGATATGACAAAAACCGCCGTAGAACTCTCCGAAAAATTCCAAACCATAGTCATGCTTCGTCCTGTCATGAGAGTATGCCATGCAAGAGAGATTTGCGAAGTTGATGAAAAACATGCGTTTGAAAGCAGAGATACGGAATTTCAAAGGGATATTTCAAGATGGGCTGCCGTGCCGCGCGGCGGAAGATTTATCCAGGGACTTGAACAGATAGAGCGTATAGAAAAACTCAAACGCTTTAATTACGAAGTATTTATAGAGCCGAAATTAAAAGATTTAAAAGGCTGTAAAACGCTTTGTCTCACAAGCGGAACGGGAGACGGTTATACAAAAGAGTGCTTAAAAGAAACGGGTATAAAAGCGGATATTTTAAAGCTTGACATGCCCTACCCTCTGCCGAAAAACGAGCTTGAAAAACTGTTTAAAAAATACGGGCAAGTTATCGTTTTTGAAGAGAGTTATCCATGTATAGAGGAGCAGTTTTCAAGCGAAAAATTGCGCGGAAAAATGACAAAAGATGTGCATGTGATAGATGAATTTACAAAAGAGAAAGTTTTGCAGACTTTTATAAATGTAGGACTTTGGGACAAAGAAAACATCTACAAAAACGCTCATTATGACAAAAAATTAAGCGTGAGGGCGCCAAATCTATGTCCGGGCTGTCCGCATAGAGATATATATTTTGCTATAAAAAAGACATTCCGCGAAAAAAGCTCCATATTTCCTTCGGATATTGGCTGCTACACTTTGGGGCTTAACCAAAACGCTATTGATTTGGTTTTGTGCATGGGCGGAAGTATCGGGGCTGCCAGCGGTTTTGGTATAGCCGATCCGAAAAAAACCGTAGTAGCGACGATAGGAGACAGTACCTTTTTACATGGCGGCATTCCGGCTCTTATAAACGCCGTATATCAAAAACATAAATTCATTTTAGTCGTCATGGATAACTCCACGACGGCAATGACGGGACGGCAAACAACGCCTGAACGCGCCAATCCTGCAAGTATTGATATAAAACGCATAGTAGAGGGGTGCGGGGCTGTCTGTTTTGAATATATATATAAACCGAATATTAAAGAAACGATAGCTTTTATGAAAGGGTTAAAAAAAGAACTTGAAAATGCAAACGGACCTGTTGTGGCGGTCATGAGAGAATTCTGCGTGCTTGATAAAGAGCGTTCAAAAGAGTTTTTGCCAAACACTAAAGCCAAAGTCAATCAAGATAAATGTATCGCATGCAATGAGTGCATAAGCAAATACAACTGTCCTGCTTTTAGATATAATGAGGCGGGTAAAGTTGAGATTGATCTGTTTTTATGTATAGGATGCAGCGCATGTATAGACGGATTGTGTCCGACAAACGCATTTGAATTGGCATAAGGAAAAATATGAAATATCAAGTAGTAATAGCAGGCTTTGGCGGTCAAGGCGTTGTCTTTTTGGTAAAAGTCCTCTCTATCGCGTCAAGCCTTAAAAATGAAAAGTGTTTAGGCACGGAAAACCACGGCATGAGCCAAAGAGGCGGTTCGGTATCGTGCTATGTAAAAATAGGCGATTTTAGCTCTCCTGCGATAGATGAAGGGCAAGCCGACCTGCTTATAGCGCTTGAAGGCGACGAAGCTCTTAGAAATATCCAGTTTTTAAAACCGCAAAGCGGCATTATAGCAGTAAACGCCAATGAAAAATTTCCAAAGTTAGATTATAAAACGATAAAAATAGACGCATTTTCCAAAGCAAACAAAAATGTCTTTAACATTCAGGCTTTAAATGTTTATATGCTTGGCATATCTCTTGCGCACGCGCAAAATTTCCCTTTTACGCAAGACGAGATAGAACAAGCCATACATGCAATGAACGAAAAAGCCGCTGATAAAAATATCATAGTTTTGCGTCAAGCCATAAAAGACGCAAACGAGGAGGAGATATGATTTGGTCAAAAGAAGAGTCTTTATCGCATGACGAAATGTCAGCGCTTCAGAGCAAAAGGCTGCAAGATACCGTGTCAAAGGTTTACGCCAAAGTGCCCTTTTATAAACGCAAATTTGACGAACTTGGCATAAAACCGCAAGATATCAAAACTATCGCTGATGTAGCAAAACTGCCGTTTACAAAAAAGCAGGATTTGCGCGACAACTACCCATTCGGGCTTTTTGCCGTTGATAATTCCGAACTTATCAGGATACACAGCTCCAGCGGTACTACTGGTAAACCAACAGTCGTAGGCTACACAAGATCGGATATAGATATTTGGGCTGAGGGCGTGGCAAGAGTGCTTACTATGGGCGGTATTACAAAAGACGATACTGTGCATGTAGCTTACGGATACGGTCTTTTTACGGGCGGCTTGGGGCTTCATGACGGAGCTACAAAAGTCGGCGCAACAGTTGTGCCAAGTTCGGGCGGATTTACATCAAGGCAGGCGATGCTTTTAAAAGATTTCGGCGCAACCGCACTTGCATGCACTCCAACATTTGCTATGCATATTTTGGAAACCGCGCTGCGCGAAGGATACGAGCCGAAAAAAGATTTTAAATTAAAAGCGGGATTTTTCGGCGCTGAACCTACAAGTAGAGGATTAAAAGACGAATTGGCAAAAGGACTAAATATCAGTTATCATGACATCTACGGGCTTTCCGAGATAATAGGTCCTGGCGTTGCAGGCAATTGCAAACACAGCAAAGATTTGCACATATTTGAAGACCATTTTTACCCTGAGATTATCGACCCGCAGACTTTGGAAGTGCTGCCGTACGGCGAAAAAGGCGAACTTGTCATCACCTCTTTAACAAAACAGGCGCTCCCTATTATAAGATACAGAACGGGCGATGTTACCATACTAAATCCGCAAATATGCGAATGCGGCAGAACGCAGGTGCGCATGAAAAATATCATGGGCAGGGTTGATGATATGCTTATCGTAAACGGCGTGAATGTATTTCCGTCGCAAGTTGAACATGTACTTTCGAATATTGACGAAATTACGCTTAATTATCAAATCATTGTTGATAAAAAAGGCTATCTTGATAAACTTGAAGTTATGGTTGAAGTTACGGAAGATATGCCGATGGACAGCATAGGCGCGCTTGAAATGGTGCAAAAAAAGATACAAAGCGAACTTTTGAGTAATCTTTATATCCATGCGAATGTCAAACTGGTAGAACCAAGAACTATTGAGCGTTCCCAGGGAAAAGCGGTGCGCGTAGTTGATAAAAGGAGTCTAAAATGAAATATTTTGTAAAACAGCTTACGGTATTTTTGGAAAATAAACCAGGAGAACTTGCATCTTTTACGCACATTTTGAGCGGTAAAAATGTCAATATCAAATCTTTAATATTGGTAGAATCCACAGAATACGGGCTTGTGCGCGCCATCGTGGACAATCCGCAAAAGGCAAAAGCAGTGCTTGAAAGCGCGGGATTGAGCGTAAGATTTAGCGATGTATTGGCAGTAAAGATAAAAGACGAAGTAGGAAGTTTTGATAGAATAGTAACAATTTTGAGTAAAAACGATATCAATATCTTATATACTTACAGCTTTTATTCTGCAAACAGCGGGATTTTTATATTTAGCATCGACAATTTGCAAAAAGGCATTAATACGCTTTTGGAAGCAAATGAAAATGTCTTGGAAGCGGCGTATTTTTATGAGTGAGATAACATAGATTCAAATAATTATAAAAACTATATATAAAACAGCTGGTGGCGTTTATTTTAAACTTGTATAATTTGTATGTGTTGTTTAGTCATACAATAAGGAGATATTATGACTAGAAAAGATGTGGAAACAAAACTCCAAAAGACTTTTGGTTTACCAAAGTTTTACGATGAGCAGTGGCAAACTATTGAGAAAATTTTTAATGGCGAAAGAGTTTTGCTGATAGAGAAAACAGGATTTGGCAAATCGCTTTGCTTTCAGTTTCCTGCAACTGTTTTTTCAGGTACAACAGTGATATTTTCGCCTTTGATTGCTCTCATGCGAGATCAGGTAAAGAAACTGCAATCGCTTGGAATAGCTGCAAAATGTATCAATAGCGAACAATCAATCGAAGAAAATTCTCAAATTATCAACGAAGCAAAACAGAGGAAAATAAAGATTCTTTACATTGCACCGGAACGACAGGAGAATAGTGAATGGATTGAAGCAACCCAACAAATGGATTTATCAATGGTAGTTGTTGATGAAGCTCATTGTATCTCTGTTTGGGGGCATGATTTTCGCCCGGCTTTTAAGCGTATCATAAATTTAGTAAAATTATTGCCGAAAGGATTGCCTGTGCTTGCAACAACTGCAACCGCAACAAAACTAGTAGAACAGGATATTACCAATCAGATTGGAAACGGAATTTCTGTCATTCGAGGAAATCTAATGCGTGATAATTTCAAACTCTTTGTTGTAAAAGTTAATTCTGAAGATGAAAAAATGATTTGGTTGGGTGAAAATATGGAAAGATTACCGGATTCCGGTATTCTATACACAGGCACTCGCGTTGATACCGAAATTTACTCAAAATGGTTTAATTATTTGAACATTTCTTCAACGGCTTACAATGCAGGACTTGATGCCGATTCCCGAATTGCCATTGAGAGCGGATTGATGCAAAATAAATGGAAATGTATCATTTCTACCAATGCATTAGGAATGGGAATAGATAAACCGGATATTCGTTTCATTATTCACACTCAAATACCACAGTCGCCTATTCATTATTATCAGGAAATTGGGCGTGCAGGCAGAGATGGAAAAACCTTCATATATCATCCTGTTTTACAGTCCCAATGCAGATAAAAAACTTCCCGAAGCATTTATCGAAGGAAGCAGACCTTCAATAAGAAAATATCAAAAAGTAATTGATGTTATAAAAACAGGATTGTTTGGCGAGAGGCAGATAATAAAGCAAGCTAATCTAAAACAGACTCAGTTCAGGGTTATTAAGGCAGACCTTATTGAACAAGGTATTATTAGAGAGGCAACTTACGGAGCAAGTAAGAAATATGAATTCATACCTAATTCTCAATCATTAAGCACAAAAACATTCGAGGAGTTAAGAGAAAGCAAAATGAAAGACCTTGAAAAAATGATTGAATATATAGAAACGACAAGTTCAAGAATGAAATTTCTATGCGATTATTTGGGAGACAGCTCAAACCATAATTTTACAAATTGCGATAATACCAGCGAAAAGAAAATAGAAGTGACAGTTACGCCCGAATGGACTGCCAGATTGCAGGATTTTAGAGAAAATTATTTCCCCGAACTTATCGTCGAATCCACCAATTCAAACATAGTTAATGGAGTTGCAGCCTCGTATTACGGCGTATCCAATGTTGGCGACGCTATTCACAGGTCGAAATATGAAGGCAGCGGGGATTTTCCTGATTTTTTGTTGCTATTAACATTAAAAGCTTTTAAGAAAAAATTCGGACAGGAACATTTTGACTTAGTTCTCTATATACCACCAACTATTTCGGGTAATTTAGTGAAAAACTTTGCCGAAAAAGTATCGCGGGCTTTAAAAATACCCATTTCGCATAAACTACTTAAGCAAAAGGAAACAAAAGAACAAAAAACATTTGAAAACGCTTATCTCAAAAAAGAGAATGTTAGCAATGTATTTTCTTATGCCGCACAAGATGAAATATCAGGTAAAAACATTCTTTTAATTGACGATATTTTCGACAGCGGCGCGACGATCAAAGAATTAGGGAGAGCATTGACAAAACTTGGCGTAAAAAAAATAGCGCCGTTAGTAATTGCAAGAACAGTAGGAGGAGATTTAGTATGAATAAAGAAGCGGCATATTGGATAATGTTGGCGCATGAATTGCCCGCTTGGAGTTTTTCTAACAACAAAGGATGGAAAAATGAAGATAAAATGAATCTTATCATTCAATTCTATCACAACAAAAAAATGTCAATAGAAGATTTTTTTGAGCTGTCCAAAGAGAACTGGAAGAATGATTTTCAGATAAATGAAAAACAGATTACAGATTTAATGCAAGCAAAATCTTCGCTTGCAAGTTACGCTTTTTTGGCGGAAAATTTGCAGAACAACGGCATTGAAGTTATTCCTGTAATTGCTTCCGAATATTCAAAAACTTTGAAGGAAAATCTAAAAAAGTCGGCGCCAATAGTTTTGTATACCAAAGGAAACAAAAAAATAATGTCTGAGCAATCTGTCGCTATCGTAGGTTCAAGGGATGCTTCAGAAAAAGCATTGAGTTTTACGGACAATATTGCACAAAAAGTAAGTAAAGAATGGAAAGTGGTCGTAAGCGGTTTTGCCAAAGGCGTTGATAAACAAGCGTTAGATTCATCTATTGCTTGTAATGGACAAAGTATTATTGTATTACCACAAGGTATAATGACATTTGAATCTGGATTTAAAACTTATTACAAGCAAATTATTGACGGTAATGTTTTAGTTTTGAGCACATTCCATCCACAAGCAGGATGGGGGAAAGAATTGGCAATGGCTCGTAATTCAACTATTTACGGACTTGCAAATGAAATTTATGTTGCCGAATCAAAACCATCAAAAAACAAACAAGGAAAAGAAACAAAAGGCGGCACTTGGGCAGGCGTCATAGACGGGCTAAAAAAAGGTAGAACTATCTATGTAAGACAACCTGAAGATTCAGAAAAAAATGATAATAAATTTTTAATTCAAGAGGGAGCAAATGCTGTTGATAATCAGGGTAATACAATATTAAAAGATTCATCTAAATATATACAAAAAACCTTCTCTTTCTGAGTAAAATAATACATTGTTGTTCTATTTTATATGTTTAGAATTGTTTTATTTCTTAAAATTTGGACAGACAGATTGCGTAAGTTTCAAGGCACGCCGTAAGCCGGGTTCTGTCGTGGGCGGATATTTATCTGGGCGTCATTTCGCAATGCCGCTCAAGCGAAGAGTAAAAATATGAGACTAAAACCGTCTCTTCTTGCTGCTGG
>JAISNU010000153.1 GCA_031276075.1 Campylobacteraceae bacterium
TATCTGTTGGAGCGCGATCCCAAGCGGATACAACGCATATATCTGGCTAAGGAGTGCGATAAAAAGTTGTTTGCAAAGATCGCGAAATTGAATATTAAAATAGAGCGGTTAGATGAAAAAAAAGCTCAAGCATTGGCAAAGGGCGGAAATCATCAGGGATTTTTAGCCGAAATAGAGCCGATCGCAAGCGTTCCTCTCTTGTCACTGAAAGATGAGAGTTTTTTGGTTATGCTTTGCGGCGTAACCGACATGGGCAATATAGGCGCGATTATAAGAAGCGCATACGCTTTTGGCATCGGCGGAGTAATAATCGCAAATTTGAAAGATTTGAAAATGGAACAGATTTTGCGCGCTTCAAGCGCGGCGGCGTTTGAAATTCCAATAGCCGCCGCGCCGAATGCGCTTGATGCGGTCAATGAGCTGAAACTTTCAGGTTTTAGCATTTATGCGGCGGACATGAGCGGTGAAAACATAAAAGATGCCGCGCTTGACAAAAAGATGGTTTTGATTTTGGGCAGCGAAGGAGAAGGACTTCCGCGCCGCCTTCTTGAAAAATGCGACAAAACGGTCAGTATTAAAATGAGCAGGGAGTTTAACTCCTTAAATGTAAGCGCTGCTGCTGCAGTTTTATTTGACAGGATATGTAATGGATAGTATTAAAGCATTAGAAAAAATAGGTCTTAGAGAGGTTTCAAGAAAAACCTACATAGAGTTAAGTTATCTTAAACTTATGGCGGAGCGGGATTTTGCGAAACTTCACCGCATTAAAACTCTTGGCTTTGTGAAAATCATAAAACGAGAGTATAACATAGATATGAGCGATTGGGTTGCAGAGTTTGAAGCATATCTGCATGAAAGCGAAAAAAAAACTCAAGAAAAGAGAAAAGAAACTGCTTTACCCGTAGAACGATGGTATAAAAAATTAAATTCATATATCAATCAGCAAAAAAAAATTTATATTATCATCAGCATACTTTTCCTGGCAATCATTACGGCAGTTTTTTATGCGCTGCTTAAAACGCGCGTAACTTATGCCGCCGACGCCTCTCATGAAAATGCGCTTATTACACCTGTTCTTTTGCCTGCAAATATTACGGAAAATATCGCGGCAGATAATCAAAGTGATAATCTTACCGAGCAAACGAATATTCAAACCAATCAAACGCAATTAAACCAAAGCGCCGCTTCGGATACTCAAACGCCTGCTGTAACAACGCCGAAACGCACAAACAGGGTAGCGGCATCAATTTCGCCCAATATTGAGATTTGGGTCGGAGTGATAGACCTTACGACTTTCAGCAGAAGCACATATTTACAAGGCTGGGATATTAAGCTTGATACAAATAAAGAACAGCTCGTTGTTACGGGACATGGGGATTTCAGGCTAAAAATGGAAGGCGAGCCGATTAGATATTTCAATCCCCAAAATATGATTTACCTGCACATAAAAGACGGCGCAATTACGCAGATAAATGAAGAAGAGTTTGTGCGGCTTAACAGAGGTAAAAATTGGTAAAGTATGCTTTTTTGATTATGGTATGCGCCGCCGCGCTTTTCGGAAGCGGTCTTACAGATAAGGTAAACAGTTTTGCAAATACAAAAGCTGCATCGTCAAAAAACCTCATATCGTTTCTGTTTCAAAATGAGGATAAATATATAGACAAAAACGGAAATATAGACTCTATTCTTGTATTAAAAACTCTTAAAGATAATTCGCTTCTTGAACTCTATTTTAAAGAGCCGCAAGAGTTGGAAATGACATTTATCACGCAGCAAAATCCGCTTCTTTTTGTACGCGTTATCACAGAGTCTCTTAACTCTATGGGATATAATTTTTTTATCACAAAAAAAGCCGTTAAAACGCCGGAAGAGTTTATATGGAGCATCTCTCTTTCTACGCAAAATGTCCCCAGTCCACTGTTGCTAAATGACAATTTTAAGGCGCATGGATGTACGATTTTGGATATAGGAAAAGAGGAGAATAATTGGATTTATAAAATTGATTCGCGTAATGCAAAGATAGATACGATACCTCTCAATGCAAAAGTAAGAACAGCTCTTAAAAAGCCGCTTACGCCGTACATACTGTCAATAAACAGCGGCATGGATACAATGACTTTTTGGGCGCATGTATCCGACCACTGGTATCCAAAAATTAGTTTTTATACTGAAAATCTACAGCTTATCAAGACTTTGGAACAAGACAAAACAACGCAGAGTATAAAAATAAAACCCCCAAAAGGAAGCGCATATATAAAGATAGAGGACAAATATACTCTTGAAAATATCAAACGCGGGTTGAGCGTTTTGATTGAATAATATATAAAGAAGGAAAAAGATGTTTGAAGAGATAAGATTTAATACGATAGAGAGGCTGCCAAATTATGTATTTGCAGTTATTAACGAGTTGAAATTAAAAGCGCGCAGAGCGGGCGATGATATTATAGATTTTTCAATGGGCAATCCCGACGGCAGGACGCCCCAGCATATTATAGATAAACTCATTGAGTCTGCAAATAAGTCAAAAACGCACGGCTATTCCGCAAGTATGGGGATATATAAGCTGCGTCTTGCGATTTGCAACTGGTATAAAAGAAGATTCGGCGTGGATTTGGATCCTGACAGCGAAGCCATAGTAGGACTTGGCAGCAAAGAGGGTTTTGCTCATCTTGTACAGGCTATCACAAATCCGGGAGATGTCGCGATAGTACCTGACCCTGCGTATCCGATACATTCGTACGCTTTTATATTAGCAGGCGGAAATGTATATAAAATCAATCTGGATTTTAACGACGAATTTGAGCTGGATAAGGAGAGTTTTTTTGCAAAACTTAAAGAGGCGTTTGATAAATCCGTTCCGCGCCCAAAATATGTAGTCGTAAATTTTCCTCACAATCCGACCACCGTTACTGTGGATAAAAGCTTTTATGAAGAGATTGTAGCTTTGGCAAAAAAAGAGCGTTTTTACATCATAAGCGATATAGCTTATGCAGATTTGACATTTGACGGCTACAAAACGCCCTCAATTTTTGAAGTTGAAGGCGCGAAAGATGTGGCGGTAGAGAGCTTTACTCTTTCAAAAAGTTACAATATGGCTGGCTGGAGAGTCGGTTTCATCGTTGGCAATAAAAAACTTATAAGCGCAGTTAAAAAGATAAAATCATGGCTTGATTACGGTATTTTTACGCCGATACAAGTTGCTTCCACAATTGCGCTTGACGGTCCGCAAGAGTGTGTTGAAGAGATAAAAGAGGTTTACAGAAAAAGGCGCGATGTACTTTGCGAAGCGTTTGAAGCCGCAGGCTGGAGTATCAAAAAACCCAAATCAACAATGTTTGTCTGGGCAAAAGTACCCAAAACCGCCGAATATCTGGGAAGTTTGGAGTTTTCAAAACAGCTTTTAACGGAAGCAAAAGCAGCGGTAAGTCCGGGCGTTGGTTTTGGCGAACATGGAGAAGGGTATGTGAGGATAGCTCTTATAGAAAATGAAAACCGCATCAGACAAGCCGCCAGAAATATTAAAAAATATCTTAGTTCATTAGAGAAAAAAGCATGATAAAAGTTGCGGTTTTAGGCGTAGGCACGGTAGGTTCAAGCGTTGTTAAAATTTTGGAAAAAAACGCCGACATTATCAAGGCAAGATGCGGCAAAAAAATAGTTCCCGTTATCGGCGTCGTGCGCGATATATCCAAAAAAAGAAATATTAATCTTCCTCTAACTGACGATATCAAATCAGTCATTAACAGAAACGATATAGATATTTATATAGAACTCATGGGAGGAGTTGAGCAAGCATATTCTGTGGTGAAAGAGATTTTGAACAGAGGCAAAAGCGTAGTAACAGCCAATAAAGCTCTTTTGGCGTATCATAGATATGACTTGCAAAGAGCGGCGCAAAAGGCGACGATAGGATTTGAAGCTTCCGTCGCAGGCGGTATTCCTATCATAAAGGCTTTGCGCGAGGGTTTGAGCGCAAACCATATAACAGCCATAAAAGGCATACTAAACGGTACATGCAACTATATTTTGACAAAAATGATGAACGAAAAAATTCCTTTTAAAGATGTCTTGAAAGAGGCGCAGGAGCTTGGTTATGCAGAAGCCGACCCTACATTTGATATAGGCGGTTTTGACGCCGCGCATAAACTTTTGATATTGTCGTCTATCGCTTACGGTATTGAGGCAAAACCGGAAGATATATTGATAGAAGGCATTGAAAATATCGGAAATGAGGATATATATTTTGCCAAAGAGTTTGAGTATGTGATAAAACTTATCGGCATAGCAAAGAAAAAAGGCAGCAAAGTAGAACTTAGAGTACATCCTTCGCTTATTCCGCAAGAGGAGATGATAGCTAAGGTAAACGGCGTCATGAACGGCGTCAGTTTGATAGGCGATTTTGTTGGGGAAACGATGTATTACGGCGCTGGCGCTGGCGGGGACGCTACGGCAAGCGCGGTTGTAGCGGATTTGGTAGATATAGTAAGAGAAGGGCAATCCCCCATGCTCGGTTTCAAATCGCCGCTTGAAAACGGACGCTTAACGCTCATGCCGAAAGATGATGTTGAAACGCGGTATTATTTTCGGGTAAAAGTCAAAGACGAGATAGGAGTTTTGGCTAAAATCACCGCTATTTTGGAGCTTTTGCAAATCTCCATAGAGAGTTTTCTGCAAAAAACAGAAGATAAAAAGTCCAACACTACAACGCTGTTTTTCGCTACGCACCGCTGCAAAGAAGCAAATGTACAAAAAGCGCTTAAAGAGATAGAAAAACTGCCGTTTGTGATAGATAAAACGAATATGTTAAGAATAGAAGCAAACGCTTAAGCGTTGTATTTAT
>JAISNU010000163.1 GCA_031276075.1 Campylobacteraceae bacterium
TCCATACTTTACAATGACAAAAGGAGTATCATGCAGATAACCAATTCTGATAAAACTTTACAGAGTTTTATATATTTTATTTGATTTTGAATTCTTTATTATTTTATTTTTTGGATTGCTTCGCTTTGCTCGCAATGACGGAGTGTGATTTTTTATTTCATAAACTTCTGTTTTCATGGAAGCAGCAAAGAAAGTGTTTTTTGGATTGCTTCGTTCCGCCACGCTTCGCTCGCAGTCCTCGCAATGACGGAGCGAAGCTTACAAATGAGGGAGAGATGGGCTGACTTGAAGTTTTAGACTGCGGGACAATGTCGCCATACTCTTCAAATGATGGAAAAAATCTGCATAACAGAAACAATGATGGCGAAATGCGTGAATTGTTTCGCTCGCAATGACGGGGGCAGTGTTTTTTGGATTGCTTCCATCGCCATACTCCTCAACTGACGGGAGGGAGGCTGTATAATAAAAACAATGATGGCGAAATGCATAGATTGCTTTGGTCGCTAATGTTCCGCACAATGGCAAAAATAGCGCCTTATTAATAGATGAAGCATGAGTTTGGATATTCGCTTTTTAAAAGTTTTAATCCGACACGGGAGAAATTTCAATTTATTTTGTTAAAATAACAAAGTTTTCGATAAAGGAAGAATTTGAAACAATATCTTGATTTGATGCGTCATGTGAGGCAAAACGGAGTTTTTAAAGAAGATAGAACGGGCACGGGGACATATTCGGTTTTTGGTTATCAAATGAGGTTTGACTTGAACGAAGGCTTTCCGTTGATTACAACTAAAAAATGCCATTTGAAGTCTATAATACACGAGCTTTTGTGGTTTTTAAAAGGCAGTACAAATATAAAATATTTAAATGACAACGGTGTGAAAATTTGGGACGAATGGGCTGATAAAGAGGGTAATTTGGGACCTGTTTATGGCGCGCAGTGGAGAAGCTGGAGAGGCGCGGACGATAAAACGATAGATCAAATAAGCGAAGTTGTCAAACAGTTAAAAACCAATCCTTCAAGCCGCCGCCTTATAGTGAGCGCATGGAATGTTACCGAACTTGACAAAATGGCGCTTGCCCCGTGTCATGCGTTTTTTCAGTTTTATGTTGCAGAGGGCAGGCTCTCTTGTCAGCTCTATCAAAGAAGCGCGGATATATTTTTAGGAGTGCCGTTCAACATCGCTTCGTACGCGCTTTTGACAATGATGACAGCGCATGTCTGCGGTTTTGAATTTGGCGAATTTATCCATACTTTAGGAGATGCACACCTTTACGCCAACCACTTGGAGCAGGCTGATTTGCAGCTTTCGCGCACGCCTTTTGCGCTGCCTTGCATGAATATAAATCCTGATGTGAAAGATATTTTTGGGTTTAAATTTGAAGATTTTGAACTGTTAAATTATGAAGCGCATCCGCACATAAAAGCGGAGGTCGCCGTATGAGGCTCTCTATCATCGTAGCCATCGGCAAAGCTTGGCAGATAGGATTTGATAATAAACTTTTATGGCATATACCAGAAGATTTGAAGCTTTTCAAAGAGGTTACAACGGGGCATCATTTGATAATGGGCAGAAAAACTTATGAATCCATAGGTAAACCATTACCCAACCGCACCTCCGTAATCTTATCAAAAGGCGGTTTTAAGGCGGAAGGCGTTTTTACATGTGAAAGTTTGCAAAAAGCAGTTGAATTTTGCGAAAGCAGAGGCGAAAATGAAACTTTTGTCGTTGGAGGCGGAGAAGTTTACAAAACCGCACTTCCGATTGCGCAAAGGATATATCTCACAAGCGTTGATTATAACGGCAAAGCCGATACCTTTTTTCCGCCGATAATATTTAGAGATTGGCAGTTGATAGATGAGAGAAAATATGCAAAAAGTATTGGCAAAAATGGTGAAGAAATCCCGTCATGGAAGCATTTAATTTTGCAAAAAATACCAAAATAACCGCTTTTTAAAAGGAGTCTAAAATGAGAATGTTTCTTTTGTTTATCCTTAGCGCGGCGTTTGCTCTAAGCTTGCCGAATGCCGATACATTCAGCGAAAAGATGGAAGTGCAAAATGCGCAGAATATGTTTCAAAGAGCGTTTTCGTTTTATTGCTCAAATGAAACAGGCGAAATGATAGATGCTTATAATGAACTTATAGACAAGTTTGAATACTCAACTAACAAAGAGATAAGACTTATAACCGCGCAAGCCATGTCCAATCTGGCGCTGGCATACGAAAGCGTAAATAATACAAAAGCCGAACAAGCCGTACTTGAACGACTCATTTCAAAATTTTTAAACTCAAACGACAGTGCGATAGAGTTAATGGCGGCAAAATCCCTTTTAAGAAAGGGTTTTATCGCCGCTAATGCAAACGATACAAAAGGCGAGATAGAAACAGGCGAGAGATTTGTTGCAATATTTGAAAATACGGACAATGAAGATATTCAAGCGGCTTTGGCGGGCGTGATGACGCTTTTGGGATACAATTATACGCGAAACGGCGAATATCGTAAAGCCATAGATATTCATAATAAATTTATAGATAAATTTGAAAATTCTCATCATGAATATATGCAAAATCAACTTTTTATTAATATAATGTGGCTTGGCTTGAATTATGTAGATTTAGGCGAGATAAAGAGCGGATTGACGGTATATCAAAAAATGATAGACAAGTTCAAAAACTCTACCAATCCCGATATTATCAAAGGATTAGGAACGGTTGTAGCAAATAAAATTGAGCTGGAGATTTGCAACGACATCAAGCCCTCTTTCAGCGATGAAAATAGAAAAATAGCAGGTAAAAGCGAGTATGGAGCGTTCATGTATGAGTTTTTGCAAATCCTGTATGATGCGCGGAATGAGAGCCAAAGCAGCAAATTAAAGACATTTAAAGAGAAGTACGCAAATATTGATTTTAAAAAATTGATTGGAAGTTTTGACTTTTCTGATTTGGATAGATGGCAAAATGGACTGAAAAGTCCTGCAAAAGAGCGGGTAAAAGAGTGCGTTGATATTTTGAAATGGTTTATGGAAAAATAATTCGCAAACTTAACAGTTTTATATTTTTTCAAACCGCATAAATGTTTTTGCCGTTTGTGATTTTGCGCTAAGCAAATTTTATGTATAATCCGCTTTCAAGGCACGGCAGGCGGCTGCTAAAGTCTAGCTTTAGAGGAAAGTCCGGGCTGCAATGAGACATGGTTCCACCTAACGGATGGCTGGGGTAACCCAAGGGAAAGTGCAACAGAGAGCAGACTACCGCGAAAGCGGAAAAGGTGAAACGGCGGGGTAAGAGCCCGCCAGCGTTTTTAGCAATAAAAACGGCTTTGTAAACCCAACCAGCAGCAAGAAGAGACGGTTTTAGTCTCATATTTTTACTCTTCGCTTGAGCGGCATTGCGAAATGACGCCCAGATAAATATCCGCCCACGACAGAACCCGGCTTACGGCGTGCCTTG
>JAISNU010000100.1 GCA_031276075.1 Campylobacteraceae bacterium
ATTGATATATTTATGACAAAATTTACTTAATCTTTCAGCCAATTTTTAATATTAGTCAATACATATATGATAAATGAACTTGTAAAGATAAAAGCGCCGAATATCCAAAACTTCGTAAGCATGGACATGAGAGTAAATATCATCAATGCGATTAATGTTAAATATTTTTGTATGAATTATTAAAAATAAAAAAACAGCGGCAGAAAAATATAAGCATTCACGATAGATATTCAGGTTCATAACGGCTATCATGATAGTTTCCAAATTCATACATTAATATTATCTCGCTGCTATTGATGATGCTAAATATTTTTATATTAAATTCCTTCTTTCCAAACCGCCGTAAATCACTTTGCCGTAATTACACATGATATGTCTTCCGATAGCACACAAATTTATTTATTACTTTTATAATTAAAACTTTCAAGTACACTGCTGACATGCAGGCGTTTACAGCTTAGTTTTGCACCTGCAAACCAGCAATTTTCATTTTGGCATATAACGCCAAATCCACTTTTTTAAAATTCATTATAAGTTTCTGTATTCTCTTAATTTAGCGCATCTTTGCGGATGTCGAAGTTTTTTGACAGCCTGTTCCCACAACTGCCTTACGCGCTCTCTTGTGATGCAAAGCGCCCAGCCTATCTCCTCCAAAGTCAATTCCGTGCATGCGCCAAAAGCTATTATCGCTCTTTTCTCATAATACTCACAAGGCTTGTCTTTGATATCGGCGTATTCTCTATCTAATGTTTCCAACTGTTCCAATTGCTCTTGCGTCAAGTTGATACATTTTTTCTTTGATGTTTTCTGATAATTTTTCGCGTTTTCCGCCGACTCAAAATCAAAACACATACGCTCAAATGATTTTTTAATATTTGTTTCAGCAGTTTCCATAAAGCCTCCTTTAAATATTTATCGTTTGATATAAATTCTTTCAGACAGTCTGCCACACAGTGCCAAAATTATGATAAACGGAAAAATTTGTTTATTTTTTTAGTTTATGCTTATAATGGTCGCACCCTAATTGCTTAATATATTGCTCCCCCAAATCGCACGCTTTTTTGTAGTATTCAATAGCTCTATCGTCATCTTTCCTGTCATCATATATATACCCCAAACGAAGGCAGCCTTCGGCATTTTTACCCTCGCAGCCTTTTTTAAAAAACTCTGCGGATTTGGTTTCGTTTTTTTCTGTGCCAAGATTCCACGAACTCTCCTCGTACACAATCCCCATAAAAACGCAACTATTGGGAATTCCTCCATCGCAGGCTCTTTCTAACAATTTGAAAGCTTTAATATTATCTCTCTCTACGCCGTTACCGTTATAGTACATGTGTGCAAGACTATGGCAGCCTGCGGCATTCCCGTCGTCGCAGGCTTTTTCGAATAATTTGAAAGCTTTGATATTGTCTTTTTCTACTCCATTACCAAAAAAATACATATATCCAAGTTTATGGCAGGCAGCGGCATACTCTCCATCGCATGCCTTTTTGTAAAATTCTGCAGCTTTGAAATAGTCTTGTTTGAGTTTTTCGCCTTCATAATACATTGCTCCCAAATTGTAACAACCATGAACATTTCCTCCATTACATGCTGTTTTATAGAGTTCGGCGGCTTTGGAACTGTCTTGTTTAACACTCTCGCCCTTTAAATACATTACTCCCAAATTATTACAGCCCATGGCATCTTTGTCATCGCAGGCTTTTTTATAAAGTGAAGCGGCTTTTTTATAATCGCCGTTTACATAAGCTTTTTTAGCCTCGTCAAAATCATCAGCCAAAGCTAAATTGCCAAATAACGCGGCGCCGATTAACCACTTCAAAACTGTTTTCACTGTATTTCCTGAATATTTTTTTGCTAAACATGTATTTTAATCAATTCCAAAGTCAAAATCAAGGGTAATTTAGAAAATTTCATTTGAATTTACCAAAACGGTAAATCTATCATTTATTGTTTTTTTAATTTCGCATAATTTCCATACTTAAACTGAAACTTTAAACCGCACGCTTTGCAGTATTTCAATGGTTTTATTCATGTCTTTTGCCATTCTTCTGCATGATTCATATATTCCCCAAAGCTATATATCCTATTGAATACAGGTTATCTCAAAAATTTTTAGCTTCAAGTCGCTTTGCTTAACGCCATTTCTGTCGTGCGTTTGAGTATTTTAGTTCCCGCATCGTCGTCTTCCTTGTCAAGCTTATATCCAAGTGTGGATTCTCCGTGCATTATATCAAACACTCCGCGCAGAAAACCTCCCGGTATCAGATCAAATCCGTCAAATCTAAATCCGGGCACTAATCTTCCAGAGTTTAAATACCACCTGTCCGCAAACGGCATCTCCGTCCAACTGTTTACGCCTAAAAGGTTAGCTATTTTACCGTTTTGCGCCCATTGTGGTTTTCTTGCGTTGCCGATATCGTTATCCCCAAACCATGCGCTTGCACCCGAGCCTATCATTGCCGCTTGTAACACGGCAAACTTCACGGGGTGTTTAAGTATGGTCTTAAATACCATAGGAGTAGCTTTATAACTATAATGCAAAAACGGCATAAGTCCGCTTTTATCCATCACTCTTACAAATGCAGGCAGAGGCGTAGAGTAGTTTACATAGCTTTCCTGCGCAAGTTTCATAGCCGTTTTATCGTCCATACCTCTTTTTTCTATATTTTCCATAAACTGAGCAAGTTTAAATATCTTATCTTCCCAGTCGTACGCCCTTCTTGCAAAGTCCCCTGTTTTTGAGCCTTTGGAAAAGTAAAGATTTTTCAGTATTGTCAAGTATATTGGTTCTTTTGCTTTGGGAGAGAGTTCATCTATCATCTTTTCCATATCCCCAAGATAAGAGTTTAATCCCTGCGCATTCGCTCTTTTGACCCATTCGTTAAACTTAGCCCTGTTTGCAACTCTCATATGCAAAGCTTTGGCAAGATATGTCATATTTCCATGAAGATATGAGAGTATCATATTGGAGCCTACATTATACACATGAGTCATTGGATTTTTAACGGTTACATTTATCTTTATATGATCAACTGCCTTTATCCACAATGAGCCTAACTTTACATTAAAGTCTCCAAGCTCTTCAAGTTCTTTTTTTAACACGGCAGAGCCGAACAGCGCGTCGGCTATCTCTTTATCTACCCATTTGCCCGCTAATGCGCCGTATCTTTTTACTCCCCCTCCCAAAGTAGAGTCGGGGATAAACACGGAGTCTGCAAATTCTACATCTTTCCCGAATCTGTCGGCGAGAGTTTTTAACATATTGGCTTTTATGAGTTGAACCCTTTGCTCTTTTAGGGTATTTGCTATGGCAAAGCCTGCGTCTTGAACCATACCTAAAGCTATCCTCTCATCTTCTGTGAGATTCTTTCTTGCTTTGAAGTTATCAAAGTAATTCTTCATAAAGCCGTCTTTGGTATCTATATACTGTTTATAGTATCGTTTCAGATA
>JAISNU010000076.1 GCA_031276075.1 Campylobacteraceae bacterium
GGTAAAATTTCAACTAATTTAATTTTCCGAAAAAATTAAGCCCTTAAAGTGAGGTTTTGATTGGGAGTCAAACTGATAAATTTTTCCGCCGCACGCAAATGCGCCGAGATTAATATACATGCGCTTTTTGGATACAAAACTTTGATTTTGATGATAATGCCCTTCCGCGACAAAATCACATCCATAATAAAAAAGTGTCTTTTTTGCGGCGATATTTTCAAAATTCTCTATTTTATTGCAAAGCTCCTTTTTTTCAAGCCTTTTCAAAATAGAGTTTGAAATCAAACCGTAACAGTCAAAAAGATTTAAAACGGCAATCAAAAACGGATTTCTTATCAATGCGGTATAAAACTTATATCCGAGCGTGCCGCCCAAATCCCCATGAGCAAGTTTAAATAAACCGCATCCGCTTTCAAACAATATCGGCTGTTTTTTTAAAGAAATAACTTTCACGCTTGAAAAAATCCTGCCAAGATTGAAATCATGATTGCCTTCAAAGTAAAATACTTCTATCTTTTGCCCAATCTCTTCAAGCGCTTCTATCTCGTTTTTAAACAAACGCTCCGTTTTTTTCGCGCCGCCGACTAACAAATCAAACATATCGCCCATCAAAAAAAGTTGCGCGGCGGCTATTTCGCCTGACTTTATCATACGCAAAAGTTTTGAAAAAAGCGTTCTGTTTTTACCGTTTTCATGAGCGTCTGCGACAAATAAAGCCCCGTCTTTTATTTCAAGGGACATAAGCTACCTTAGGTATCCCTGCGCTCTCTTCAAAGCCAAACATAAGATTGGCATTTACAACCGCTTGAGCGGATGCGCCGCGCAAAAGGTTATCTATACTTGAACTAACAAACACAATATCGTCTTTTTGCGCCGCAAAAAGGTCGCAAAAGTTCGTTCCTGCCGTTAATTTCAAACTAACAGCTTCTTTTCTTACTCTAACAAACTGTTCGTTTTTATAAAAATTTGTTAGTACGCTAAATGCGTCTATTTCAGCATTTACTTGCATATATGCACTAACTAACATACCTCGCGTTATCGGTAACAAATGCGGCACAAAATGTATAGCGTTAGTAACATTTAACGAAGTTAAAATCTCGGCTATTTCAGGCTCGTGTCTATGTTTTAAGGCGTTATAGGTTAAAAAATTCTCATTTACATTCACAAAATGCTCGCTCTCCGTTATCTTTTTTCCGCGTCCCGAAACGCCGCTTTTAGCGTCTATAAAAATCGGCGTATTTTTTTTTATATACGGCGCAAACGGAGCTATCGCTAAAATAGAAGCGGTAGGATAACAGCCCGGATTTGCTATTAAAGAGGCTTTTTTTATTTTTTCACGGTTAAATTCCGCCAATCCGTAAACCGCCTCTTTCAAATGCTCTTTATCCAAATGCGCGCCGTAATGCTTCTCATAATTTTCCAAAGAGAGTCTGTAATCGGCAGACAAATCTACCACTTTTACTCCAAGTTCCAAAAGCTCTTTTGCAAACACCATGGCGGTTTTGTGAGGCAATGCCAAAAAAGCCAATTCACATGTTTTGGCTATCTCTTTGGGTTCGCTTTTTTGTACTTTCATGTCTATCACATTTAAAAGACTCGGATGCAAATCGCTAAGATTTTTACCGCCCTCGCTCGTTCCCGCATAAGCAAGGTTGAAATGCGGATGATCAAACAAAATCTTTATCAATTCAAGCCCCGTATATCCGCTCGCGCCGACTATGGCGGCATTAATCTTTTTCATGTTCCCTCCTAAAACTCTATCGGTTTAAAATAGACACTTACCACTTCGTATGAGGCTTCGCCTTTGGGAAGTTTTACCGTTACTTCATCGCCTTTTTTCTTGCCTATCAAGTGTTTGGCAAGCGGCGAAGAGATAGATATAAAACCTTTTTCTACATTGCTTTCCAGCATGCCCACTATCGTATAAACGAAGCTTTCGCCGCTGTCCATGTCTTCAAGCTCCACAGTAGAGCCGAAAAGTACTTTATCGTGTTCGTAAAGGCTCGGGTCTATTATCTGCGCCCTTGATAAAAGGTCTGAAAATTCGGCTATTCTTGCTTCGATAAATCTCTGTTTTTCACGCGCGGCATGGTATTCGGCGTTCTCTTTCAAATCGCCGTGAGAACGCGCCGTGTCTATCTCTATCACTATTTGCGGGCGCTGTACTTTTGTCAAATCTTTCAATTCAGCTTCCAACTTTTTAAAGCCGTAAAGCGTCATGGGCTCTTTTTTCACTTAAAAACTCCGAAAACTGTAAATTTTAAAATTTTTATTATATCTTAATTATCTTAGCCACAACTTCCGAACTGCCGTGAGATAATATCTCTTTTAACTTTTGCGCGCGCAAAAAATAGCCGTTTTTATCCATATCGTTATACTCTCGTATAAGATTTTCCGCGTTTACGCTGCTTTGTAAAAACTCCTCATGCAGCGGCGGAAGAGAGTAAAAATCAAATATGATATTTGCCAAACCGACAAATTTCAGGTTTACAAACCTTTTCGCAATGAAATAATCAACCGCCTTAGCCTTATAGCAAAGCACAAGCGGCGTGCCAATAAGTGCGGCTTCAAGCGTAGCGGTTCCTGAACAGACAAAAGCAAATTCAGCGGCAAGCAAACTTTCATGCGCGTTTTTGGATATGGTAAATCCGCCCAAATCTCCATAAATTTCATCTATCTCTTGCGCGCCAAAATGTTTTGGTATCACAATGATATTTTCTTTTTCCAACCGTGCGGCGACCTCTTTAAAAACGCTCATGAGAGACTTTATCTCGGACTTGCGGGAACCGGGCATAAAAACTATCTTACCGCTGTTTTCAAGACTCTTTTTTGTCTGTTTTATTTCGTCTAAAAGCGGATTGCCCGCATAAATAGAGCGTGTATAAAACTTATCTTCAAAAGGAAATATGGAAGCTAAATTGGTGCAGTATTTTTCCACTTTTTTCGCCCGCTTTTTTTTCCATGCCCACACTTTTGGCAAAATATACCAAGTGACAGGCACGCTTTTATTGATTTTTCTGATGGCGCGGGAGAGCGGCAGATTAAAAGCAGGAGAGTCTATCAGCAGCACATGAGAAGCTTCAAGACTTAATCGCGCCATTTTATCTATCGCGCTTTTGGCTTTTTTGAGTTTTGAGAAAATATCCAAAAAACCCATGACCGAAAACTCTTTTGACGCCAAAAACGGCGCGCCGAACTCTTCGTCAAATATACCCAAAAGCTCGCACTCTCCAAGCTTTTCCAAAACAGGTTTTAGATGCAGATTTGCCGACGGTTCAAGCGCGCTTACCAGCAGTTTTTTCATAATCGTTTGCCTTAAAAAATTGATTTTGATTTTATCTAACAATAGCTTTGCAGTCAATGAGGCGCGGGTTTACAAATTTTATGCGATACTTACGCATTAAATAAAAGGAGTACTCATGTATAAAATCGTTTTAACTTTTCTTTTTTGCGCGGGCGTGCTTTTCGCGCAAGATATTTTTACGGCTTGCAAAACGACATACGGAAGCGGAATTTTTTACGACAGATGTATGGAAAATAATATGGAAAAACTCAAAGAGTTTGAAAACAGCGCGGCAAAAAAGAACGATATGCAGGACGAAGAGACAAAAAAACTGCAAAAAGAGATAAAAAATCTCCAAGATGAAGTAAAAAGGCTGAAAAACGATATATCAACCCTGAAAAAAGAGATAGAAAAACTTCAAAATGAGATAAAAAAGCTGAAAAAATAGCTACCAAAATAGAAAAAAGAGCGCAACACCCAGCATTAACCGATAAATCACAAACGGCGTTATGGAAAATTTTGATACGGCTTTTAAAAACAGATGTATACATGCATATCCGCTTATAAACGATATGGCAATTGCTCCCGCTATCTTGTCCCACTCTGCCTCATAAGAACTTTGCAGCAGTTTTAGCCCCTCAAAGCCGCTTGCAAGTAAAATTATCGGGATAGAGAGCAAAAATGAGAATCTCGCAGCACTTACTCTGCTAAATCCAAGTATTAAAGCCGCGCTCAAAGTTATACCAGACCTTGAAACTCCCGGGATTAACGCCAGCATTTGCGCCAAACCTATAAAAAGAGCTATGTATAAAGTGATATTTTTCTCATCTTTTTTACCAGAAAATCTATCGGCGGCAAATAACACAATGCCAAAAATTATAGTCGTTGAAGCTATAATCAAAGGCGAGCGAAGATACGCTTCAATCATATCATTAAATAAAAGCCCCGCTATACACGCAGGAATCGTAGCTATCAAAATCCCCCACGCAAGCGTGCTTTCACCGATATTTTTACGCGCTTTCAACGAGTAAAACCAATCTTTTAAAAGAAGTAAAATCTCATTTTTAAAATATATCATCACAGCAAAGAGCGTGCCAAAATGCACAGCTACATCAAACGCAAGCCCTTGATCCTGCCATCCGAATATATGAGGCGCCAAAACAAGATGCGCCGAGCTTGATACGGGCAAAAACTCCGTAATCCCTTGAATAATGGAAAGCGTAAATACTTCAAACCAACTCATATTTTTCCTTTGAAAGAACCGAGCATTTAGACATTTTAATACCCCAATCCGTTAATTTTTTTGTAGCGATCGCAACCTGCTTTATATTGTAAATCGCATGCTTTTTTGTAATACTCTTTTGCTTTTTTGTAGTCTCGCTGCACGCCTTCGCCATTATCGTATAAAGCGCCAACGCTATAACAACCCATATTATTTTCGCCGTCGCAGGCTTTTTTGAAATACTCAAACGCTTTAGGATAGTTTTGCATTCCGCCGCCGCCATGGTAATATAAAATGCCAAGTTCGGAACAACTGTCAATCTTCCCGCCGTCGCAAGCTTTTTTGTAGTATTCGGACGCTTTAAACAGGTTTTGTCTTACACCCTTGCCATTCTTGTATAAATAACCAAGATTGTCGCAAGCATATTTGTTTTCGTTATCGCAAGCTTTTTTATAATACTCAGACGCTTTGAGATAGTCCTGCTCTACGCCGTTACCATTTACATATAATATGCCAAGATTATTACAACCACCAGCATGCCCGTTATCGCAAGCTTTTTGATAATACTCAAATGCTTTAAAGTAGTCTCGCTCTACGCCGTTACCTTTTTTATATAAATAACCAAGATTGTTGCAAGCATATGCGTCTTTGCCGTCGCATGCTTTTTGATAATACTCAAATGCTTTAAAGTAGTCTCGCTCTACGCCGTTACCGTTTGCATATAATATGCCAAGATTATTGCAACCATCAGCATGCCCGTTATCGCAAGCTTTTTGATAATACTCAAATGCTTTAAAGTAGTCTCGCTCTACGCCCTCGCCATTGTCATATAAAACGCCAATACTATGGCAACTTGTAATAATTCTGCCATCACAACCTTTTTTGTAATATTCTAACGCTTTAAGGAAGTCTTGTTGTACGCCTATGCCATTATTGTATAAAATGCCAAGATTGGAACAACCTCTGGCAACTCCGCTATCGCAAGCTTTTTTGAAATATTCAGATGCTTTAAGGTGGTCTTGCTCTACACCCTCGCCTCTGTCATACAGAACGCCAAAATCGGAGCAACTACCAGCATCTCCGTTATCGCAGGCTTTTTTATAATACTCAGACGCTTTGAGATAGTCCTGCTCTACGCCGTTGCCTCTGTAGTATGAAACGGCAAGACTATAGCAACTTTTGGCATTTCCATCATCGCAGGCTTGTTTGGCCGAATAGTCCCGTTTGATACCATTGCCGCCGCTGTTATACAAAAAACTAATTTTGCCGCAACTTTCAACATTTCCCTGATCGCAAGTTCTTTTATAATAATCAAAAAAACATACACATACGCCAAAAGAGATAAGCAAAATCAATAAAAGCAGTTTTTTCATTACCAACCTTTTAAAAAACATAACTATTTTGCCAAAAATCACACTTTTCAAAATTTACACTGCGGCGTCTAATCGCCGCAATAACAATTACTGTTTTTCCAATAGCCTTTTCGCTCTATTCGTTACATTTTCCACGCTAAAGCCGAATTTATCAAAAAGCTTTCCGCTTGGTGCGCTTGCACCGAAACTTCTCATGCATATAACATCGTCCGCGAAACGATACCACGCATCGCCCGAACTTGCCTCTACGGCTAAAACTTTTGTATTTTTATCTATCACGGCTTGTATATATGCGTTATCTTGCTCCAAAAAGAGGTCAAGGCACGGCACGCTTGCAACATTTGCCTCTATGCCTTCGTCTTTTAATCTGTGCGCGGCTTTCAAGCAAAGTTCTACTTCGCTCCCGCTTGCGACAAGCGTTATTTTAGGATTTGCAGACTTTTTCAAAAGATATCCCCCCTTATCCGCGCCGCCAAAATCGCCCTTACCGTCCAATACCGTCAATTTTTGACGCGACAAAACAAACGCGCTCGGAGCATTCGTATTTAAAGCCTTTTTCCAAGCCTCTACATTTTCATTTGCATCGGCAGGTCTCCAAACATAAAAATTCGGCAAAGCGCGAAACTGCGCCAACTGCTCTATCGGCTGGTGTGTGGGACCGTCTTCGCCGACTCCTATACTGTCATGCGTCCAGATAAAAAATGTCTTTAACTTCATCAGTGCGGCAAGCCTTGCGGATGGTTTCAAATAGTCGCTGAAAATAAAAAATGTCGCGCTGTAAGGCAAAAACAGTCCGTATAACGATATGGCGTTGCAAATCGCCGCCATTGCATGCTCTCTTATGCCAAAGTGGATATTGCGCCCTGCTGGAAAACTGCCCATACCGTTTAATTCGCTTTTGTTTGATGGCGCAAGGTCTGCGCTTCCGCCCAAAAATCCTATAAGAGCTTTTGCGATTTCATTGATGATTTTGCCATTGCTCTCTCTCGTAGCAACCGCGCTTCCCGACGGAAACTCAGGCCATTTTATGGAGTTAAAATCAGGATTTAAAAGCTTATGAAGTATCTCTTTTTGTTCGTTTTGAAGTAGAGTTATTTTCTCTTTCCACGCTTTTTCAGCTTGGGCGCCGTTTGATTTTGCTTTTAAAAACTCCTCTTTGACGGCTTCGGCTATGAAAAATTTCTCTTTTGGGTCAAATCCGGCTTTTATTTTCGCGTTTTCTATCTCCTCTTCGCCCAAAGGCGCGCCGTGCGCTTCATGACTTCCTTCCAATTTGCAAGCGCCTTTTGCGATGAGGGTATTTGCGATGATAAGATACGGTTTTGTCTGCTCATGCGAACGCGTCAAAACCTCTTCAATCTCGTCAAAATCATGCCCGTTTATCTTTGAAACTTCCCAGCCCTGCGCCTCAAATCTGGATTTGATATTTTCGCTGAATGTAAGCGAAGTACTGCCTTCTATGGTTATATTGTTGGAGTCATAAATCAAAACAAGATTATCAAGTCCCAAATGCCCCGCGAACGAACAAGCTTCGTAACTTATGCCTTCCTCCAAATCCCCGTCGCCGCATAAACAGTAAACTTTGTGGTCTATAACTTTAACTTCGTCGGTATTGAGTATATTTGACGCATATTTCGCTGCTGCTGCAAATCCTGCGGCGTTCGCCACGCCCTGCCCCAAAGGTCCTGTCGTAACTTCAACTCCGTCCACTTCGCCGTATTCTGGATGTCCGGGCGTTTTACTGCCAAACTGGCGGAAATTTTTCAAATCCTCCAAAGAGATATCATAGCCGCTTAAATGCAAAAACGAATATACAAGCGCGGACGCATGCCCGCCGCTGAAAACTATCCTGTCGCGGTTCAGCCATTTGGAGTTTGAGGGATTGTGGCGCAAATGATAAGATAAAACCGTTACAATATCCGCAAGCCCCATTGGAGCGCCCGGATGCCCGCTGTTGGCTTTTTGTACCATGTCGGCGGCTAAAAACCGAATCGTATCCGCCTGTTTTTTTAAAAATTCATAATCCACATAACATCCTTTATTTAAAATTTGTATCTAATATTTTTTGAAAATAACCCTCAAGTGCCCCAAAAGTTTCCGCTTTTGCTTTAAGCTCTTTTACCTTTGCGTCCCTTTTGAGAATAGCGTTTGTAAGTCCGAAAAGATTGACAAAAGAGTTTTTATGCGCATCATTATTTGTAGGTTTTCCCGCCTCTTCTTTGCTTTTCACAGCGTCTATAATGTCGTCTTGTATCTGAAACAAAAGCCCAAGTTCCAAGCCAAATGCATAAAGCTTCTCTTCAAGTTCATTTGAAAGTCCGGCTATAACGCTTCCCATCTGCAAAGCCGCCGCGATAAGCCTTGCGGTTTTATGAGTGTGTAAAAATTCAAGCTCCGATTCGTCTAAGGGTTGATTTTCAAAATAACAGTCTATCGCTTGCCCAAGCGCCATGCCGCCGCTTCCCGCGTTAAAACTCAAAATTTCGCACAATTTTACTTTTGTTTTGGCGTCTATCGGAGAGTTCATGAGTACTAAAAAAGCGTCCGTATTCAGAGCGTCTCCCGTCAAAATAGCCGCCGCTTCGCCGTATGTTACATGAAGCGTCGGAGTGCCGCGGCGGAAAGGCGCATTGTCCATCGCGGGCAAATCATCATGTATAAGCGAATAAGTATGTATCATCTCCAAAGCCAAAGCGGCGTTCATGGAAGCGTTAATCAACAGCGGATTATAAGCTTTTACTACATTTAAAAGCAAAAGCGGGCGAAATCTTTTGCCGCCGGCGTTTAGCATTTTCTCGTAAGCTTCATTATAAAACGGATGAAAACTCTTCGTCTTTATAATGTGCGTCTGTAAAAATTTCTCAAACTCTTCCAGCATTAAAATCCTTTAAAAAAAGAGATATATGAAAAACAAAATAAACAGCAAAAAACAGACATTTCCAAACGAAAGCCACCCTTTTTTTGCCCTTTTTACGCCAAAATCAGCGATGCCATACATGCCGTAATACGACAGCCATGTTTCAGATAAAAACACAAGCGCGGCGCCTTTGGCGATATTCAGTCCTTGCGCTTGTGCATTTGCAGTCATGCAAACTTTTGAACACCGCTTGTAAGCCATTATAGCTTTGTGCGCATCTTTTATATTTACGCCTTCGCACTCTATGCGTTCAACCTCTTTTATTAAAAGATCCTGCGTTCTGTAAGTTCTTGTCGAATTTCTGTCTATATGCTCATTTCTCGGATCGGCAGACGCTATCCATGCATCGGCGCATTTGAGCGAATTTGCCAAATCGTCAAAACCTATCGTACATACCGCCCTGCTTATTATATCTTCTTCTTTTTTTCCGTTGAGATAAGCTGGTATTGCGTCTATAAAATCTATATAAATCAAAGCTGTGTAGAGATTAAAATCTGGATATTCGGCGCGAAGCTTCTCAAACGCCCTTTTTGTCATGCCGTCTATGTTTTTGATGAAAGTTTTGGTATCCAACCGTTTTTTACCTCATCGCTCCAAAACCGCCGAGCATTTTTGAAGCCAAAAGTTTTCTATCCTCTTCCACCATTTTAAAAGCGTCGTTTGCCGCGCTCATGAGCAAAATCTGCAAAGAGTCTTTATCCGACAAAAGCGAATCGTCTATCGTAATATCTATCACTTCCGCACCGCCGTTTACGCTCACGCTCACAAGTCCGCCGCCGCTTTTTGCCGTGAATATTTTGCTTTTAGACTCTTCTTGAAGCTCCTGCACTTTTTTTTGCGCCTCTTCAAGCATTGAACCCATTTTTGAAAAATCAAATCCGTCTAACATTAAAGACTCGCTTCTATTTTTATGATACTGTTTTTCTCGTCCACCAAAACGACAGCAGGCTTGAAATCCGCCAACTCTTTTTCGTCCACCGCAACATAAGATATTATGATGACTTTATCTCCAATTTGCGCTTTTCTCGCCGCCGCGCCGTTTAAGCAGACGATACCGCTGTCTCGCGCGCCTTCTATCACATAAGTGCTTATGCGCTCGCCGTTATTAATATTTACAACATCTACTTTTTGTCCGATTTTTAATTTCGCCGCGTCAATCAAATCTCTATCTATCGTTATGGAGCCGACATAATTTAAATTTGCATCTGTAACTGTGGCTCTGTGTATTTTGCTGTAAAGCATTTCAAACATCATAACTAAACCTTTTATATTTTAATAATTTCATATTTTATCAATTTTTGCTTTTAAAAATGTTTGTACGACCTCTTTGTCGCTGTATGGGTACTTTACGCCGCTTATCTCCTGATATGTCTCGTCGCCTTTTCCAAGTATCATCAAAACCTCTTTTGGCTGCAAACTCTTCAACGCTTCTATCACTGCCTCTTTTCTATTGGCGATTTTGTAAACATTCAACCCTTTTTCAATGCCGCGCGCTATATCTTCCATGATATCTTCTGCCTTTTCGCTTCGCGGATTATCGCTTGTTATATATAACCTTTTTGCGTATTTTTGCGCAATCTTTCCCATGAGCGGGCGTTTTAATCTGTCTCTATCGCCGCCCGCGCCGAAAACTACGACAAGCTCATTTTCCATCATCGCTTCCAAAACTTTCTCCATGCCGTCAGGCGTATGGGCAAAATCCACAATCACCAAAGGGTCAAAGTTTACAATCTCCATGCGTCCGCTAACGCCCGCAAAATTCGCAAGCGCTTCGTTTATCGCTTCAAAAGAGGCTTTTTCCAAAACATGAACGGCGGAGACGGCGGCTAAAAGGTTATACAGATTGAATTTGCCTTGAAGCGCGCTTGAAAATGCGTGCGTTTTGTTTGCATACTGCACCGCCATCTCTATCCCGCCACGCAGAGCGTAAGCGGTAATTTGATAAGTGGAAGGTTTTTCAATGCCGTAAGTAAGCGCGTTTTTCAGGTTGTATCTTATGCTTTCATCGTCTTTATTGATAAGTTTTGGCGTCTCATCGTCAAAAAAAGAGCTTTTTGCTTTTATATATTCGCTCATACTTTTATGAAAATCCAAATGATCCTGCGAAATATTCGTAAAAATTTTCAGCGCAAATTTCAACCCCTCTATACGCTTTTGTATAATCGCATGAGAACTTACCTCCATGACAAAATACGAACATCCCGCATCGGAAGCTTTTTGCATATTAACAAGCGTATGCAAAATAGACGGCGTTGTGAGGCTTTTGTCGTCTGCGCATTTATCGTTTATAAAACAGCCGCGCGTACCTTGCAGTCCGGCTTTTTTACCCAAATCCAAAAGTATTGAATATATAGCCGCCGCCGTTGTCGTTTTGCCGTTTGTACCCGTTACGCCGACGATTTTCAAATCGGGATTAATATCCAAAAGCTTGAAACATTCATCAACGCTCAAAATCTTACAGTCTTTTTTCAGCGCGTCTTTTTCATATCCGCTGTTTTGCGCCGTTTTGACAAACGCTATGTTTTTATCCGCTTCGTTTGAATTGTCGGTTATGTATTTAAATGTTTGATTTTTAATTTCATGTATCATCGCGGTATCTCGCTCTCGCTTTTGACGCTTATAACTTCCATTTCTGGGTGTATATCTATGCGAAGCTGTCTTTCCACGCCGAATTTCAGCGTCATATCGCTTGATGCACAGCCGCTGCACGCACCTTGAAACTGTATAAAAACGCGCCCGTTTTTGACGCTTAGAAGCTTCATGTCGCCGCCGTCTTGCACCAGCATCGGTCTTACTTTGTCCAAAATTTTGGATACCACAGGCATTAACTCTTCGTCCGTGAAAGGAATCATAACCGTCCTTTAAATTTACGACTTTACTTTTAAAAATCGGATTTTACGATAAGTTTATGAAAAATCAGATTAAATATCTCTTTTATATGCTTTTATCGGCAGAGCCGAATAAAAAAGTCTGCACGGCTTCATATACCGCCACAGCCAAAGGCGCGCATGTTACGCCTGATAAAAATGGAACAAGCGCGAGAGTGCCGCTTTTTATCAGTATTAAAAACAGAATCAAAAAGAGTGCATAAGAGGCTATGCGGTACGGCGAAAAAAAACCTTTTACCGTTGTTTTGGTATTTTTCACAGCAGTTTTTGCTAAAATCGTTTTAGTATTTTCATTTTCTTTCGGCGGCGTATCTTCGTCGTCCCAAATACCGTAAGGATCTTCCATTTTATCTATTATGTCAGGTTCATTGCCGTACATGGAGACTTTGTAATTTACCATTTTTTTATAGCCGAAAAATGAGCCGATTATGATTAAAAACGAGCTGAAAAATCCAACCTGCGCATTCAAAAACCACGCTGCGCCGCCAAACAGATAAAGCGCGGCAAATATTATCTGCATGAGCGTAAAAATGCCGATCGCCAATCTAATATTTATCGTCTTCATCATCGTCTTTGTCCGCTTGATATTTATAGCGCGGTTCGTTTTTCAGTTCATCATAACTCTTTTTTTGTTTTTTATACGCAATATGCACATTTTTTACAGCCGCGCCGATACCGAAAAATACGCCAAGCCAAAGCGTCCATGCAAAGCCTGTCAAACTTTTCAGCCAAAGTCCTAAAAGCACGCCCAAAACTATCGCGACAACTATCGAAATGCCAAGCGAAAGTTCGCCTGCGCCCTCTATGATTTTGCCGTATTTTGGCTTCTTTTTTTGTTCCGTAACATCTTTTTCTTCACTCATTTTAACTCTTTTCATGATAATATCACGCGCAAAAATTTCCGCGAAGCGCATACGCCTTTTTCCGTCATTTTTGCGCAAATGACAGCCTTTCGTAAGAAGCGGGCGGAAATCCGCATAAAAACTTTACTCATTTTATCTCTTTAAATACTTCGGCGGCGGCGTTGATAGTTTTTTGTATTATTTTTTCATTCATCGCGTCGCAGATAAAGCCCGTTTCAAACTGCGAGCAGGCAAAATAAAATCCCCTCTCCAGCATGCCTTTATGAAACGCCGCAAAGCGTTTTGTGTCCGATTTTAACGCATCGTCAAAATTTTTCACCTCTTTTTCATTAAAGAAAAATCCAAACATGCTGCCTCTTACGCAAACCTGCAAAGGCACGCCCTCTTTGGACGCGCTCTCTTTAAAACCTCTCATGAGAGCTTTTGCAAGAGAATTTAGCCTTTCGTAAAGCTTTTTACCTTTCAGTATTTTATTGATATTTGCAAGCCCCGCGCTCATCGCAACAGGATTGCCGCTAAGAGTGCCTGCTTGATATACCGCGCCATCAGGAGAGAGGCAGGACATTATCTCTTTTTTGCCGCCGAATGCGCCCACAGGCATGCCGCCGCCTATAACTTTGCCAAGCGTTACGATATCGGGCACAACTTCCGTAAAACCCTGCGCGCCTTTTAAAGAGGCTCTAAATCCGCTCATGACTTCGTCAAATATCAAAAGCGCGTTATATTTACCGCACAATTTTTTAAGCGCGTCCAAAAACTCCAAATCCGCAGGCACCAAACCCATATTGCCCGCTATCGGTTCAATCAAAACGCACGCTATATTTTCAGACTCTTTAAAACATTTCTCCACGCTTTTTATATCGTTATAATCAGCCAAAAGAGTATGCTTTACAAAATCCGCAGGAACGCCCGGACTGCTTGGAGAACCGAATGTCGCCGCACCGCTTCCGGCTTGCACCAGCAAAGAGTCGCTGTGTCCGTGATAGCAGCCTTTAAATTTTATGATATCGTCCTTTTTCGTATATCCGCGCGCCAGACGAATAGCGCTCATCACGGCTTCCGTACCGCTGCTGACAAAGCGGATTTTTTCAATAGACGGGAAAATGGAGCAGACAGTTTTCGCGAGTTTCGTCTCCGCTTCTGTCGGCGCGCCGAAACTTAGCCCTTTTTTTATCGCTTTTAGAGCCGCTTTTTCTACCGTCTTATCTGCATGTCCGAATATCAAAGGTCCCCAGCTTTGAACAAAATCAATATATCTGTTGCCGTCAATATCTATCATGTAAGCGCCTTTGCCCTCAGCGATAAAAGGCGGCGTTTGATTGACGCTTAAAAACGCTCTTACGGGCGAATTTACGCCTCCGGGGATAAACTCTTTTGCTTTTGCATAAGCTTTTATGCTATTTTTGCGTTTTAACATTTTTATCCTTTTTTGCTGATTTTTTGGAATTTATCCACTCTTCAAGCGGTACAAATTCGTCTATATTCATCGGTTCGGTTTTTAAGATTTCCGCCAGACTTTTAACGCCCATGGACAGAAGGTATTGCAGATTGTTGTCAAAAGTCGCGTTTTGTATGACAAAGATATCCTTTTTATGTATCTCAAACATAAATCCGCCGTTTGGTATCGGAGACTGCGATAAAGTAACCGTGTAGTGGTCTTTGATGATACTCTCTTTTTGCGAATACATAAGCCCGATATTATATCCCGTATTTCCAAAGCCCTTTATCGCCACAACCAAAACTTTTGTCTCGCCTTTTTTGGACGAATTGAAAATATTTATTATATCTTTCAGCGTGGAATAAAACGGAATTTTTGCAAACAAAGCCTCAAACAAAAAAGCTAATTTTGTGTGAATAATAAAGCCTAAAATATATAGCGTAACCGCTAAAACAACTATCGTCAGCGCTATCCATATAAAACTTTGCCCGTCTATATCAAAACCCAAAGTTGCAAAAATTTTCAGCGTAATAGCGTCTAATTTTCCGTAAACCCATAAAAGTATAAATATCACCGCCGCTATCGGCAAGAGCCAAAAAAGCCCTTGAAGTATATTTTCAGCGAAATGTTTTAATATGCCTCTTTTTTCATGCATGAAAGCTCCTTTTTTCTAAAATTATAATAAAAATCAATTATAATTTTGATAAATTTTTAAACGATTTAGCGGTATTATTAGATTTTATTTTTTATTATTATACAAGGAAATTTTATGAATATCTCCCACATACTAAAAGTCCTCATGTTATCGGTAAGCGTAAGTTTATCGCTTTTTGCGCAAAATGTAAATACGGCTTCAAAAGACGCCCAGATTGAACGCTTCCAAGATAAGGATTTTTATATTGTGGACGCTTCGGAGACGACCGTTGACGGCGCAATTTCAATCGCTATAACATTTTCAACGCCGATTGCAACAAGACAGGATTTAAATAAAATCATCACTTTACTAAAACGAACCAACATAAAAAAAGACGGGATAACGGAAATCTCCTCGCAGAATGTGGACGGCTTGTGGGAAGTATCCAAAGACAGGCGGGAGATATATTTTAAATATTTAGACCCGAATACAAAATACATGGTATATATAGAAGAGCAAAATAAAATCAAAAATGCAGCAGGTAAAGAGTTGAAGCCGTCAGGCAGATACTCCGCAGAAATCACTACGAAAGATTTAAAACCTGTCGTCGGTTTTGCGTCCTCATCGTTTCTGCTTCCTTCGGATTTTACAAGAGGGCTTGCAGTTACAACTCTGAATATTAAAGAGGTTGATGTGGATTTTTACAGCGTTGATACGGAGTCTTTACCGCAAGTTTTGGGAAGCCTTTTTAAAAGATCTTCAGCCAGAACATACACAATAGACGAACTTTTGAAAGACAATAATATAAAACCCGTATATTCGGGAAGATTTACGCTAAATGGCAGGAAAAATGCGCGAGAAACGGTAACGCTGCCCGTCAAAAATATAAAAGAGTTAAAAGACGGCGGCATCTATATAGCCGTCATGAGGCAGGCGGGTAAATATGCGGCTTACGATATTCCGATAACAATTTTTACGCATACGGATATCGGCGTTATAGTTCATAAAAATAAAAATTCTTACGATATTTTCACGCAAAATCTAAGCGGCGCGCCCATGAGCGATGTCAATATTAAGTTTTTAACCGCCAAAGGTTTAATCGCCGAAACAAAAACAAACGCCAAAGGCTATTTAAATATTCCGCACTCAAAAGCTACGGTTTTGCTTGCACAAAAAGACGGAAAAACAAGCTTTGTTTATCTAAACAGCGGGGCTTTGGATTTGGCGGATTTTGGCATCGCGGGAGCTAAAAATTTTGACAAAACGCTTTTTGCATTTGGTCCGCGGGATTTGTACCGCCCCGAAGAGAGCGTATTTGTAAATGCTGTTTTAAGAGACAAAGACGGCAAACGAGTGCCAAATCAACCGATAAAAGTGGATATTTTACAATCCGACAATAAAATAGCCAAAACGTTTACTTGGCAGGGCGCGGACGGATTTTATCAATATACATACGAATTGGCGCAAAACGCGCCGACAGGAGAGTGGAAATTCAGATTTGATTTGGGCGACGGCAATTATCGTTTTTACAGCTTCAAAGTGGAAGATTTTCTACCTGAAAAAATGGCTATTGAAGTAAATAAAAGCGCAGAGCCGTTAGCTAAAACAGGCGATGCGGTTTTTGACATATACGGCAAATATCTTTACGGCGCGCCGGCTAACGGCAACAGACTTATAGGCGAATTGAAAACAAGACCGCTAAGAAATGCGGTCGAATCTCTAAAAGGCTTTTATTTCGGCTCTTTAAGAGAAGAGGGTTTGGACAAATATATAAAGTATGTGGACACAACGCTTGATAGCAATGGAAAAGCGCAGATAATTGCGCAAAACTCATGGAGCGGCATCAATTCGCCGATTAATATAGTGTTTGAAGCAAGCCTTATGGAATCAGGCGGACGCCCCGTAACAAGGACTTTGACGCAGGCGGTTTTTCCAAGCAGGGAACTTCCCGCGATTAAGCCGAATTTCGGCACAAAAAAGATATACAATTATAAAAACGGACGATACGAAAACGAATTTTCCACAAACGAAAATTCACATGCAGAATTTGAAATCATATTTACAAACGCAGAGGGCAAAAAGCTTGCTAAAAACAACCTCCGCGTCAGCCTCATAAAAGAGCGGTACGATTACTATTGGTATTACGACAGTAACGGTGGTTGGGGATACGACTACAATATCAGGCATATCAATATGGAGAGTAAAGATATATCCGTAGCGCAAGGTAAAAGCGCATTTGTCGGATTTGATGTGGATTGGGGCGCTTACATTGTTGAAGTTACGGATTTAAGCACAAATGTGGTAAGCAGCGTTCGTTTTTATGCAGGATACAGATGGCAAAGAAGCAGCGGAAGCGAAACGAAACCTGAGCAGATAACGCTGAAACTGGACAAACCTTCATATAAAGCTGGCGATGTTGCAAAAGTTACCGTAGAATCCCTTGAAAGCGGAAGCGGCTACATGACAGTAGAGACAAACGAAGGCATTTTGTGGCAGCAAAATATCAATATCGGCAAAAACGCAAATGTAATTCAAATACCTGTAAACAAAGAGTGGGCAAGCCATGATATTTACATCGGCGCAACTATCATCAAAGAGGGTAATAAAAATCTGCATTTAACGCCGAAACGCTCTATGGGAATACTTCATCTGCCGCTATTCAGAGACGATAGAAAAGTTGATTTGACGCTGAAAGTTCCCGAAAAAATAGAACCAAAACAGAAGGTCAAAGTAACGCTTAAAGCAAATCTAAACCAAAAGCAAAAAAGCAAAAAGCTTACAGCTATTATATCGGCGGTGGACAGCGGCATTTTGAGCATAACCGATTTTCAAACGCCAAATCCTTTTGAAACATTTTTTGCCAAACGGGAATGGAGCGTGGATATATACGATGTTTACGGTAATTTGATAGAAGGCGGCGCGAAAAGCGCGTCATTGAAATACGGCGGAGACGCGGCTCTTTCAAAAAGCGGCAAAAAACCTTTGACAAAATTTTTATTAGTCGCCATGCAGTCCAAACCCGTAACGCTAAATGAAAAAGGCGAAGCGGAAGTTTGGTTTGATATTCCTGATTTTAACGGCGAACTTCGCTTCATGGCGCAGATTTGGGGAGATGAGGATTATGGCAGCGCGGAGCAAAAAGCCGTTGTAGCATCGCCTCTTGTCGTGGAGTTAAACCATCCGAGATTTTTGGCTGGCGGCGATAAAAGCACTCTTGCGCTTGATATAAACAATTTATCCGAATTTGAGCAAAAATTAAAAATAACTGCAACCGCCGCAGGTTATTTAGACGGCTTTAAAGAAGAGACGATAAACATATCCGACGGACAAAAAAAGGTAGTTTACATACCCATATCCGCAAAAGGCGGTTTTGGCAGCGGCACAGTAACTGTCAAAGTAAGCGGCATTGACGGACAAAAGACGATAGAAAAAAAATGGGTCATAGGAGTAAGACCGCCTTATCCTGCAAATACTTTTAAACTTTTCAAAGAGTTAAAAAAAGGTGATGCTCTTAATGCTGCCGAATTTAAAAAAGGTTACGAAAATCTTGACGAAAGAACCATAGAAGCGTCTCTTGGCATAAGCTCAATCCCGCCTCTTAATTTGGCGCAGGCTGTCAAAGAACTGTTCGCCTATCCTTACGGCTGCGTGGAGCAGACTACAAGCGGCATATATCCGTCTATTTATGCTTCGTCCGAACAACTTGAAGCGCTTGGCATCAAAACTTCAAGCAATGAAGAGCGAAAACAGAGCGTGCAAAAAGGTATAGAGAGGCTTCTTGGCATGCAAAAGACAAACGGCGGTTTCGGATATTGGGGGTCTGATTCTCATGAGGCGCATTGGGCTACCGTTTATGTAACAGACTTTTTATTAAGAGCAAAGGAGCAGGGTTTTTATGTGCCGCAAGAGGCTTTAAGTAAAGCGGTAGAAAGACTGCAATATTACGCTAACAGCGGCAATATTGATTACGGTTACAGTTACAGTTTTGATTACACAAATTTCGCGGTTAAAAGTTACGCATCGCTTGTTTTGGCGCGCGAACAAAAAGCAAATCTCGGCAATTTAAGACGCCTTTACGATACGGCAAACGACAAACAATCCTCGCTTGCGCTCATGCAGCTTGGCATCGCGCTAAAACTTTCGGGCGATAATGAGCGAGCCGACAATCTTACAAAAAAAGCCTTGCTTTTCACTGACCGCAATAATTATTATTGGTACGGCGATTACGGCAGCAGCGTAAGAGATACGGCTTTGATATTGTCGCTTTTGTATGAACATGACCTACTGCCTGACGAAAGAGCTAAAATCGTCCTGCCGCTCTCCGAAAAAATCAAATCAAAAGGATATTTTTCCACACAGGAGCGAAACGCTATATTTTTAGCGGGCAGGCATTTTATAAATACAAAAGAGCCGTTCTGGCAAGCGGTTATTGACGCAAACGGCAAAAAAGAGAATGTCAAGCTTGGCGATAAGCCTTTCGTAAAAACGCTTGATGCGGCTGCGCTTAAAGCAGTGCAAAGCGTCAAAAACTCCGATGAAACGACAATGTTTGTTTCCATAGATATTAAGGGTTATCCGACTGCGGCTCCCGATCCTGTTTCAAACAATATCACAATTTCAAGGACATATTACACGCTTGATGGCAAAGAGACGGATTTGGGCGGGCTAAAAAGCGGGGATTTGGTCGTCGTAGCTTTGAGGGTAACTACCGATTTTGAGAGAATTTCGGATGCGCTTGCAGTGGATTTGCTGCCCGCAGGTTTAGAGCTTGAAAATCAAAACTTGGGACACAGCGCCGTAAGCCTTGCCGACAGCGATGCGATAAGGACAAATAAAGAATTGGCGCGCGCTTTTGCCGAAACTTCCGTGATACATCAAGAGTTTAGAGACGACAGATATATAGCCGCTATTGATGTTGGACGCTATCAGCCTGCTGTGCTTGTATATCTTGCGCGCGCGGTAAGTCCGGGAGTTTATGCCGTTCCGCCTCCGTATGTGGAGTCAATGTATTCTCCTGAAATTTTCGCTATAGGCAAAAGTGCGCCAAAACTCACGGTTAAATAAATCAAGGGGCGGTTTACGCCTCTTGAAATTACGGATATAATTTGAAAAAAATTTTAAAAGTTTCTCTATTTTTTCTTATTTTTATCTCATGTACGCTGTTTATTTTAGATAAACTTTTTCCGCCGCCGCTATATGATGCGCAAATGTCCAGAATAGTAGTATCAAGCGACAATTCGCCGCTTTGGCGGTTTGCGGACGAGAAAGGCGTATGGCGGTATCCTGTTGAGATTAAAGACATATCGCCCGCATATTTGGAAGCTTTGCTTACTTATGAAGACAGATGGTTTTATTGGCATTTCGGCGTCAATCCATTTTCAATAGTGCGCGCCGCGGTGCAGAATATATTTGAAGGCAAAAGAGTATCGGGCGCAAGCACTCTTACTATGCAAACGGCAAGGATATTGGAGCCGCATAAAAAAAGCATAAGCGGCAAAATCAAGCAAATGCTGCGCGCTATGCAGCTTGAATGGCGTTACTCAAAAGATGAGATTTTGACCATATATCTTAACCGCGCTCCTTTTGGCGGAACGATAGAAGGTATCGGCGCGGCGTCATGGAGTTATCTTGGCAAAACGCCTTTGGAATTAACTCATGCAGAAGCGGCTTTGATGACAGCCCTGCCGCAGTCTCCAAGCAGACTAAGACCCGATAGATATCCGCAAGAGGCGCAGCAGGCGCGCGATAAAGTACTTGATAGAATGTTGAAATTCGGCGTTTGGGACGAAAAAACCGTCAAAGAGGCAAAAGAGGAGGATATCTACCTGCCGCCGCGTTTTACTCCGCAGTTAGCGCCTGTTTTCGCAAGGCGTTCGCTTCAAATGACAAACGATAGAGTTATCAAAACAAATATAGACGCGTCCATGCAGCAAAGCCTTGAAGAGATGGCGTTAAATGCAAAATCCGCCCTTCATCCTGCCGTTTCTTTGGCGATGCTGGTAGTGGATCATACCGATATGTCCGTCAAAGCGTATGTCGGCTCTATAGATTTTAATGACGAGAGCCGTTTTGGTCATGTGGATATGGTAAGCGCGGTAAGGTCTCCGGGTTCTACGCTGAAACCTTTTATTTACGCTTTGGCGATAGACGAGGGATTGATACATTCAGAGTCGCTTTTGCAAGATGCGCCGAGAATTCAAGGCTACACTCCCGAAAATTTTAATATGGCGTTTTCGGGCGCGGTGAGCGCGTCAGACGCATTGAGCAACTCTTTAAATTTGCCTGCCGTTCAATTAATGGAAGCTTACGGACCTAAAAAATTTATGGCAAAACTTTCAAGCGCGGATATAAATCTCAAACTGCCGCCTTACGCCGAACCAAATCTTGCCATCATTTTGGGAGGCGTCGGCATCAGTCTTGATAAACTTGTCAGCGCGTACAGCGCGTATGCAAGAGGCGGCAAAATCGCCCCTTTGAGATATCTTGCCGCCGACTTGCTTATAGAGTATGATTTTGTTGATGCAGGCGCGGCATGGATAACAAGGCGCATGCTCTCCGGCGAAGCAGACCCCGCGTTTTACAGACGCGGATTTTTATCTTTCGCGTACAAAACGGGTACAAGTTACGGCATGAGAGACGCATGGGCTATTGGCATAAGTTCAAAATATATCATCGGAGTTTGGACAGGACGGCCTGACGGCACTCCGGTAGCGGAGCAATTCGGTGCGGCAACGGCGGTTCCGTTTTTGTATCAAATCAACAGTTATCTCAAACAAAGACAGACAAACTCATTTTTATTAAATGACTATTTGGACGAAAAACCGCCCTCTGTGAGCGTAAAAAATATATGCTGGCCGAGCGGTCAGCCGCTTGAAAAAAACGACCCGAATTGCCGCGCAGAAAAAAGAGCGTGGATATTTAACAACCTCACGCCGCCGACTCTTTTTTCTTCAGAACAGGATTTATCAAGCGGCTGGCTTACATATTATACGGACGAAAAAGGCGAAATGAGCGCGTATTACTGCAAAAACGCAGTGAAAAAAAAACTCGCTTTGTGGCCTGCGTCTCTTACTCCATGGCTTCCAAAAAGCGAACGATTATCGCAAAGGCTGCCCAAAAAAAGCCAAACTTGCCCGCCGCTTGAAGATAACAACCCGACAAGAATGCTGATTATCAAAAATGTCAAAAATGATACGATTTTCACAATATCCAAAAATAAAGAGGAGTTAATCCCCAAAATAACTTCTCAAGGCGGCAGAGGCGCAAGGTGGTGGTTTTTGAACGGAGAGCTTATAGTCCAAAACGGCGAGGGGGAGTTTTTGAACCGCAAATTTATACAGGAGGGAAATTATCAGCTTGTTGTCATTGACGAGAGCGGACAGAGCGATAAAGTTGAATTTACCGTAAAAGAGATTAAATAAAACCGTGTTACAATATGAAAAAGGGAATCTATGCAAAAGAGAATTTTAATCACAAATGATGACGGATACGAGAGTAAGGGGCTTTTGGCTTTGGCGGATGCGCTAAAACCCTTGGGGCATGTTACGATAGTAGCTCCAACTACTGAAAAATCAGCATGCGGACACTCCTTGACAGTTACAAAACCGCTGAAATTTATCAGAGTAGATGATGATTTTTTCAAGCTTGACGACGGAACGCCAAGCGACTGCATATATTTGGCGGTTACCGCGCTGTTTGAAAAAGATAAAAAGCCTGATTTGGTAGTAAGCGGCATCAACCGCGGCGCAAATCTCGGCGAAGATATAACTTACAGCGGCACAGCAGGCGGCGCGATGGAAGGCACTTTGCATGGCATTCCGTCATTTGCGGTATCGCAATACTACACAAGCGGGCGCGACATGCTTGAAATATTGGGATATGAACTTGCGGCAAAAACGGCGCATGATTTAGCGAAAAAAATCCTGCAAGGCGCATATCCGCTTGGAAGCAGAGAATTTATAAATGTCAATATTCCGCCTATAACACCCGAAGAGTGCAAAGGGTACAAAGTAACAAAAACGGGAAACAGAGTATATGAAAGTATGGCTTTAATGAATAGAAATCCGCGCGGCGAAGAGTATTACTGGATAGGAGTTGACGCTCTCATGTGGCAGCGGGATATTGACGAAAACTCCGATATATACGCGCTCAACCAAGGTTTTGTTTCACTCACGCCGATACAGCTTGACATGACTTCTCATGGCAGATTGAAAACGCTTGAAAAGTGGATAAAATCGTTTTAAAACTGCTGTTTTTGCGTTTTTTGCAATTAACGCAGGCATGAAAACAAAAACGGTTCGCCTCTGTGTTTGCTTTGTCATTTCATCTACCGAACGATACAAAACATATGCGCCGTTTGTACAAGCCGCTCTTTCCGCAGGTGGTGGTTTCCGATAAGCAACAAACAAAACATATGCGCTCCGTTCGTCGTTCCCGCGCAGGCGGGAATCCAAATATTTCGTCATTGCAAGGAATACGACAATATAAAAATGCTCTTTCTCTGCCATTGCCGCTTTCCTCGTTATGCAAAGCTCTTTTTCCGTCATTGCGAACTGACATTTGCTGCCTGCTGAAAGTCTTTTTTTGCCTAAGCAATTCCCCTTTCCGTCATTGCGAGCGAAGCGCGGCAATCTACGACAAAGAAACCTTTACTCCGTATTCCCGCGACTGAACAAAAATTCAAAATGAATTAAAAAATGCTTTTTTCCGTCATTGCGAGGAATACGCAGCATGACGAAGCAATCCAGATATATAAATAAAAGTCGGTTTCATGTATTATCAATGATACTTTTTGTCATTTTAAAGAATAGATTGCTTTGCCGCAAGCGGCTCGCAATGACGGAGAAGGTTTGCCGTTGCGACTGCGAGCTTACAAAACAAGAGGCAATCCAGAAAATATAAAACAGTCCAAACATGTAAATAAAAAAAATGATCTCGCTCATTATTAAATGGCACTCTTTTTGTTATTGCAAATGATGGATTGCCGCGCCACTTTGTGATTCGCAACGACAACCTTTTCCGTCATTGCGAGGAAGAAGTGTAACGACTGACGAAGCAATCCAGTTATCGCAAGCGCAAACAATCTCAGAAAGCCAGTCTTTTCATCATTGTGAGCGAAGCGCGGCAATCCACACTTTACAATAATAAAATGGTTATCATTTGGAAAAATGAATAGCTGTTTTTGTTCATGATTATGGATTGTTTTTATGCTATTTTCTGGATTGCTTTGTCGCCATACTCCTCGCAATGACGGAAAGGAGCGTTTTTTAGGTTGTTTATCACTTTACTTTTCGCCGATAATATAATAGTTTGGATTCCTGTTTTCGCGGGAATGACGAAGAGAAATTCCATACGCATAAAGCTAAAATATAATATTTATGCCTTTAATGCGGCAAAAAAACCTGCTGAAATATTTTATCGCCTATAAAATAAAATTTCACCTTATCGTTACTGTTGGCTTTTCATTAGACAGAACGCTTGTTTCGGTTCATGTTGCGCGCCAACTTTTATTGCGTTCATGTCTACTATTTCAATACAACGCTTGTATGCGTTCAAATACAGGCGTTTTTCTTTATCTTGCAAAAAGCTGCATTAGCGCAATAACAGCGGCAGCAAACCATAATTATTGGAATTATCTGCATTTGCATTGTTGTAACAATTTGGCAAAAATTATTCGCAATTGTATTCGTTTTTCAATCCAAATACTTTGCAATATTCGCTATATACGCAGCTGACGCTTCTTTTCGCGCATACTACGGGAATATTGCGCTTTTTGGCTTCGGATTTGAAAAGCTTCATTGTATTGTGATTGAGAAAACTTGTAAGCATTACCACGCAATTGGTGTCGCAAGGTATCGTTTTACGGTTTACGCTGCTCTTTTTTCTGGCGTCCCAATGGATAACTTCTTCTGCCCCCAAATCACTAAGCACTGCTCTGATTGGGGTAATTTCGTCTGCTCCGATAACAAGTACGGACATTTTAACTTCCTTTTTCTATGAATTAATTTTTGATAATGATTATTATAAATAAAAAAGCTGAAAAACTGCTTATTTTAATAACAACTATCAAAATATTTTATATTTTTCCGCTCCTCATGCGAAAAAAAAGAATTATATCATATCAATTTAAAAAATACAATAGTATATCTATATATTTAATCAAGAATTTCTATAAAATTTAATTGCAAGCCTGAACAAGAACAGAGTAAGCGCAATTTGGCAGAAAATATGCTATCCTAACAAAACAAAAACAAAGGTAAGCGATAGTGCAGAAAATCTTTCTATTTGCAGGATTAGCCGTCCTTTCATATATATTTTTCAAAAGTGAAAATATTTTACTTTTGTGCGCCGGCATCGCCATTTTTATATTTGGCATGGTCATCATGGGCGAAGGTTTTAAAAACTCAGGCGGCGGTACGCTGGAACTGTTTTTACGACGGCAGACTTCTACAAAATTAAGAAGCATTATTTTCGGCACGGCGGCGGCGGCTGTCATGCAGTCCTCCACGCTCGTTTCGCTGCTTAGCATTTCATTTTTGAGCGCGGGGTTTATCAGCCTTGTACAGGGAGTCGGCATCATATTCGGCTCCCAAATCGGCACAACTTCCGGCGCATGGCTCATAGCTGGACTCGGTATCAAAGTGGATATTGCAAAATACGCGATGCCGCTTATCATTTTCGGCGTTATATTTTTGTTGCAATCTTCTAAAAAATTTAAAAGCGTGGGGCAGGTTTTTATCGGAATCGGTCTTTTATTTCTCGGCGTGGCATATATAAAGGACGGTTTTGAGGCGATAGGAAACGACTTCAACCTCGCGCAATACTCCATTGAGGGTATGACGGGTATAATTATATTTTCTCTGCTCGGCATAGTTATTGCTATCATTACGCAATCTTCTCTTGCTACAATTGTACTTACAATAGCCGCGCTAAATGCGGAACAAGTGAGTTATATGAATGCTTTGGGCATTATAATAGGCGCAAATATCGGTACAACGCTGACAGGGATAGTTAGTTCGCTCGGTTCCAATGTTGACGGCAAGAGATTGGCGTTTTTGTATCTCATTTTTAATCTATTCATCGGCGCTATATCGTTGATTTTTATATATCAAATAGTCGCTCTTATCAAATATGAAGCTATTATTCTTGGCATCGGCGAAGATAATTACGCCCTGAAACTTGCGCTGTTTCATACTACTATAAATCTTTTGGGCGTTATATTGCTTTATTCTGTCATGGAAAATATAGCGTCTCTTGCGCAAAAAATTATACGCCAAAAAACAAGCGCGGGAGACGATGTTTTGTATCTTAGCAGCTCCATTACGCATGAGAACGCCATACGCGAAGCGGCGCGTAAAGAGATTTGCCACCTTTATGAAAATGCTGCAAATATAATGGTTTTGGGTATACATGTAGAGATTTCCGACCTCTATTCCGAAAAAAGCGCAGATGAGACGATAAAACTCCGCTCAAAAGAGTTGGAGTTTGATTATGAGCAAATGTATCAGAAAAAAATAAAAACCATTTACGGCAAAATAGTAAATTTTATCGTCATATCGCAGAGTACGAGTGAAAATGAAAATATCGTAAAAGATTTGACGCAGCTGCAAAAAGCGGCGCAAGGTATCGTAGAAGCGCTGAAAGATTTAAAGCATTTACAAAAAAATCTAACAAAATATATGATAAGTCCGAACAGCGGCATAAAAAACGGTTACAACGCCATAAGAGAGCATCTTTTGACGCAATTTCGGATACTTGATAAAATCTTTAAAAGCGAAGAGGAGGATCTTGTTGTGGTGCTAATGGCACAACTTGAAATGCTTGGCGAAAAGTTTGAAAAAAATGCCGCGCTTATGCTTGGAACACTGCTCAAATCAGGCACAGTGTCGCCGCTCATGGGAAGTTCGCTCATGAATGATAACGCTTATGCTTTGCATATTTCAAAATCCCTGATTGAGGCGGCAAAAATACTTTTTATTCATAAAGACAGCGGACAAAAAGAGACAATGAAGGCGGTGTTTTCAAAAAATGACGAAATTGAGGAGATACAGTAGTGGAAAATAAAAACGGATTTTTAGAAAAATTGAAAAACATGCTGGGCATACAAAAAAATGAAGATGAAAATTTATCCTCTTTGATAGAAAATCTTCGCGCGAGAAAAAATGCGCTAAAATTGGAATTTGACAAAGCAGACGAAAATAAGGCTAAAGAGTTAAAGGAGATGATTCGGCTTGTTGATGAACAGATTAAAAAGTGCGAAAAGATTCTTTTGGAAAATAACTCTTAAAATTTTGCTTGAAAATTGTCCGTCAAAATGTAAGTTTAAAAATTTTTGCCGCTGAAATGTAAATTTAAACGCTCCCTCCTCCTCCTTCATTGAAAGCGTAATAAAACAATTCACACCTCTTTTTGTCATATTCTTTTATTTCTGTCATTGCGAGCGCGGCGAAGCAGTCCAGAAAATGTCTATCCTCCGTCATTGTGAGGAATGTAATGACGAAGCAATCCAGAAAAAACTATAAAACAACCCAAATATGTAAATACCAAGATAGTTTCATTTTATTATTGTAAGGTATGGATTGCCACATCAGTCGTTATGTTCCTTCCTCGAAATGACAAAACGATACTTTTTTAAATAATAGATTGTCGCACCGCTTTGCTTCGCAAGCGGCTCACAATGACGGAATATATTTTTTGTCTTTTTGGATTCCTGAGTGTGATGGAATGACGGAAAAGCAGTCCATTTCTCACCACATTATGTAATAATATAACATTTTATCTGCTTTAATTTTATTTTTTTCTGGATTGCTTCGTTGTGCTGTACTCTCACAATGAAATAAAGGAATATTTTAAATTAACATGCAGTGTTTTATCAGCAATGATGAAGAAAAAGTTATTTTGTTTATATAATTTTGTCATTGCAAGCAAAGCATAACAATCCATTTTTTATAATTTCAAGCAAAAACAGCAATTAAAATAAATAACATTCAATGTTTTAAATTTTGACTAAAAAACATAAATCTTATTTTAAGAAAATAAATCAAATAGCTGTTTTTGAAATTGGCATGGGAGGCAATATAAAATCAGGTATAATATATTTTAAAAAATATCAGGAGATATTATATGCAAAAATATTCAGTAAATCAACATCTTATAGAAACTGTATTGGCGTGGGTGAAAGGAGATGAGATAGCAATACCTGAAATTCAAAGACCATTTGTGTGGGATAGTTCCAAAGTGCGCGACTTGATGGACAGTCTTTATCAAGGTTATCCCGTAGGTTATCTGATTGCATGGAAAAATCCCAATGTGCGGCTAAAAGACGGAAGCATCAGCGAAGGTAAAAAAATATTAATTGATGGTCAGCAGCGAATAACGGCGCTAAGCGCGGCTATACTTGGACAATATGTCATCAACGGCATATATGAACGAATAAAAATAAAAATTGCATTTCATCCGATCGATGAAAAATTTGAGGTTCAAAATTCAGCCATTTTGAAAAATAAGACATGGCTGCCCGATATTTCAGAAGTTGTAAACGGCAGCGTTTTGAAAATTGTCAGAGAGTATTTGAAATTAAATCCAGATATGGATGAAGAGAAAATTGAAAAAAGTATAACCAACCTTGTCAATATTCCTAAAAAACAAATCGGATTAATTGAGCTTTCGTCCGATTTGGATATTGAAACCGTTACGGAGATTTTTATCCGCAT
>JAISNU010000078.1 GCA_031276075.1 Campylobacteraceae bacterium
GATATACAATATATTGCATAAATCGCCTTGTTTTCTAAAATTTGCAGCCTCAATATTAAAAACTTCATAAATGATTTAAATTCAAGCAATCAAATCACTAATTATTTTATATATAAATCTTTTATGCTTTTATAAAGAAAATATATCTAAATTTGGCTGCTATTATATTATCGCTTTTTATTTCGCTTAAACTCTGTATCAAAAGCGCAAGCGGATAAGAAAGCAGGCAATACAAATGAAGCGAACATTTGCCGACTTTTGATTAAACAGTTCAAGCGCAGTAGAAAATAAAAACTACAGCGTTAGTTATATAATTTTTCTTGCAAATTAAAAATATACAGCAATTTTATTAAATACGATTTTTCTGCTCATAAAAATAAAAAGTATTAATATACAAATATTTCGTTTAGTGTTTTAATCTGTTTTTCAGGACTGTAATACTTTAATTCGCATCCATACCTCAAAAAACAGCCTGTTTAATTATATAAAAGCGAGCAAGCCAAAAGACAAATACCGCCTTTTACTGTACTCTTTAAAAATATAAATTACCAAAATGAGTGTGTTTAAAAAAATGTTTTTATGGGGCGAAAGCCCCATAAAAACTTAAACGGCTTCTTCGTCTTCCTCGCCTGTTCTTATTCTTACAACTCCCGTAACATCGGATATGAATATTTTTCCATCTCCGACTTTGCCCGTTCTTGCGCTTTTTATAATCGCATCTACGGTTTTTTTAACGGTATCGTCTTTAACGATAACCTCTATTTTGATTTTCGGCAAAAAATCCACAACATACTCCGCGCCTCTATAAAGTTCGGAGTGTCCCTGCTGTCTGCCGTAGCCTTTAACTTCCGTAACCGTCATACCCGTTATTTCAAGCTCATTGAGCGCCTCTTTGACATCGTCTAATTTAAACGGTCTGATAACTGCTTCTATTCGTTTCATTTTTCAATTCCTTATCTTAAATTGAAGGCTCTCTCGCCATGTACGGTTTCGTCCAAGCCTTGAGATTCTATTTCAGCGCTGACTCTGCCGCCGCCGGTAATTAAAGACGCGACTTTAAATACTATGGCTGTTGCTATTGCCGTATAGATAATGGTAACTACAACACCTTCTATTTGAGTGATGACTTGTCCGGGATTGCCGTACAGTAAACCTGTTCCTGCCTCGTTGATAGCCGGATTTGCAAAGATTCCCGTCGCTATCGCACCCCAGATACCAGAAATGGCATGCACTCCAAAAACATCAAGCGAATCGTCATATTTCAAAGCTTTTTTCAGCGAATTTACAGCATAAAAAGATAAAACGCCCGCTCCTATACCTATAACAAAAGCGCCTATTGTATCAACAAATCCAGCCGCAGGAGTGATTCCCACAAGTCCTGCTACAATACCTGAAGCGATACCGATGAGCGTGAATTTTTTATATGTGATATATTCTACTATAAGCCATGCAAGAGCCGCAGCAGACGCCGCAATATTTGTTACTAAAACAGCGTTTGAAGCTATAGCATCAGCCGCTAACTGACTTCCGCCGTTAAATCCGAACCAGCCAAACCACAGTAAAATCGCGCCAAGCACCGTAAATGAAACAGATGAAGGAAATATCGCTTTGCCAAAATCTGCTCTTTTGCCAAGCAGCAATACTATAACAAGTCCTGCGATACCTGCATTGATATGTACGACCGTACCGCCCGCAAAGTCAAGCACTCCGTCGCTTCCCAAAAAGCCGCCGCCCCATACCCAGTGGCATATTGGCGCATAAACGGCGATAATCCACAATGCTGAAAAGATAAGCCAAGTGCTGAATTTCAATCTCTCTATTAATGCGCCGCTGATAAGAGCAAGCGTAATTCCTGCAAATGTCAATTGAAACATGGCAAACAATATTTCAGGGATTGTTCCATGAAGTTGATCCATGCCGATATTTGTCAAAAATATCGAGTCAAATCCTATCAAGCCTCCTATATCCGTTCCAAACGCCAGAGAAAAGCCGACAATAACCCAAACAAGCCCTGCTACTATATAGCCTCCAACGCTCATGGCTATCGTATTTAGAAGGTTTTTTGAACGGGACATACCTCCGTAAAACAACGCCAAACCAGCAGGCGTCATAAGCATAACAAGCGTAGTCGCAACTATAATCCAAGCCGTATCGCCTGCGTTTAACACAGCTTCCACAGCCTCTTCCTCCTGTGCCGCCAAAATAGCGGGCAGCGCTAAGAGAGAAACTATTTTTCTTCTCATCAGAACTCCTTTAAAAATGATTTTATGAAATATTAGCATTTGGTATTTGTATTTTTGCGCAGGCAAGTGATTAATTTTTAACCATTCTTTATATGAGCATTTTGCTTTGGATTAACTGTCTGTTTTAAGTTTGAATTATTATTACTTAGAATAAAATAACAAATATCAATTTTACAGAATTTTTCGGGCGGCTTTAAGAGGTAAACTTTAAAAAAGCTTAAATAGTAACATTTTAGTTTCTATTGTAATATATTTAAATAGCGCGATTTTATCTTATTTCATGTATATATCAAAATAACTCCTAAAAAACTTATTTTTATAATACTTTAATTTATTAAGTAATAAAATTAGCCAATCTGATATTTTAAATATTGGAACTTGTTTGAGTGTTTTAACTTAATTTATGAAGGAGTATGTATGAACAAGTACATCAAACTTGCGATACCGTTTATAGTCGGTATTGTCGTCTATCTTGTCGGTCTCGTCGGGATAGATTTTTCGCAAACGGCTTCTATTAATAGCGAGCCGCAACTAACTCAAGGTATATGGATATATCTGAGTATCTTTGTGGGCGTCATAGTCGGGCTTATTTTGGAACCTGTTCCGCCTGCGCTGGTTGGTCTTATCGGCATTGGCATAGCGGTATTTTTCAAAGTTGGTCCTGCAAAATCAGGCGATCCTACGGCTGTTATCAGCAGCGGCGGCGCTATCAATTGGGGGTTATCGGGCTTTTCAAACAGCACCGTTTGGCTCATCTTTGCAGCTTTTGCTATCGGACTTGGCTATCAGCAAAGCGGACTTGGAAAGAGGCTGGCTTTAGCGCTTGTGCAAAAACTCGGCAAATCCACGCTTGGCCTTGGATACGCGATAGCCCTTACAGACGGCATTCTCGCTCCGTTTATCCCAAGCAATACGGCAAGAAGCGGCGGCGTTATTTATCCGATAGTAAGTTCTATCCCGCCCATGTTTGACTCGTATCCTGATAAAAATCCGCGTAAAATAGGCTCTTATGTCATGTGGGTTTCATTGGCTATTACATGCGTAACAAGCTCCATGTTTTTAACCGGTCTTGCTCCAAACCTGCTTGCCGTAAGTACGGCGTCTGAAGCGGGCATTGCGGAGATAAGCTGGCTAAACTGGTTTATAGCATTTTTGCCTGCGGGTATTTTACTGTTTGTTTTAACGCCTCTGCTTTGCTACATCATCTATCCGCCCGAAGCCAAAGGTTCGCCTGAAGTTGTTACATGGGCAAAAGAAGAGTACGCAAAAATAGGCGCTATGACAATAAAAGAGAAATTTATGATAGCTATATCCGTGTTTGCTCTTGTCTTTTGGATACTCTCTTCGGTAGATGCCGTAAAAGGAAGCATTATAGAGATAAACGGCACAACGACAGCAGTATTTGTCATCATTTTTATGCTTGCCGCTAAAATCATTTCATGGAATGACTTTTTAAGCAACAAGCCTGCATGGAATGTTTTGACATGGTTTGCTACCTTAGTCGCTTTGGCAGGAGGGTTGAAAAATGTAGGCTTTTTGGGCTGGCTCTCGTTTATATTAAAAGAAAATCTTGAAAATCTTTCTCCTATGGCAGCTATTTTGGGATTGATACTGGCTTTTTATCTATTGCACTACTTTTTCGCATCAACCACCGCTCATGTTACCGCGTTGCTTGTATTGTTTATCGTAATGGCGCAGGCAATTGAGGGCATAAATGTTTATCTTGTAACCGTTCTTATGATGCTCTCTTTGGGTATCATGGGTATCATCACTCCGTACGGTACGGGACCTTCGCCTGTCTATTTCGGCTCGGGATACATCAAAAGTGCGGATTTTTGGAGGCTTGGCACGATATTTGGACTGATATTCCTCGTAGTATTTTTAGTGATAGAAGTTCCATGGGTTCTGTATGTCGTAGGAGACATGATAACTCCTGCCGCTGCGGCTATTCCTTAATGTATTAAACTCTGCCTGAAAACGGCAGAGTTTTTAATTTTTTAGAATAATAATTTCGGTTGGTAAAATAGCAATTCTATTATTGCAAGAAATATAATCCGCTTCTGTCATTGCAGGGAGTACGAGCTTGCATGGCAGGACGCGGTAATCTATCATCTCCTTCCGTCATTGCAAGGAAGGAGTGTAACGACTGACGAAGCAATCCAGAAAAAACTTTTCGCGAACAAAATTGTACTATGTCATTTAAAAACACTTTATCCACGCATTGCAAAAAAATGTGAAGAGAGTACAAATACTATAAAAATATGCCAAAAACTCTCTGTCATTACGAATCACTTGTAGCGAAGCAATCCACACAAGCAAAAAATAATAATAACTAATTCTGTTCATTGCGCCCTCTCCATCATTGCGAGCTTGCGAAGCAGGAAGCAATCCACACTTTGTAATAACAAAAACGCTATTATAAATAAAATAATGAGATAATTTTTTATTCATAATTATGAATTGCTTCGTCTCTGCACTCCTCGCAATGATGAAGAGGTCATCTAAATGTCTGTTTTCCGTCATTGCGAGCGAAGCGCGGCAATCCAGATACGCGAAGCATATAAATATCAAGATATTGCAATTTAAAATATGAAATAATTTGAATTTGGAGTATTTGGATTTTTTTGGATCGCTTCGTCGTGCTTCGCACTCCTCGCAATGACGGAAGGAAGGGATTGCTGCGTTTCTTATGTAAGCAGCTTGCAATGACGGAGAGGAAAGTTTGCATGATTGGAATATCGCGAATTGTTTCGCTGCCCTGCTTCTCACAATGACGAAATATGGTAGATTGCCTTGTTGCTTTATCCTTTGCAATGACTGAATTGATGCCTTGTTTGCAAGATAGTTTTTATACAGTAGCGCAATCTCTCCATTATCAGACAAAGTCTTATGTTTGCTTCTTTAATCCAAAATGATATTTCCTCCATTATTGCGAGCTGGCAAAATCAATATAGCAATCCATTGTTTATTTATGTTATTGCAAATAAAGTCTTTCATATTTGTCTTTATTTTTTAGTCTCAAAATGACAACTATTCCGTCATTGCGAGGAGTGCAAAGCACAACGAAGCAATTCATAATTTATAATATAAATTCAGCAATATTTGAATATTTTATATTTTTTCTGAATTGTTGCGGCGCTTTGTGCCTCGCAATAGCGGGAAAAAGTATAAGAATAACAAACATGCAAGTCCTTTTTTTGTCATTGCGAACTGACGAAGTCAGCGCGGCAATCCACACTTATAAAATCAGCGCTATATCGTTGTAATTTATCTTTCTATGACTGATAACAATATAATGCGAAGTAATTCATTCTCGTTCCGTCATTGCGAGGAGTGCGAAGCACAACGAAGCAATCTAGAACCACAATAACCGTTTGTTTTCTATAACGAAATGTTTTTGTTATTAAATAGATTGCCGCGCCAATTTCATTGGCTTGCAATGACAAAATTATTGTTTATTTATGTGATAGAATTTCACAAAATAACGCTCTCTCTGTCATTGCGACTGCGAGTTTGCAAAGCAGGAAGCAATCCACAATCATGAACAAGAAAAAACGATTGTTTTTTGTAATAACACTTTTTTTATTATTATAAAGTATAGATTGCCGCGACACTTCGTGTCTCGCAATGACGGAAGGGATATTTTTCATGTAATCTGTCATTGCGAGGAGCGGCAGCGACGACGCAATCTAAAAATAACATGAAACAATTCGGACATGTAAAATAGAAAAATAACTTTGTGTATTATTAATGACATTTTTTGATTATTGTAAATTCTGAATTGCTTCGTCGTGCTTTGCAAGCTCGCAGCCGCAATAACAAAAAAGGCAGCGCATGTATTTTGTATGGGACGACGCTGTTAGCTTGAGCGTTTTTGGATTGTTGAACCTTTCATGCTGTTTTTACTATTTCTGGATTGCTTCGTCCTGCTTTGCGTTCCTCGCAATGACGGAGAGGAACACTATATCATGCCAGCGAATGCAGGTATCCAAATCATATTATATTTAGACTCCTTTTCAAGTATTCAAATCATATACTTATAGTTCCCGCATTCAATCTCATGCTATATGCTTTACCCCGCAAGTTTGCCGTTTGGTTGCTGGAAAAAAACGGCAATCTTCACAAATATTATTCTCTATACCTGTTTACCGAACAAGAGTTGCAAAAATGGCAACAATAACTCCTTTTAAAAACTCTATATTCACTACATGCACACATAAGCGAATTTTTATGATTTTAACTTGTGCAACGCAAAGATAAATTTATTTTATCCGTTTTGTCTTATAACTTCCGCGATTAACTCCAAAGGATGTTTAAATCTTATATCTGCTCCGTCGTTATCAATAGCGTTTGAAAGCTGCATTCTGCATGCGCCGCACTCCGCGCTGAGGATTTTCGCATTTGTCTCTTTTATCATTTCTATTTTGGGTTTTGCGGCTGCTTTTGCCAACTCAAACTTTTCGCTTTGTATTGTAACGCCGCCAAATCCGCAGCATTGATTTGGGTCGCTCATCTCTTTAATATCATAATTCGCCTCAAGCAGCGCGCGCGGCTCTTTAAATATCTTCAAAACTTTCCTCGCATGACATGGGTCGTGATAAGTAACGCGCTCTTTTTTGGATATATTTAGATTTTTCAAATATTCTGCAAGAGTTGTCTTTTTATAAAGCCATTCGCTTGCCATAAAAACTTTTGCGGTTATCTTTTTGATGCGCTTTGACATTTCAACATCTTCGGACATGAACCGCTCCCAATCCTCCTTTATCATTGCCGCGCAAGTAGCTTCGGGAATGATAATAGCGTCCACTTCGTCCAAAAAAGTCTCAAAATACTCAACATTGGCGCGTATAAGCTTGTCCACCGTTTTAAAATCTCCCGTAAAAAAAGCGGGCGCGCCGCAGCAGCGTTGTTTTTTTGGCAACAATACATTGATTTTTAAAGCTTTTAAGATTTCAAGCAGGCTTTCTGCCGTTTTTGTATAGTGGTAATTTGAAAAACAGCCCACAAATAACGCAACTCTTTTTGTCTTTGAGCCATTTTCTATATCCTCTTTATGTCTTTGCAAAAAGCTTCTTTTATTTAAAAGCGGAAATACTCTTTTACCGACAAACGGCATGGAAAAACGAGGCTTCATAGATTGCGCGTCATGGTCAATCTTAAATATAAGAGGCAAAAAATACGAACCCAAAGAGAGGCAAAAATCCATAACCTTTCTATGCCTTAAAAGGAAAAAATAGACTCTTTTAAACCACGCTATGCCGAATTTTTCGGCTATATCGCGGCGGATATTTTCTATGGCAAGGTCTGTGGGCAAAGAGGTTGGACAGATACTCACGCAAGTTGTGCATAAAAAGCATTTTTCAAATATATCTTTAGCGTTTTTATCAAGTTCCAATTCGCCGCGCTGATGCGCCCCGACAAGTTCCAAAAATCCCCTCGGACTTGTAACCTCATCAATGTTAATTTTATGTATCGTGCAGCTCGGAACACATTTGCCGCATTTCACACAAGCTTCGCTTGCTTTTGTAAAATCAAATTTCATACTGTTTTACTAAATCGGCGCAGCTGCGCCTTTTTTAAATACGCATCAAAACTCATACAGATATTGCGTATAAGCAGTGTTCCTGTGCCACTTACACGCAAAAAATCCCCGTCAAACGATACAACTCCTTCGTCTATAAAAACCTGAAGCTCCTTGATATCGTCTTTGAAATAATCAAAAAAGTCTATCTTAAACCGCTTTTCAATGTTTACAATATTTAATTTAAAATTACTCATCATCTCCATGATGACGGCTTTTCTGATTACATCGTCATCGTTTAAACGAAGTCCTCTCATGACGGGCAGGATTTGCGCGTCAATCGCCGCTTCATATTCGCTCATTTCTCTGAAATTTTGCACATAATGCTTCTCTCCCTCGCCTATGCTTGTAAGTCCGATACCTATCAAATCCGCGCCGCCTTTTGTCGTATAGCCCTGAAAATTGCGGTGCAATTCGCCTTTTTCTATCGCCAAAAAAAGCTCGTCGGTCGGTTTTGCAAAGTGATCCATGCCTATCATTTGATAGCCGTTTGAACTTAGAAAATCAATCGTATAACGCATAATAGCAAGCTTTTCTTTGGGGGAAGGCAAAGTTGTTTCGTCAAATTTGCGCATTGTTTTTTTCATCCACGGCACATGCGCATAATTAAAAACCGCATATCTGTCAATGTCAAGCTCCAGCGATTTTTCCAAAGTCTTGCTAAAACTCTCCAGATTTTGGTACGGAAGCCCGTAAATCAAATCCGTATTGATAGATGTTATGCCCGCTTTTCTTGCGATATCAACGGCATTTTGCGTAATCTCAAAAGATTGTATGCGGTGTACTTCGCGCTGAACTTTTTCATCAAAATCCTGCACGCCGAAACTGATGCGGTTAAAACCGTTTTCAGCCAAAACGCTCATGTGCTCTTTTGTTAAAAAACGAGGATCCGTTTCACAGCTTATTTCGGCATTTTTGGCTCTGTTTGGAAATGTCTGCCAAATTGCTTTGATAATCCTTTCCAACTGCGCCGCATCAAAAAATGTAGGCGTTCCGCCGCCAAAATGCAATTGCAAAACCTCTCTTGAAGTATCAAGCGAGCGCGAGAGTATTTGCATCTCTTTTTCAAGATAGCCTATATAGCGCTCTTTTTTTTCCTCTTTGCTTGTAAATACGACATTACAGCCGCAAAAATAACAGGCGGAGCGACAAAAAGGCATATGAAAATATAAAGAGAGTTTTTTATTTTTATCCTGTGATTTTAGTATTTCTTCATAATCGCCTGCATTAAAGCTATCACTAAATTCCGGCGCAGTCGGGTAACTTGTATATCTTGGTCCGGGCTTTGAATACTTCGCAAACTGTTCAAAATCTATCATCAATTTTCCTAACGAAGTATATCATGATGAGTTACATCATAAAGCCCTTTTAAATCCACAAATAAAGAGGGGTGCTTTTTTTTGATATTGGCAACAAGCTTTTCTATATCCAATTTCACAGCCTGCGCGTTTTGGCTTGCTTTTGCCATATTTTTTATCTCATCCATAGCCACGACCCAAACATCTCCAAAATCAACAGGCAAATGCTTCCATATCGTTTTTTCAAGTTTGAGTTCAAAATTTTCCTGCCCTAAATTCTTTAAATTTTCCACCATTTTTGTAAGCGTATCAAGTGAAACAAGCGCGTGAATTTTTTTCTTTTCGTCTATCACAAACCACGGCTCTTTCGCTTCCCAACTGCCGCTTTTAAGGCTAAGCGATTTTATATCGGGATTATCCGTAAGCTCAACTTCAAGTATTGTTTTGCCGTTTTCGTTTTCTATGCCTATCTTTTTTGAAAGTTTGTCTATTTTGTCATAAATTGTTATCTCATTTTTATTTTCCATAAATTCTCCTGTTTTATCTGTGTCTATCCAGCCAAACCATTACCGCTTTTTGTACATGGAGTCTGTTTTCCGCTTCGTCAAATATCTCTTCGCTATGCGCTTCAAAAACCTCGTCGCTTACCTCAAAACCTCTATAAGCGGGCAGACAGTGCAAAAACATAGCCTCTTTTTGCGCCAAAGCCATCATTTTATCATCAACTATAAAACCTTGAAAATCGCTTTGGCGTTTTGCCTTTTCGCTCTCCTGACCCATGGAAACCCAAGTGTCGCTCGTAATTACGCCCGCACCTCGTACAGCGTCTTGCGGAGTATCATGCAGTACAATTTTTGCGCCGCTTTTTTTTGCAAATTTATGCGCGTCTTTTAAAACTTCCTGATTTGGTTCGTAACCTTTCGGCGTTGATATGCGCAGTTCAAAGCCGATTTTAGACGCAAGCATGAGCCATGAATTGGCGATATTATTGCCGTCTCCGACATACGCCGCAATTAAGCCCTTATCTTTGCCGTGTTCGCAAATCGTCATATAATCAGCCAGCAATTGCATAGGATGGTATTTGTCGCTAAGTCCGCTTATCAAAGGAACGGTTGAGTATTTTGCAAACTCTTCAAGCCTCTCCTGTCCGAAAGTTCTTATCATCACCATATCAACCATACGGCTCAAAACCCGCGCCGTATCTTTCAGAGGCTCTCCGCGTCCAAGCTGTATATCGTCAGACGACAAAAACAGCCCCTTACCGCCAAGCTGATGAATGCCAACTTCAAAACTGACTCTTGTGCGCGTGGAGCTTTTTTCAAAAATCATACCCAAAACTTTATCTTTCATGTATGGTTTAAATTTGCCCTTTTTAGCTTTCTTTTTTATTTTAACAGCCAAAGAGATAATATCCAAAATCTCCTCTTTGCTAAAATCTTTAAGTGTTAAAAAATGTCTCATGAATTCCCGCCTTTTAACAGTTTTGCAACATCTTTGGCATGATAACTTATAATCATATCCGCGCCCGCCCTTTTAAAACTAACCATTGTTTCCATCAAAACCTTATCGTAATCAATAATGCCTGCGTTTGCGGCAAATTTTAGCATGGAGTATTCGCCGCTCACATTATAAACGCAAATCGGCAAAAGCGTAGCGTCTCTTATCTCGCGCACAATATCAAGATACGCCAAAGCGGGCTTTATCATCAATATATCCGCGCCCTGCGCCTCGTCTTCCAGCGATTCCGCCAACGCTTCGCGTCTGTTTGCAGGATTCATTTGATAAGATTTTCTATCTCCAAAACTCGGAGCCGACTCGGCAACATCGCGAAACGGTCCGTAATACGCGCTTGCAAATTTTGTAGAGTAACTCATGATGGGCAGATTGACAAATCCCGCGCCGTCCAATGCTTCTCTTATCGTCTCTACCGCGCCGTCCATCATGCCGCTTGGCGCTATCATATCCACGCCCGCATTCGCATGAACAAGAGCTTGGCGCGCGGTAATCTCCAGCGTCGCGTCATTATCAACGCTGCCAAGTTCCAAATCCAAAATGCCGCAGTGTCCATGGTCTGTATATTCGCAAAAGCAAAGGTCGGTTATCACAAGCATATTTTGCCCGAAATGTTTTTTTATCGCTCTTATGGCTTTTGCTATAATACCCTCATCGCTCAAAGCGTCGCTTCCAATACTGTCTTTTGTTTCAGGTATGCCAAACAGCACAATCTTATTTATGCCAAGCCCTAAAAGCTCTTCGCACTCTTTCAACGCTTCATCTATGCTCATTTGGAATACTCCGGGCATGGAAACTACCTCTTTTCTTTCGCCTCTGCCCTCTTTAATGAACAGCGGATAGATGAAGTCTTTTATATCAAGTCTCGTCTCTTCCGCTAACTCTCTTATGGTTTTATTGATGCGTACTCTTCTAAATCTTTTAAACATTATCGCCCTTTTTCTCCTGTTGCTCTTCTTTGTACCAGTTTACATTTCTTGTCATAAACATTATGACCGCAAGCGCGATAAAAAGTCCGATAGAGCCGTACAGCAGCGCCATGTCTTGAAGCTGAAGCAGCATATACAAATAGCCGTATAAAAACGACAGCGACAGTGCGATAATGCCGATATTTTTCACGCCTAAATTCTTATCTATGCCAAACTTCGCATATGCCGTAATAAGTGATACAACAGCTGCTGCGGATAGCAAATATGCCCATGAGAAATTTATAAACTCGGATATGGAGATAAGCAGCGTATAAAATATAACCATCGCAAATCCCACTAAAAGATACTGCACGGGGTGTATCGGGCGGTGGTTTGCCAACTCAAAAACAAAGCATATTATAAATGTCAAAGCGATAAACAATATGCCGTATTTTACGGCGCGCTCAGCGCTGCGGTAATTGTCCACAGGTATCAAAAATGTCGTTTGAAACTGTGCGCTGGAGAGGTCTCTGCCGTCAAATCTGGGAGGCACGCCGCTTGAAAGATAGTTAATATCCCATAAAGCCTCAAAACCTTTGTTAGTTATATTTTTCTCGTCAGGCAAAAAATTTCCTGCAAAGTTAGGATTTGCCCAATCCGAACTCATGTGAAATCTGTTCTTTTTCGCAAGCGGCACAAAACTGATGCTCTCGCTGCCTTTAATGCTAAATTTCAGCTCAAATTTTCCGCCGTTATTTTTAAAGTCTATATCGGAAGCAAGAGAATGCAGCGTTACTCTTGAGTAGTAATATCTATCTTCTTCATTTGCAAGAGGCGTAATCTCCAAAGAATTTGCCTTGCTGCCGGGCTCAAATCCGTGTTCTTTTTCATTCCAGACAAGAACAGGCTCGGATATGCCCTTAATATCTTTTGTCTCCAAACTGATAAACGCATCTTGCGCATAATCCAAATACGCCTTATCTAACGCTTCAAAAGAACCTTTCATGACAATATCCGCGCTAAATACCGGAACTTCAAAAATACCTATATATCTAATCTGCGAATTTATCTTAACATCCACATCCAAATCCTGCGGAGCAAATTTGGCGTAAGCCGTTCTGGTAGTTACTTTTTGTATTGTTTTATTGTCTTGAAATACTTCTGTAACTTCGTTATACGCATAAGGCATATTTAAAATCGGCGCGGCTAAAATGACTTGCCCGCCCCATGACTTCGTGATTTTGGAAACAGCTTCATTTTTATATCTGTTTCTGTCGTAAATGACATTTTCCACAAAAACTAAAGGAATAAGCATCAAAAGTATCAAAACCGCTATGGTTATTGTCTTGAACAGTATCGCTTTGTTGATAATTTTTTTCATTTTAAGAAATCCCTCTTTCGCATGAAAATAAAAGAACATATTTTATCATAAAAAAATAAAAGGCAGTTTTGCTTATTTTATTGATACCCTTTTTTGCTGCTGTAAATTATAGATTGCCGCAGCGTTTCGCATCCCACAATGGCGAATATTTTCACAAATATCTATTTTGTCATTGCGAGCCGCTTGCGGTGCGAAATCCACTTTTAATCATCATAAATCGTTGTATGAGAAGCGAGAAATCCCGCCTTTTTGTCATTGCGAGGAAGGAGTGCAACGACTGATGCGGCAATCTAGAATAAAAAAGGAAACAAAGCTGTTTCTCCCACTAATTCCGTCATTGCGAGGAGTGCGAAGCACGACGAAGCAATCCAGAAATAAAAAAAATCAATGTAACAATACAAAAAAATCTAAATATTCAAGAATATAAACTATCAACTCCAATTTTAAATTATTTCATGTTTTTTTAATTACATTTT
>JAISNU010000158.1 GCA_031276075.1 Campylobacteraceae bacterium
CTTCACCGCAAGCGGCTCGCAATGACGGAAAAGAGAAATTGCCGCGACACCTCGTGTCTCCTAATGACGGAGGCATTTAGATTACCGCTACCATGTAAGCTTGCAGTCGCAATGACAAAAAACAGATATATATTCATGCAGGAGAGTGAAAAGCAAAACATGCTTTGGATTCTTGCCTTTCTTCACTATTGCCTCCTTTACTTCGTAAGCCTGTCGTATTGGAATGATAGGAAGTTTGGCAGTTTTATCTCTTGCGCGAAACCTTTACTTTGCAAGCCTGTCATGCGGGAGACGAAAAGGCTGCATGTCAAAAGCTGGTTTTACCTCATAAAAGCAATTAAATACGGCAAGATAAATTGCGCCGCGCACGCCGCATTCAAGACATATTGCTAAACCAACCCATCTATAAATCGTCTTGTATTTGAAATAAAAGCTCAAATATGAAGACATATTGTTAAGTTGTGCGCTCTTTTAATTTTTATTTTTCAGGGCAAATTTTTTTATCAACTCTATCGTCTCTTTATCTTTTGGCGCATCTCTTTTTTTCAGCTTTTCTATGAGTAAAACGGCGCTATCTTTGCTTAAATTTTGCCCCGCTTTTATTTTCAGGCTTGACGAAGCGATTTGAAATTGAAAAACAGCGGTTTTATCAAGCATTTTATCGTATGCATGCAAGTGTTCATATTTGCCTTCATTTTGATATTTTTTCATCAAAAGTTCGAGCGCGGCGGCTTTTTGCGTTTTATCTTCCATAATGCGCAATTCGCCTTCCAAAAATACCGAAATAAAATATTGCGACGCGCCGCATGCAAAACCGCTGAAAAAATATGACGGAATAAAAGCGTACTCTTTTACCGCGCTAAACGAAGCATGCGGATTTTTACATGCAAGAGAGTATTTGCGCCCGTTCATTGCGCCGTGAAAATAGATACATTTATCATGAAAAATAAAATTCACGCCCACCGCATAAGGATATGGTTTGTCGTTTATGCAAAGTGTTCCAAAAGAAGCCTCATGTAAAAATTTTACCAGTTCTGTTTCATCTTTTATATCAAATTCTGCTCTTCTCATGCCTGCTCGTATCTTGGATTTTGCAAAATTATATCCTAAAACGGCTTTGCATAAAAAAAATAACAGCGCTGATGTGGTAAAATCTTTAAAATTGTTTTTCAGGAGAGGCAAATTGCGCCACCTTATAGACACAATGAGTTTTTCTGCCGAAGAGATAAACGAATTGCTTGAAAAAGCAGAATATTTCCTAAAAAATCCATCTTGCGATACCTTAAAAAGCAAAAAAATCATTACGATATTTTTTGAAAATTCTACAAGAACAAGAAGCAGTTTTGAAGTTGCGGCGAAAAATTTAGGAGCTGAAGTTATCAGTTTAGATGTCTCCAAAAGTTCTTCAAGTAAAGGCGAAACTCTCTTTGATACGGCGGCAAATTTGGACGCCATGGGACCTGACGCGATAGTCGTGCGCCACAAAAACGCAGGCGTGCCGAATATCCTTGCACGCTATGTCCATTGCCCTATCATAAACGGCGGAGACGGCTCCCATGCACACCCAACGCAGGCTCTTTTGGATTTGTTTACGCTAAGGCAAAATCTCGGCGATATAAAAGGAAAAAGCATCGCGATTGTCGGAGATATTAAAAATTCGCGCGTCGCAAACTCCAATATAGAGCTTTTAAGCCGCTTTGGAATGAATATCGTTTTAGCCGCACCGCCGCACTTTATGCCGCAGATAGATATGCCAAAATTTGACCGAATTCAAGACGCGATAGACAAAGTGGACGCTGTCATGAGTCTTAGAACGCAAACGGAACGGCATACAAATCAAATTTATGCATCTTTGAAAGATTATGCTAATGATTTTTGCATTACAAAAGAACTTTTGGGCGGACGCGATATTATCGTTCTTCACCCCGGACCTGTTCATAGAAATGTAGATATAGATGATGAAATGATGAGAGATAAAAGATGTAAGGTATTGGATCAAGTAAAAAACGGCGTTGCCGTCAGAATGGCAGTTTTGGAAAAACTTATCAAAGGCGTAAATTGAGCAGAACAGAGTGGGATTTGAGCGCGCTTTTTAAAAATGAGCAAGAACTTGAAAATTTTACACAACAGACAAAAATAAGGGCTTTGGGATTTAATAAAACTTACAAAAACAGGCTAAAAAACCTGAGCGCGTCCGAATTTAATGCATGCGTTCGTGAATATGAAAGCATTTCGCAAATGCTTGGACGCATAATCTCATACGCATCTTTAAAATTTGCACAAGACTCCAATAACGGCGCATTTTACGCCAAATATCAAAATATTTACGCCTCTTTTGGCGAATATCTCATCTTTTTTGAGTTGGAATTTAACAAATTAAGCTCTAAAATTCAAAAAACATTTACTGCTTCAAGCGGAAAATACGCCTATTTTTTCAAAGAGCTTGCAAAAGAAAAACCGCATCAATTGAGCTTGAATACCGAAAGCGTTCTTTTAAAAAAAGAGCAGACCGGCGCCGATGCGTTTGCACGCCTTTTTGACGAGCATTTCAGCAATTTAAAATTTACATACAAAGGCAAAAAACTCTCCGAAGAACAGATATTAAGCCTGCTTCATGACAAAGATAGAGACACTCGCAAAAACGCGGCAGAGGCGTTTACGCAAGAGTTAAAAAAACATCAAAAACTTTTAGGCTTTATCTTCAATATGATAAGGCGCGACTTGAAAACGGAGTGTGAAATAAGAGATTATAAAAGTGCGGAAGAACACCGCCACAAAGAGAACAAAATATCCCAAAAAAGCGTCGATGCGCTCCTTTGCGCCGCACAGGAAAGTTTTGGACTTTCGCATGAATATTATGATAAAAAGCGTCAGATATTGGGATTTGACAAACTTTACGATTATGACAGGTATGCGCCGATAGAAGACAAGGGCGAAATATTTACCTACGAAAAATCTCAAGAGATTGTCTTAAATACATTTGAAGCGTTTTCGCCGATATTTGCCAAAATCGCAAAGCAGGCTTTCGCTGAGGGATGGATAGATGTCTATCCGAAACTGTCAAAAAGAGGCGGAGCATTTTCGCACTCTGCGGTTGTAGATGTGCATCCGTATATACTTTTAAACCACACAAACCAAAGGCGCGATTTGTTTACTCTTGCGCATGAATTGGGACATGCAATACATCAATATCTTTCGCGGAATGTCGGCTATCTTTTGAGTGATACTCCGCTTACGACTGCTGAAACAGCGTCCGTATTTGCCGAAATGCTTGTTTTTGACGAAATGAAAAAGCGCGCCGATAAAAAAGCCAAACGCGCGATGCTTTCGTCAAAGTTGGAAGATATTTTCGCTACGCTTTATCGGCAAATAAATTTCACGACATTTGAGCGCGCCGTACATGCAAAAGAGGATGAACTTTCGCTTGACGAATTTAATAAAATATGGATTCAAGAGAGCCGCAAAATGTTCGGCAAAAGCGTTGAGCTTACAAAAAATTATGAGATTTGGTGGAGTTATATTCCGCATTTTATCCATACGCCGTTTTATTGTTATGCATACGCTTACGGACAGCTGCTGGTTTTGGCTCTGTTCGGACTTTATAAAAGCGATAAAACGGGCAGTTTCAAACAAAAATATATTGAATTTTTATCCGCAGGCGGAAGCAAAAGTCCAAAAGAACTTGTGTCTATTTTCGGATTTGACATAGAAGATGAAAAGTTTTGGAATACAGGTATTAACGAAATCAAAAAAATGGTGGATGAGTTTAAGGAGTTGTAATGACGCTGCATGATTTTTTGGAGGAAAAGGAGTTTGTAAAGAGTGTACATGAGGCGCTTTTCAATATACTTTCGCTGCTTTTAAAAAAAAATATGTCGTTTTCTGTAATAACAAATACCGCGCGCGTAGGTTTTAACCCGCCGCTTCCCGAAGATATTATAAAACTGTTTCAAAAAGCGAGCGTTTTTGAACTTTGCGGCTACACGCTCTCTACTGCCAGAATAGAGGAGGATGCGCTCCGCTTTGAAGCAGGATTTGGCGAGAATAATTTTGCTTCGCTTGTAAGCGTACCGATAGGCGCGATATTGCAGATTTTTATAGACAACAGTCCGCTTTTTATCAATATGGCAATAGAAAAATCGCCGACTTTGCCTGCCGTGCAAAAACAAAGAAACGAACAGAGCAGTTATGAGCGTTCGTTGCAGGCGCTTTTAAATAACCCCGAAAACAAAAAATTGCTGAAAAATTAAACAATCATTTATTTTCTTAAACCCATGTTTAGCTGTATGAATAACAAGTTTTTATATCGCTCTTAGTAGAATGGAAAGCAAAATATCTCCCCGCACTTTTTGTACCAAATAAAAAGCAAAAATTGTTCTCTTTTGTAATGATCACTCTGTTTATTTTGCAGGCACAAGACGGCTTTAAAAAGGTTGATAAGTTTAATTTAAATACATTCCTCCGTCATTGCGAGCCAATGAAATTGGCGAAGCAATCCATAATAAAAAACAAAGCCATTTCTTTCTCCCGCTAATTCCGTCATTGCAAGGAGTGCAATAACAAAGCAATCCATAATCATGAAATAAGAAAAAATGATTGTTTTTTATAATGACACCTTTTTTATTATTATAAAGTCTGAATTGCCGCGCTGACTTCGTCAGCTCGCAATGACGAAGAGATGTATTTTATAATAGTAAAGAGGAACATTTTTGCAATTTGTGATTGTTTTTCTGAATTGCTTCGTTGCTATACTCCTCGCAATGATGGAAGGGAATAATTTTGCAATGGATACCTGTTTTTCACAAGTACATATAAGGAGAAATGGATTGCCGCGCCTGCATGAGAATGATGGAAAAACACAAAATGACGCCCTCCTCTGTTATTGCGAGGAGCGTAGAGACGAAGTAATCCATTCATTATTATAAATGTTTTTACCTGTCATTGCGAGGA
>JAISNU010000046.1 GCA_031276075.1 Campylobacteraceae bacterium
CCCCCCCCCCCCCCCCCCCCCCCGCCCCGGCCCCCCCCCCCCCCCCCCACTTCACATAGTTACAAATATTCCCGATACTAAAGGAGAGCCTTTGCATATGAACAAAAAACTCGATAGATTTCAGACAAATATTGGCGCGCTTACCGACTTGTTTGTTTTGGCTTGCAGTAAGAATTTATATTTTACGACAATGAAAAATGGGGGGATATCAGGTTTTAGCAATCTTGCAAAATCTTTACATGAACGGCAGGATTTAATTCATAAGCTCCTATACCAATAACAGTATCAAAAAGCAACAAAGCGGTTTGATATACTTAAAAAAATTCTACAAAAACTCTTTTTTTAGATACGGTACTGTATTTTAAGTGTATAATATAAAATTTTATTTAAAAAATAGCGAGGTTTATTATGAATAAATATGTTATAGATAATGCAAGAACCTGTCTTGGCTGTAAACGCCCCTCATGCCAAAAGGGCTGTCCGGTGAGTACGCCTATTCCTGAAATGATAAAACTTTTTTTGGCTGGAGACATCAAGAGTGCGGGAGAAATGCTCTTTGCTAACAATCCTCTCTCCGTCGTTTGTTCCATCGTCTGTCCGCATGAGAAACACTGCGAAGGACACTGCGTACTTAACAAAAAAGGCGCGCCTGTAAGTGTGGGCAGTATAGAAAATTACATTTCGGATTTTTACATCAACAAAATCCATTTTGAAAAACCTGCTTCCACAGGCAAGAATATCGCTATTATTGGCAGCGGACCTGCGGGTATATCGCTTGCTTTTATCATGGCAAAAAAAGGACACGGCGTAACGATATACGAAGGCAACGATAAAATAGGCGGCGTTTTAAGATACGGCATACCCGAATTTAGACTGCATAAACAAATCCTTGATACGCTCTCAAAAAAACTCCAACAGCTTGGCGTGGTAATTCGTCCCAATATCATGATAGGTAAAAATTTAACTCTTGACGAACTCTCGCGCGACGGTTTTGACGCGGTATTTATCGGCACAGGCGTTTGGTCGCCGCGAAAGCTCAATATCAAAGGCGAAACGCTTGGAAATGTGCACTTTGCGATTGACTATCTGAAAAATCCCGAAGTTTACAGCTTGGGCAATAAAGTCATAGTGTTAGGCGCGGGAAATGTCGCCATGGATGTGGCAAGAACAGCCGTAAGACACGGTGTGCGCGAAGTGGTTGTGATGTACAGAAAAGATGAAGAGCACATGAGCGCCGAAAAACATGAGATAGAGTGCGCGAAAATTGACGGCGTAAAATTTGACTTTTTCAAAGAACCGATAGAACTTACAAGGGAGGGCGTCAAATACCGCACTACAAACGAAAGCGCAATGGAAGGCTTCGCGGAGGCAGACTCTATTTTTGTGGCTGTTTCGCAGGCGCCGCGCGATTTGATAGTCAAAAACAATAAAGGTATTGAAGTCAAAGATAACGGCTTGCTTGTAACGGACGAGAGCGGCAGGACAACCAAAGAGGGCGTTTTTGCGTCAGGCGATGTGGTAACGGGCGCCAGAACGGTTGTAGAAGCTGTTAGTTTCTCAAAACGCGTAGCGGAGGCTATGGAAGAGTATTTTTTAAAACAAAATATAACTGTATAAAATATTTTTCATCTTATAAATGTACTAACAGCCGTGCGGTTGTTAGTACTTCAAAAAGTGCGGCAAAGTTTTCATTTTGCAAAATCTTTTAAAATTACAGCTGTTTGAATTTAATCATTTGTGCTGCTCATATTTATTAAATCACTCCCTTAAAAACGGAGAAAAGAAGTGTAATATAAAGCTAAAAGCCCGCGAGGTAAACGCGGACTGAAACTGAAAATAAGTTGCAAAATAAGAGAATTTTACCTAACGCTTATCTTGTGATTTAAGTAAATTTAGCGGGCGCACATGCTAATTGCTTGAAGTAATATAACCTAATTTTTTCTTTACTTTAAGCGGGCTGAAAGCGCAAAAAAAGAGACGCCCGCAATAAAAAAATGATAAAAATGAACAAATGTAAAATCGCCGTGCGCGAAAAAAGCGCGAAAGAGATTGAAAACGAAGAGCGAGAACGAAAGCTTCAAGAAATGCTTGACGCGGCGTCCACGCAAAATGTTTATCGCGAAAAAAAGCGACAATTCTTTTTTCTATCACTCTCAAACAACAAACTTACTTTGTCAGTTTGTTGTTTGGTTATAGGAACAGCATATATTTTTATATTCCTTTAAGTGAACATAAAAATGACGGCACACTCTTTTTTTATGGTAATGACATATATTCTTATCCTCCTCCGTCATTGCGAGCGAAGCGTGGCAATCCAGAAAGAACAATAGCAAAAAGACTATCGTTGTAGAAAAAATCACTTTTTTCTCATTCGTAGTATGGATTGCTTCGTCGTACTTCGCACTCCTCGCAATGACAGAAAACGGTGTCATTATCTGCAAAATTCGTCATTGCGAGACACGAGGTGCCGCGGCAATCCATTATTTATTTGTATCATAGTTTATTATTTTTGTCTTTTTCGTCCCCCCCCTGTCATTGCGAGGAGGGCGAAGTACGACGAAGCAATCTAAAAAAATAATAAAACAAAAGAGATGAAGCAAAGCAATGTTTTTTCTTTCGTCATTGTGAACTTGCTAAGCAGGAAGCAATCCATTCTCTTTTTAGTCTTTTTCCATCATTGCAAGGCACGAAGTGTCGTAGCAATCCAGAAAAACAACAAAAAACAATCCAAACATACAAATAAAAGCAGCTTTATTTATTTTAATAATACTTTTTTGTTATTGTAAAGCATAGATTGCCGCGTCGCAAGCGGCTCGCAATGACGGAAGATATTGTCATTTCTGCGGTTTGGGCTGCCTATTTTAATTTCCATTCCTCTGCCTCGCGCAATGACGGAGCAATTTTAATTCTTTGCACCAAATATATGGGTTATACCAAACTTCGCACTCTTCGCAATGATGGAGAATATTGCCATTTTTGCGTTTGTATCGCACATGGCAATGACAAAATATATTATCATTACCGCTTGCTTTGCAAACATCGCTTTACATAAAAACTCTTTATTTTTTTACGCATTGTTTGCTTCATAAATTTATCGTTGGCAGCACGAAAACAGTCCTTCATATGCGGACAAAAGATTTCTAAAAGTTATGAGCTTTGAGAATTACTATGATGATTAATTGCGCATATTTTGCTATTAGAATATTTGAATGTGTACTTTTTGTTATAAAAAATGGAAAAATTTACCCTTTGGTATTTTTGATTATAAAATTTACTTTCTATCATGAACTCCCGTATATTTTTATGCCGCTTAAAGTTTTTATTCGTACTGTAAAGACTGCATTTTTGTTAATTGTAACAAAACAGAAGAGAGGTTTTAAGATTGCAATTTTACGCAAAAATTTTTACCGCATATTACAGCAGATACCAAATTGTCAGCTTGTATGACAGCATGTCGCGTTTCATAAATGCGCCGAGACTTTCAAAATATCGCCGATTAAGTCCAATATCTTTGCGCGCAGGCGTTAAACTCTTGAATTTTTAATTTTTTAGCAGTAGAATTTATCTTTTGTTTTTAGTCTGCTT
>JAISNU010000093.1 GCA_031276075.1 Campylobacteraceae bacterium
GTCTCTTTGCCCTGCACTTTTTCAAGCTCTATTTTGTATTTTTTTGCCCAAGAGTTTATAATTTCATTAACTTGTGTCAATAATTCACCGCTTGATTGATTTTTTATCTTCAAAAAATCGTAAGAATTAGAGAGCGCGACAAACGAACCGTAATGTTTGAGATTGTCGTTTAGCGCGATGATGCGGTTTGATATCATATCAAACTTCGGCGTATTGCCTTCTACTCTTTCAAGCTGCCTCAACAGCGAATCCGTTACACTGTATCCAAGCTGCGTCAAAAACGCCTCTTGCGTCATGACCATATTCCCTTCTTATTAACTTTGCGTTGAGATTAAAACGCCTTCAATGATTTTCGTTATATCGCCGTCCAATATAGCCTCCACCTGCGAATAAGCTATACCGCTTCTGGCGTCCTTTACCTGCTGATACGGCGCCAATACATAGCTTCTTATCTGATGCCCCCATCCGATGTCGCTTTTCACAACTCCGTCTTTTACCGCCTGCTGTTTTTCAAGCTCCAATTCGTAAAGTCTGGATTTTAACATTTTCATTGCGCTTGCTCTGTTTTTATGCTGGCTTCTGTCGTTTTGGCACTGCACTACGATATTTGTAGGAATGTGCGTAATCCTAATCGCGCTTTCCGTTTTATTGATATGCTGTCCGCCTGCGCCGCTTGCCCTGTATGTATCAACCCTGATATCTTTCTCTTCTATCTGTATATCTATATCGTCGTCAATTTCCGGACTTACCATGACGGAGCTAAAAGAGGTGTGTCTTTTGGCGTTCGCGTCAAACGGGCTTATCCTGACAAGCCTGTGAATGCCGTTTTCTGCTTTCAGATAACCGTACGCATTTTCGCCTTTTACCAGAAAACTTACATCTTTAAGCCCCGCTTCCTCGCCCTCCTGATAATCAAATATCTCCACTTTGTACCCCATGCGTTCGCTCCATCTAAGATACATGCGGTAAAGCATACTCGCCCAATCCTGCGACTCCGTCCCGCCAGCGCCCGGATGTATGCTTACTATCGCATTTGCGCCGTCATGTTCGCCGCCAAGCATCATGGATATTTCAAGAGTTGTTATTATGTCTTCAAGCATGGGAGCATCCTCCATGAGAGCGTTTAAGGTACTTTCGTCATTCTCGTCGTTTGCCATATCCCATAAAGCTTTTGCATCGTTTACAGCATTTTTGGCATCTTCATATTTTTTGTAAATATTTGTAAGTTTGGTTTTCTCTTTTGCAAGCGTTCCCGCATTTTTGGCGTCTCCCCAAAAATCTGGATTTTGCTCTATCGCTTCTATCTCTTTTAGTCTTTTTAAAAGCTCGTCCGTTTTTACTATCTTTGCGATATTATCTATTTTGACCGAAAGTTTTTTCAATAACTCCGTATATTCGTAACTATCCAAGCTAACTCCGTAAATTTTGATATAATCAACTTTTTAAAAAAAGATTTTACAGAAAAGCAGCTAAAATGAAAATAGTATCAACGATAAAAGAGTTGAAAGCCCTCAGAGAAGAGTTAAAAGGAAGCGTCGGCTTAGTGCCTACGATGGGCGCCATGCATAACGGACATCTTTCTTTGATAAGACAGGCGAGGATACAAAACGATGCGGTCATCGTCTCCAGCTTTGTAAATCCAACGCAGTTTTTACCAAACGAGGATTATGAAAAATATCCGCGCCGCGAGGAAGCCGATATCAAAATCTGTACGATAGCAGGCGTTGATATACTTTTTACGCCCGCATGCGAGGAGATATATACCGATATAGAACCCGAGATTTTGGCTCCGAGAAATCTTTCGTATATATTGGAAGGCGGCAGCAGACCGGGGCATTTTGACGGAGTTTTAAGAGTGGTTTTGAAGCTTTTTAACCTCGCGCGCCCGACAAACGCCTATTTTGGTAAAAAAGATGCGCAGCAGCTGTATCTTATACAAAATATGGTAAAAACTCTTTTTTTAAATATCAATATAATCCCTTGCGACATAGTGCGGGAAAGCGACGGTTTGGCGCTCTCTTCGCGGAATGTATTTTTAAGCGCAAAAGAAAAAGAGCAGGCTTTATCTCTTAGCATAGCGCTTAAAAACGCTTCTCAAGCTATCATGAAGGGCGAGAGGGACGCGAAAAATATAGAACTTATCATGCTGGAATCTTTGAAGGATTTAAGAGTGGATTATGCGAAAGCTCTTTCGCGCGATTTTGAAGTAAAAGAGAAAATTACCGTCAAAGAGACTATTTTACTGATAGCGGCATATGTCGGAAATACGAGGCTTATAGATAACCTATGGATATAAATAAAAAACTCCACCTCATCTCTCTTGGCTGCAATAAAAATCTCATAGACAGCGAAGTTATGTTAGGACGACTCAAATCTTATGCGCTAACAGATAATGCAAACGAAGCGGATGTGCTTATCGTAAATACATGCGGATTTATAGGAGCGGCAAAAGAGGAGAGTTTAAGAACGATATTTTCGCTGCATGAGCAGAGAAAAAAAGATTCGCTTTTAGTTGTAAGCGGCTGTTTGAGCGAACGGTATAAAGAGCAGCTGATAAAAGAGCTGCCCGAAGTTGATATATTCACGGGCGTCGGGGATTATGACCATATAGACGATATCGTGGAGGAGCGAAAAAGCCGCTTTTCAAAAGAGACTTATTTGATAAACGGCGAAGAGAGAATAATCACAGGTTCAAATACGCACGCTTATATAAAAATCTCCGAAGGCTGTAACCAAAAATGCAGCTTTTGCGCTATACCAAGCTTTAAAGGAAGGCTGAAATCGCGCGGGATTGAGAGTATAGCAAAAGAGGTGGAAAACCTTACAAGGCAGGGCATTTGGGATTTTAGCTTTATATCGCAGGATAGCAGCTCGTATTTGAGGGATAAAAAGATAGACGACGGGCTTATTTTGCTGATTGACGCGGTTGAAAAGATTGAAGGCGTAAAGAGCGCGCGGATTTTATATCTGTATCCCGCAACAACTTCAAACGCTTTGATTTCGCGTATTATAGCTTCGGATATTTTTCATAACTACTTTGATATGCCCATCCAGCATATTGACGATAATATGTTAAAAAGAATGAAAAGAGGGGCTGATTCAAAACGCATCAAAGAGCAGTTAAACCTCATGAGAAGCGCGCCAAATTCGTTTGTGCGCACAAGTTTTATCGCAGGACACCCCAAAGAGAGCGGCGAAGAGTTTGAGCATCTTTTGAGTTTTGCCGAAGAGTTTGAATTTGACAGGGTAAATATCTTTGCCTATTCCGACGAGGAAGGCACAGCGGCTTTTGATATGGACGAAAAAATAAGCAAAAAGATACTCAACGCCAGAATAAAAAAGCTTGAAAAAGCCGTACATGAGAGCATAACAAACCGTTTAAAAATGCAAATTGGTAAAAAAGTTACGCTTGTGATAGAAGGAGAGAGCGGCGAACATGAACTTTTGCTCGGAGCCCGAAAAGTTGAGTGTATCGGCGAAATCGACGGCGAAGTTTTGATAAATGAAAGCGAGGTTTCAGGCTTAAAAACAGGCGATACGGTTGAAGCTTTGATAACGGAGCTTGCAGGGGATAGATTAATTGCAACAGTTACAAAACTCATCTGATATTTGGGAAAGTTTAAAACAGACGAAAAATCTCCTTGCATTTTCAGGCGGAGTGGATTCGTCCGCACTTTTTTACATGCTGGCGCAAAAAAACATACCTTTTGACATCGCGATAGTAAATTACAATACAAGAAGCGGCTCAAAGATTGAGGAGGATTTCGCGAGGCATTTGGCGCAAAAATATAACAAACTTATTTTTATAAAAAGCGTGAAACTAAAAAGCGCAAATTTTGAGGCAAATGCCAGAACCGTAAGATACGAGTTTTTCCACGAAATCATCAAAAGCGAAGGATACAAGACGCTTTTAAGCGCGCACCATTTGGGAGATAAATTGGAGTGGTTTTTCATGCGGCTTGTCAGAGGAGCCGGCGCAGCGGAGCTTTGCGGCTTTTCGCAGGTAGAACAAAGAGACGGTTTTATGGTGGTACGCCCTTTGATTTGGCACACAAAAGATGAATTACTGGAATTTTTGACAAAAAACGGATATAAATATTTTATAGATGAAAGCAATTTTGACGAAAAATTTGAACGAAACCGCTTCCGCAAATATTTCAGCGAACCGCTTTTAAAAGAGTATAAAGAGGGGATTTTGCGCAGCTTCAAAGCGTTGGAAGAGGATAAAAAAAGACTTTTGCCGCATGAGTATCAAAAGATAAATTCGCTTTATATTTTTGAAAGAAGTGAAAACGAGATGAGGCTTATCGTAAAAATCGCAAAGTTTTTCAAAATCGTTTTAACTAAAAATCAGCAAGACGAAATAGCTGCGCAAAAAAGCTGCGTTGTGAGCGGCAAAATCGCCGTCGGCAAAAACGATAAATATGTCTTTATCGCGCCGTATCTGCAAAACGCCGCCATGAATAAAGAATTTAAAGAGCTTTGCCGCAAAGCCAAAATCCCGCAGCATATAAGAGTTTACATGTATAAGAATAAAATAGACCCAACTTTTTAAAAAGGCAGTCAAATGAAAAAAGTAGTTTTTTTAATTTTTATATTTGCATTAAGCAAAGAGTTATATGCCGCAAACAACGGTACAAAAAGTGGCTTTTATATACAAACGGCTTTTGGTTTTATAGACGGCAAAGATAAAATGATAGGCAAAACACAAAGTGCCAAAGAGCTCACAGGAGAGCGTAAAAGCATCAAAGAGTTTGATATTGGGCTTTACGCACAGGGCGATAGAGGCGGCTTGAAGGGTTACGGCTCTTTGTGGATTGGAGACCAATACGGCGTCGGCTGGGGCTTTGAAGGCAGATATAAACCTTCCAAAAGCGTTCCCTTGTCGCTTGTTTTGGGATTTGATGAAAAAATCGGACTCGGCGATGATGTGTTTGATGAGAAAAATGTTACGATTGCGGCGGTAAACGGAGGCGCACCCTCTATGATATATTTTGACGACAATACGGAATTTAAAAGTGTTTCGTTGAAATTTGGAGTTGAATTTGACATATCAAAATATTTCGCGATAAATATCGCTTATGTGCCGCGGTGGGATCACTATAAAATTACATACAGGCAAAATGGAAGCTCTATCGCGCGAAAAGCGTATGAGATGGATTGGTATGAATTTCACAATACCGTGCAAGCAGGTTTCTCGGTCTATTTTTAGTAGATGATGCGAAAATGGTTTTGGCTTTTTTCACAGTTGTTGCGTTTCATTTTTATAAAATATTGCAAACTTTATGATTTAAAAAAATAATAACTATGATTCAAGCTGAAATATTCAACTGTTTTTGACAATCCTGAGATCTCACGCCTCTCCGTCATTGCAAGCCGTTGCATGAGAGCGCGTAAATTCCCTCCTCCGTCATTGCGAGGAGTGCAGCAACGAAGCAATCCAGAACAATATATGAATTATAAAATTATTCGGATATATAAAGATAAAAACAGACTAATAATATTACAAAATTTTAAGAGATGAATTGCCGCGACACTTCATCAGCTTGCATGACGGAAAAATTGGTTTCTGCTTCGCAAGGCAGCTTTTGCAATGACGGCAGAAACACTATAAAATCAAATATAGACAAATGGGAAGTTCTATTGCGCAAAGAGCGCATGAGATGGATTGGTACGAATTTCACAACTTAATACAAGCGCTTACGGCTGTGCGTTTTTGGGCAATTTTCAAATTGATGCAGCAATTTAACTTATGCACTTCATAAGCGCATTTTTTACTTTTTCGTTTGCCTCTTCTTTGGTCAAACCGTTTAAATCAAGAGGTCTGCTGATTCTGTAAGTTATCGTAGAGAAAGGCTTAGGCACCTTTGCTTTATCCCAGCTTTTAAGCTGCCAAAACGAATCTAAAAAGTAACCAAAAGCAATCACGGGAACACCGCATTTAAAAGCAAGCGTACTTACGCCGTCCGATATAGAGTAAACAGGACCCACAGGACCATCAGGCGTTATGCCGACATCTTCGTTTTTTTTAAGCGCATTCATAGCTTGAACAAGCGCTCTCACCGCCCCTTTTCTGCTGCTGCCGCGGATATAGTTAAAATTAAACCTTTTTGACGCTTTTATCGCAATATCCCCGTGCGTGTGTTCGCTCACTATTACGCTGGCTTGCGCCGTCGGACGCAATTTGCGATAAATATACGGACCCATCAAAAGCTGTCCGTGCCAGCAAACCCAAATGGCAGGAGCGGGGATTTCGCCTTTTGGCAATTCATATACCTTTTTGCATGTGATATATAAAAAGTGTTGTATCAAACTTATAAAAAACGGCGAGATTTTATGCGCTATCTTTTTCAAAATTTTGCTTTTCATATGACTTGTCCATACAAAATCAATCTTTGAGGCTGCGTTATTTTAACGCTTTTTATCTTACCTAAAAGTTCTTTGCCGCCCTTGACGCAAACTGTGTTGTTTTGAGTCGTCCTGCCTGCTGCAAAACCGTTGTCTCTTAACTCTTCAAAATATACTTCAAAAATTTTATCCGCATAACTTGGCGTCATCTCATCAAGTATAGCCGCATGCCGCTCTTGCAGCATTTTCAGCCGCGCCGAAGCCGTTTTATCATCAAGCGTATTTGTCATTTGCGCGGCGGCAGTAAGCGGGCGGGCGGAGTATTTAAAAGAAAATATCTGTTCAAATCTCACCTCTTCCATAACATCCATCGTATCCATAAAATCTCTCTCGCTCTCGCCGGGAAATGCCACTATGATATCGGTACTGATAGAAGTTTGCGGCGCAAAAGCGCGAAGTCTTTTGGCGCGCTCTAAAAACCACTCTTTAGTGTATCCTCTTTTCATGGCTTTAAGTATAGCGGTCGAACCGCTTTGAAGCGGCATATGCATAGATTTACAAATCTTGGGATTGGAAGAGAAAACTTCCAAAAATTCATCGTCCATGTGCAAAGGGTGCGGCGAAGTAAAGCGAATCCTCTCAACATCGTCAATTTTACTTATCTGCGTTAAAAGCTGCGAAAAGTTAAATTCCTCTTTTTTACCCCCGCTTAATCTTCTACCATAATTATTTACATTCTGCCCAAGCAAAAAAATCTCTTTTGCGCCGCTCTTTGCCGCCTTCTCGGCTTCTTTTAAAATCAACTCATGCGGCACTGAAATCTCTTCGCCCCTTGTGTGAGGCACGATACAAAAAGCGCATTTTTTATCACAGCCTATGGAAATATTGATGTAAGCTTTGTATGGATTTTGACGAAATTCGCCGAATGCATACGCGCTTTCATCGTAATTGATATTGACGTCTAAAAATTTTTCGGAATTTACGGCTTGAGTGATTTTGGAAACATTTCTTGCGCCTAAAACAAAACTCACATCAGGCGCTCTTTTAAATATCTCTTCTCCCAAATGGCTTGCTGTACAGCCGCAAACGCCTATTTTCGCGCTCTTTTTTTTATGTTTTACAAATTGTCCTATTTCGGAAAAGAGTTTGTTTACCGGTTTTTCTCTGACACTGCAAGTATTTATGATAATGAGGTCGGCTTCACTCTCGTCTTGCGTCAAATCGTAGCGCTCAATGCGATTTAATTCGGCTATCATGTGTTCCGAATCCCTCACATTCATGGCGCATCCGAGCGTTTCTATAAAAAGTTTTTTTGCCATTTAAAACCGTTTTAGAGTATATGCACCTCGTACATGTAATCTTGTTCGTTAAGACCGTATTTGACTTGACGCAAATATACGCTGAAATCTTTTGCTTCAAAATATTCTACAAATTTCACCAAATTCTTGTGAGAATTATCTTTGTCAAAGTAAAATATCTGTCCGCCCTCTTTTGCAATAGCCTCTTCAATTTTTCCCAATTCTATGGTCTTGGGTTTTTCGTTTAAACTTGTTCTTACTAATTTTAGTTCCATTTTATCCCCTAAACATAAAAAGTTACAAGTATATCCACATTTGTATAAAAGAGCCTTTAAAGTAATTTAAAAGCTCATTTTGGTACAATATGCGCTCTTCGCAATTATAAAATCCATTTTTTCATTGCAAAAAACTAAAAGGCAGGGTATATAACATGGAAAGAGTTATGGACATTATAGAGTCAATCGCAAACGAAAAAGGGCTTGCTCTTAACGATGTCAAGGAGACTGTAAAGCTGTCATTAAATAAAACAGCTAAAAGAATTTACGGTGAAACATACGAGTACGAAACGCAGATAGACGAAAAGAGAAAAGTTTTACAGCTTTTTCAAAAAGTGCTTGTCGTTCCGAATGATGATGAGAGATTGTCAGACAATGAGGAGAGTTATATATCCGTAAAAGAAGCTAAAAAGATTGACCCACTTGTGGAAATAGGAGATGAGTTAAGATATGAACTGCCTCTTGATAATCTCGGGCGCACCGCCGCCGCCACTTTGCAAAGGGAACTTGAATATCATATCCAGAGACTTTTGGAGCAGCAGATATTTGAAAAATATAAAAACAGAGTCGGAAAATGCGTACATGGAATGGTTACAAGCGTGGATAAAGACGAAAATACATATATAGACATAGACGAGATAAGATGCGTTTTACCTCGCAAAAACCGCATCAAAGGCGAAAAATTCAAAGTCGGAAATGTCATAAAAAGCGTAATTAGAAAAGTGTTTATAGACAAATCCAAAAGGATAACTGTGGAACTTTCGCGCACCAGTCCGAAATTTTTAGAAGCGCTTTTGGAGCTTGAAGTGCCGGAGATTAAAGACGGCGCGATTATCGTTCAAAAGAGTGCGCGAATACCGGGCGACAGAGCCAAACTTGCCGTTGCTTCTCTTCACCCGAATGTTGATGCTGTCGGCGCAACCGTCGGCACAAAAGGCGTACGAATAAATGCCGTCAGCAAAGAACTGCATAATGAAAATATAGACTGTATGGAGTACTCCACCATACCTGAAATTTTCATCGCGCGCGCGTTAAGCCCTGCCGTCATATCAAGCGTGAAAATAGAAAACTCCAAAGCCGTAGTTACGCTAAACAGCGAACAAAAGTCAAAAGCTATCGGCAAAAACGGCATCAATATCCGTTTGGCGTCCATGCTCACAGGATACGAAATAGAACTTGTAGAAGAGAAAAAAGAGGGCGGCAAAGCTCTTGAACCAAACGCGCTGAAAATGCTTTTTGGCGGAGAGTAAGAGAAATCGCATGCTTTGACGGAAAGCAGCGGCTAAGCCGTATTGAAATCATACGAACAAATACTGTCCCGCCTTGCTGTTTTGAGCCGTCTTTGAAC
>JAISNU010000139.1 GCA_031276075.1 Campylobacteraceae bacterium
AATAATATAAAACAATTTGGATATATAAATAAAAAATGTTGTTTGCTTTTGATGATAATTTTTTATTATTATAGATTATGGATTGCTGCGATACCTTACGTTTCACAATGACAAAAAAAAGGGGGGGGCGGAATTTCATTCTTGTTCTATTGCATTTATAATCTCCGTACTCCTCGCAATGACGAAAAAAAATTGTCATTGCAAGGAGGAACGACGAAGCAATCCACAATTATGAAAATAAAAAAGTGATTGTCTTCATAATAATGGTATTTTTACTGTTATAAATTATGAATTACCGCGCTCGCAATGACAGAGGAGAATGCGTGCGTTTTGCTTGTTGTAAAAAAAGCGTGGTAATTCAGAGAATGAGCTATTCATGGGGAGAATTGGATTATATTGAAAATATCGGTTTTATCGTATCTCTACAATAGAATATACAGAAAAGTACCATAAAAAATATTTGACTTTATAATAAATTCTTTTGTAAAAAAATGATATAATACCGTATTGTTAGCGGTAAACCGCTTCACTTTCAAAGTGGCAAAGCTGGCGCATCCAGTGGTGAGTGTATTTGCAACACACAAGAAAGGAGCAGGACAGCAGGACAAACAACGGGGAAAACCACTAAAACCCAGTTGTCTTACAACCCAAGAAAATAAGCAAACATAATATTATAAAAAAACAAATGCAATTTGTACCTTTAAAAAAAGTAAGGCACTATACTACAATACAATGTAAAAAACCACTATTGCTAAAAAAGCAATCGTACCAAATATCATATCAGTAATTGCAATTACACCCTCTTTATATATTTTCATGCTTGTCCATGTGATATATAACATTAACGCTATCGGAAGGATAAAACCGTGCGCAGGAACAAGCTTATAACAGTCCCAACGACCCTTACATATAAACAGCAATATGTTATGTACAATAAAAAAACAATGGTCGTACCAAAGAGACATACAAAAATTCTAAACAATGCAAGTATTTCTTTGTTATTTTTTATATTTATCCTCTTAAGATAGAGAAATTATAGCATATATCTCCAGTATTTAGCGCCTGTTGTTTTAACTAACAGGATCAATCCATAGCCGTCTGATAACTTATAATCTTTTGTTTTCGGCTTGGCGTTTTTTATCTGGGCATCGCTTAAGGGCTTGGCTGTTTTAGGCATAGTAATTCTTTTTTATGGTCTCAGTAGAATTATTGTACCATAAGACCATAAAAAAGACCATAAAAAAGTTGGGACGCATCGGGATTTATCGGAACTTATCGGGACACGATAAAAGCTTAAAACAGCGATTTGAAGGGAGTTTCTGAACTTATTGGGACTTATGGGGATTTATAAAATGGTGGTCAGGGGCGGAATTGGATTATATTTAAAAGTGCCTTGTTTGTGGTATTTGTATTGATAAAAAAATAAAAAGTACCATAAAAAAGACCATAAAAATTGCTAAGTATCTAACCATTTGCCAATGGATATTTTTACATCATCGTCTACAAATTTAGCGCTTTCGCCCAATGCTTTATTGGCGCGCTTAATAGCTTTTTTATTATCTTTTTCATCAAGATATGAAAGTAAAAGTTTTTTGCGTTCTTCTTCGTAAAAGTCTCTAAGAAAAGATTTTTTGACTTCTTCATCTTCTTCGTATTCTCCAAACAAGTCAGTGGACTTATTTTTACTTGGGTCAATAACATAAAACAACAACATACTCTTAAAAAGATTGAACAGTTTCATTTTTTACTCCTTACAAAAAGTATTATAGCATATTTTTTTAGTAGCGGAAATAGGGTTTTGCATAAAAGTTTTTTTAAATTCAGCTTCCTATAAGTGATTTAAGTTTAAATTAATATTTTTAAATTGAATATTTTCTATGTCAAAAAATATAGTATAAAATTTAAAATATTTTTTCAAAGAGACTTCAAAAAGACTTTTTTGCTTTAATAACGCTGAATTTAAGCGATATAAAAGCAAATTGGCATTTTTTTGTAACAGCCGCAAAATATCAAAGTCTTTGAGTTGAGCTTTCCCACTTTTAACTTAACGCTTTTCATGCAAGCCGCAAGCTTTTGTAATTTCAGCTTGCACGCTTTGTTACGGTCTTTGCGTCTGATAATATAATGTTGGATACAAGTAATCATCAAATGCGCCCCAGACCCATGGATTATCATCATCATTTCCGAATTTCCACCCAAGTCCGCCAAGACTATCGCCGTTTACGGCGTTTTCATAGATGGATTTACTTTGAAACTCCGCAAGAGTTTTGCCTATTCTGTTGACATTGCTGTCGCTAACAGTTTCTTTATTTACCAGCATATCGGAGTCGGCAAAATTATTGATCAAAGCTGTAATTGACGGTTCTTCTCCAAATATTCTGTTTCCGCTGCCGCCTGATATATTCTTATTTATAGCGGCGCAATTGCTTATCGTACTTATACTGTTTTCATTATGTCCTAATATTCCGCCTACAATCATACCCCCTGATGCCGATATATTCCCAATTGAGTAGCAGTTGTTTATAAATGTGCCGCCTGCATACATCTGGTTTCCTTCTGTTATCGTTATATTTTTAGTAGAATAGCAGTTGTTTATAGTGCTGTTTCCTGCATATGCAGTTATTCTGCCCGCCGCCCAATCTCCCGTTATCGTTATATCTCCTGCGGTATAACAGTTGCTTATGACAGTATTTTCAACTCCTCCCGCTATGCCTCCTATATGGACAGTTCCCCTACCCGACACTATATTTCCCATTGAATAACAATTAGTTATAACGCCGTTACTAATATACCCTGCAATATATCCCACATCACGATTGGTACCCATATTTGAGGAATATTCTGCCACCCCTTTTTCGGATGCCTCTATCCCAAGGTTTTTAACTGTTCCTCCGTAAATATAACCGAAAAAGCCAACATGCGCTTTTATGGTATTGTTTATAAACAAATCTGTAACCTTATGCTTGTTGCCGTTCAAAATACCTGTAAATGGATTGTTGCTATCACCAATAGGATTCCAACCGCTTGTTTCATTCAAAGTTTCGTTTGTTAATGAAATGTTATTTATAAGAATATAATTGCCGTTTAAATCATTTCTGATGTTATACAATTGCGTTTCATTTTGTATTTCATGAACATCGGGAAGAGCGTAAAAATTGGCGCTTTGCGTTATGCTGTAACTTATTGTCGGCAGATTTGACTCTGCTGCATACCATATATAACCGCTTTGCAAATCCGAAAGGTCGTATAACCCCGCGTCAACCCCTATGGTTTTTATTAAATCAAGATTGTCATCGTAAAAATTTACTCCATACTGTCTTACTATAACGCTTACTGTATTGCTCTTAACAAATGCGCTTTTAATTCCTGCTGCATTGCTGTTAATATTGGTAACCTTAACATAATAATTACCGTTCATATAATATCGGTAAGCGGAGTGTAAGCTGCGCTAACAGCCTCCGTATGTCTATCCATGTAATATTGTCATTAGAAAAATACCACTGATAAGAGAGTGTTCCGTTGTCATCTACGCTTGCTTCAACAGTTAAAGGCGCTGCTTCTACATTTTGTATGTATTCTGCGCTTTGAGGTTGGGAAATGATGGAAGGAACTGCGGCATTGATATTTGACTGTTTGTTTTCCGAAGAACCGCTTGTGCAGCCTGTAAAAATAATACTGCTTAAAATGGAATAAACAGCGCTGAAAGTTTTGATAGATTTCTCATCTAAACTCCTTTGCAAATTTTAATTTATAAAAAATAAATACTATGATTATTATATTAAAAATTAGTGCAAAAGAGGTTTTTTATAGAATGAATTTCAAATGTATTTGATGCATGAGTTAAAAGAAAGAATAGTTATAAATTTTGGACTATAAAAAAGCAAGCCGTAAATATGAAATCTACGGCTCTGCTCTCTACAATAAAAACAAATCTGCGTTTATAAAATTTTGTAAATTATCTATACTAATCAAAAATATAAACTGCTACTCTAAATGTAAAATGCTTTTTACTAATTTTCCTTTGGCGTCTTTTTCTATTCTGCGCCAGCTTGAATTGTCGTTCAGCGTTATCCACCGCCTCTCTTCGGCTCTGTAAAACCAGTCTTTATCATTTTGATAAAAAATCTGCTTATTTGAAGTCTCATGAATATTTAAAATTTCGTTTGAGTGAGAATTTTTTTCATCATAATCCACAGTAGCTCTTTGTCCCATTTCCGAATATATTTGGTGCAAATCCAAAAGCAAAGTATTTACCTCTTTTGACATTCTCGTTACGCTTAAACCTATTTTTTTAGCTTCTTCATACAATATCGGATATGCATGAGAGGGATATTTTGAATTTAAAGTATTTGCTATTTGTTTAACAAGCTCTTTATCGCTCATGTGAGTCGTTAAAATCTCCTCGCAAAGCATTATGGAAAGACTCTCCGCTCTATCTACCGCGCCTATAACAAGCGGATGCACATGTTCAAATAAAAATTGATACGGATTTGTGGCTGTATCATTTTTTGTAGCATGTTTTTCCCATAATTTAACTGTTCTGTTGAGCTCATCCAAACTTACGCTCACGCGGTTATTGTCTCTGTCAAGCGGCGATAAGTCATGCGTTAATGATGTATCCACAGCCGTTAAAAACGCCAAAGGACCCATTTGTATCTCGTCTGCACCGATAGCAAGCATGGTTGCGGCAGACGCGCACTCCAAAGGAACGATGGCTATGATTTTACTGGCGTGCTGCCTTAAAAGATTTATCATTCTTGAAGACGACTGTCCATTCCCGCCGTTACTGTTTATAAAAAGATAAATTTTATCCTGCTTGCCGATATTTTCCAATATCTCATAAAGCACAACTACATCATTTTGGCAGACGCCGCCTCTGAAACTGTTCCAATACGCAATAACAGGAGCGTCAAAAATGTCCGATAACTCTTTTATAATAGCCTGCGTCTTATCAAAAAGAACAGGCGGTTCTTTAATTTTCACTTCACCGTTTCCCATTTTTTCTCCTTAAAAATATATGTAAGCGTTTCGATAAAAAATTGCGTAAAACATTTAAGCGTGCAAACCTTATTTTGCACGCTTAAAATCAGATTTATTTATTTGGGTTGATAAACAGTATATCTACTCTTCTGTTTGCCGCTCTTCCCTCTTCGGTAGCGTTCGTTTTTAGAGGCTTATCTTCGCCAAAAGCTTTAGTTTCTATTCTGCTTGCCGTTATGCCGTATTCAACCAATTTATTTTTAACAGCAACTGCTCTCTTTTGAGACAGTTTGATATTGTACCACTTACTGCCAAGCGCGTCCGTATGTCCTTCGGTTCTGACTTTAATACTATCAAAACCTTCAAGTTTATCAGCTATTAATTTAACAGCTTTTACGCTTTCGTTTTTCAATTCTGCGCTATCAAAGTCAAAATATGCCACAGGAGCCGCAAATAATACTTCAACTCTTCTGTTCGCCGCTCTTCCCTCTTCGGTAGCGTTCGTTTTAACAGGCTGTTCCAAACCGTATCCATCCGTGTCTATTTGACTTGGAGAGATACCGCTTTTAATTAACTCATTTTTGACAACATTTGCTCTTTTTTGAGAAAGTTTAAGGTTGTACCATTTGCTTCCTACCGCGTCTGTATGTCCTTCGGTTTTTACTATTACATTTTCAAAATTGTCCAAATCTTTCGCAATTGCATTAGCAACTCCGGCATCTTTTTCTAAAATTCTTACACTGTCAAAATCAAAGTTGAAATATCTGTGAGTATTTGTCAAGGCAGGGTCAAAATTTGGAATGCTAAGCGCCATCGCTTTAAGTATGGTCTCTTCCACTTCTGTTCTTTTTTCCTGCGGTACGACTTGTTGTGCAGGAGGTGTAGCTTCTATTACAGGCGTCTCTTCGGTAGTAATGATTACTATTTCTGGTTCTACCGTTTCATTTGTTTCATTTGTTTCTACGGTTACTACTGTTTCAATTGTTTCCGTATTGTTCTCTTCCACATATATCTCTTTTAAAGTTGGGGGGGTTACGACGACAGTTTCGGGCTCAACTGTATTTTGAATAACAGGCTGCTCTTCTTTGCCGCCAAATGGGATGCTAAAGCCCAGCGTATAAAACATATTGTCCGAAGCCTCGCTTTTAAATTTAAGCGCATGCCTTATTTCCGCTCTTACCGCAAAATCCTTATAGGGGTAAAACTTAAATCCAAGTCCATATTGCCCGAAAAAGCCGCCCTCTTTATCAAGTGCTTCATTGGCAATATCTTCATGTCCAAGACCCAAAAGTCCATAAATAGAAGTTTTACTGTTCGAACCGACTTGAAAATCTTTGATAATGTTTAAATATAATCTATTTATATCAGTACTTTCTCCACCGTAAAATTCTACATCTTTTGAATAATCATATCCAAACTCTACCTGATCTATAACCTTACTAAATCCAAGACCGACTCTAATGCCGTAAGTAAGATGATCGTCAAATTTATCAGCATCTAACTGATGAACTCCGCCGACCACAGGCGTTATTTCATTGACTCCTGCAACGGCAACCACCGCGCATGCTGCGAGCGATAATAAAACTCTTTTCATTTTTTTGACCCCTTTAGCCTTAAAGCAATTTCAAAACACAGTATTATATAGAAATTTTTTTTAAAAATAGTTTTCATAAAGCAAAAAAATTAAATTTTCCTGCCTGTTTTTCATACTATTTCATTAATTTGAGTATTTTTTTTACGGTTTTTATCGAATATTCCTCTTTGAGACCCCATCTGCTGGAAACCAAATCAACATTTTCAGCTATTTTTTCAATATCTTCATTCGCTATGCCGAGCTCTTTTAAAGTTACGGGCGCGCCTATCTTTGAAAACCATGATTTTAATGCCAATATGCCTTCATACGCGCTCTTTTTTTTGAAGATTTTTTCAGCAAATCTCTTTGCCTGTTTTTTGTCTGATTTATGAAACCATTTAAGCCATGCGGGCAGCACTACCGCAAGCCCCGCTCCATGAGGCACATTGTATATCGCGCTTAAAGAGTGTTCTATCATGTGGTTTGGAAACGAGTAATCTCCAACTCCCAAAGAAGTAAGCCCGTTTAACGCCCATGAAGCGCACAAGGCAAATTCGTTTCTTGCGTTGATATCGTTTGGATTTTTCAGTATCTTTTCAGTTGCCTCAATAACGCTTTTTACGATATTTTCGCAAAATCTGTTTTGAATTTTGGGATGTTCTTCGGCTGTAAAATAGACTTCCAAAACATGAGCTATAATATCTACGGCTGAATAGGCAATATAATTTTGGCTCAAAGTCAATGCCAGCGCGGGATTTATGATGGAAACTTTTGGATAAACCAGCGGCGAACCAAACGATAACTTCTCTTTTGTCTCCTCATTTGTCAAAACAGAGCCGTCATTGACTTCGCTTCCTGTGGCGGAAATTGTTAATATTACATACAAATCCAGCGCATTTATCGGTTTTTTGCCTTCATAAAGTTCCCAAACATCATATTTTGACGCCGCAGCCGCAGCTATGGCTTTGCTTTCATCTATAACGCTTCCGCCGCCGACAGCAAGAACAGCCGTTGCTTCTTTTGCTTTTGATACGCCCTCTCTTGCGTGCGAGAGCGTAGGATTTGAACTCACGCCGCCATGTTCTGTAAATTCTATACCTTTGCTTTTTAAAGCGGCGCAAATTTCATCATAAAGCCCGCTCTTTTTTATAGAGTTTTTACCGTAAACAAGCAAAATTTTTGAGTGTCCATCCGCCCTTAAAATATCGGCGATATGCGTTTGTTCACCGCCGAATATAACCTTTACGGGATTATAATAATTAAACGGTTTCATTAGATATCCTTTATGAAAAAAACATTTTAAATATATTATACTCAAAAACGACGCTAAAAAATACCGTTTTAAAAGAAAAATTGTATAATCCGAATTTTAATTGCATAATGAAGGTAAAAAGCGGTGAACCATTTGTTTGAAGTAGCGGAATTTTTTGGAATTATAGCGTTTGCGCTCAGCGGTTTTTATGCGGCGGTAAGAGAAAAATTGGATCTGCTCGGCATTTTTATAGCGGCATTTTTGACGGCTCTTGGAGGCGGAATCACAAGAGATGCGATAGCGGACAAAATGCCGTTTACTTTTACGCATTTGATGCCTACTTTTTTAGTTATAGGCGTAGTTGTAGCGGCGATTTTGCTGAAATTAAACAGACATGACAAACTTGAACAGACAACGATTTTTATTTTAAGCGATACGCTTGGACTTGTTTCGTTTGCGATAGCCGGTACTTTTGTGGGAATTGAGGTAGGTTTTAATGTATTCGGCGTTGTGATGTTAAGCCTTATAACAGCTGTGGGCGGAAGCTGCCTTAGAGATATAGTGTTAAATAAAATACCGTTTTTTCTCATAAGCGACTTTTATGCTACAATCGCAATTATAGTGTCGCTCGGCATGTACGCGCTGAATGAATTTGAAGTTTTAAATATTTTCAGCGCCGTGATAATATTTATCATTGGAACAGCTCTGCGGCTTTTGGCATATTATAAAAAATGGAAATTACCGACATTAAGGAGTTACAGATGACTTTTGAAGAGATGGATAAAGAGTATGTTTTGCATACTTACAATAGAAATTATATCAATTTTAAAAGAGGAGAAAATGCGGCTCTTTTTAGCGAAGACGGAAAAGATTTTATAGATTTTACAAGCGGTATCGGCGTTGTAAGCGTTGGTCATGGAAATGGCAGAGTGGCGGACGCTATTTATAATCAAGCGCAAAATATAACTCATGTATCAAATCTGTTTTTGATAGAACCGCAGGCAAAATTAGCCAAAAAGATAGTTGAATTAAGCGGTTTTGATATGGCTGTATTTTTTGGCAACAGCGGCGCAGAAGCAAATGAAGGCGCTATAAAAATAGCAAGAAAATACGGACAAAACAGATTTAAAAATAAACGATATAAAGTTTTAACGCTTGAATATTCATTTCATGGAAGAACTATAACAACGCTGAAAGCGACAGGACAGGAGAGTTTTCATCAAAACGCTTTCAGTCCGTATCCTGAAGGTTTTTCGTACAAAAATCAAATAAAAGATATCTACTCGGCTATAGACGATGAGACAATCGGCGTTATGCTGGAGCTTGTGCAGGGCGAGGGCGGAGTTCAAGCGTTTGACAAAAAAGAGATTAAAGAGCTTGCCGCTTTTTTGCAAAAAAACGACCTTTTGCTTATCATAGACGAGGTGCAAACAGGCGTTTTTAGAAGCGGCGAATTTTTAGCCTGCAAACTTTACGACATAGAACCGGACATTATAACGCTTGCTAAGGGATTGGCAGGCGGCGTTCCGATAGGCGCGGTTATGACGAAGCATAAAGATATATTTACATACGGCGATCACGGAAGCACATTCGGAGGCAATTTTTTAAGCACTCGCGCAGGACTTGAAGTATTGGATATTTTGGAAAATTACCATAAAGACGGCTCTTTAAAAAAAGGTATTGACTATTTTGACGATAAATTGCAGCAATCAGCCAAAAAACACCCCGACCTCTTTTTGGGTAAAACAGGACTTGGTCTCATGAGAGGTTTGCAGTGCAAAGACAGCGGCACGCTCTCAAAAATTATAAAAGCCGCTTTTGACAATGGTGTTTTGGTACTGAAAGCAGGACGGAATACGGTTAGATTTTTACCGCCTCTTACTATTTCAAAAGATGAAATTAACGAAGGTTTTGCGAGATTTGAAAAGGCGCTTGATACGCTTAAATGATACCGTTTAGCAAATACATGAACGAGTGGCTGTACGCAAAAGACGGCTACTATGCGTCTATGCCCGACATAGGCAAAAAGGGCGATTTTGCCACTTCGGCTACAACTTCCATGTTTTTTGGAGGAGCTATCGCCAAAAGATTGATAAGCGTTATAGAGAGCGGTTTTTTATCAGAAAATTGCACCGTTGTGGAGATAGGAGCGCATCGCGGATATATGATAGCCGACATGGCGCAGTTTATCTATACGCTAAAACCGACCCTTTTAGAGAGTTTGACATTTGTCATCATTGAGCCGCAGGAAAAAATAGAAGTAGAGCAAAAAAAATATCTTAAAGAGTCATTCGGCGAAGCAGTGAAATTTTGCTGGTTTAAAAGTTTGAAAGAGCTTAAAGCAAAAGAAGCTTTTGTAGTTGCCAACGAACTGTTTGACGCATTTATCTGCGAAGTAGTAAAAGACGGACAAATGCTCTACATGTCAGGCAGCAGACCAATTTTTGGCGGCATGGATAAAGAAACGCAAAAACTATGCGAACGATACAGTATAACAAAAGGCGAAATTGCCAAAGGATATGAAGAGTTTGCATGTGAGCTTTCAAATTCTGCTCAAAAATGTGAATTTATCACATTTGACTATGGAGAAAAAGAGCCGCGCGGAGATATTTCGCTTCGTATTTACAGCGCTCATAAAACATATCCGTTTTTTTCTTTAACAGATTACGCAAAATCCGAGCGCATTCAAAATTTAAGTTTAGAATCCCTGTATAAAAAAAGCGATTTAACATACGATGTGAATTTTTCGCATTTAAAAGACGCTTTTGAGAGCGCAGGTTTTGAAGAGCGCGCATTTTGTACGCAGTCTCATGCGCTTGTGGATTTTGGCTTGATTGATTTGCTGGAAATTTTAAAAAACAGCGTAGATGAAAAGAGTTACAGAATGGAACTTAGCAAAGCGGTGCAGCTTATAGACCCCTCTTTTTTGGGCGAGCGTTTTAATATGATAAGATTTCAAAAGGTATAAAAATGGTTTTACAAGTAAACGGCGAAGAGTTAAAAACAAATGCAAAAACTATCGAAGCTTTGATAAAAGAGCTTGAAATAGAAAATCAAGTCATGGCGGCGGCAGTAAATTTAAATGTTGTCAAAAAAGATGATTGGAAAATATACGAACTAAAAGATGGCGACAGCGTAGAACTTCTGCGATTTGTCGGCGGCGGGTGAGAGAGAAAATTTTAGAATAAAAATATTTAAAATAGTGTAAAGTATCAATAAAATATATTAAAAGGTAAAAACAAATCATGAAAGCGTCTGAAAAAAAGATTATTAGGTTTCTTGAAGGACACGATAAAAGTTTCATAATACCCGTATATCAAAGAAATTATGATTGGAATAAAGATAATTGCAAACAACTGTTTGATGATTTGATTGATGTAATTAAAAACAAAAGAACATCTCATTTTTTCGGTTCTATCGTATATTTAGATAATGAGGAAACAGATGAAAATGGCAGAGAGCTGGTCATTATAGACGGTCAGCAAAGAATAACAACTCTAACATTATTGATGATAGCATTACTACATATTCATGAAGAAGGTAAAAATGATGATAAATTAGATACGGCGCTGATAAAAGATGAGTATTTGGTAGGAAAATATACCAATAAAGAAAAAGTGAAGTTAAAACCTGTAAAAAATGATGCCGCTGCATTAAAGGCAATATTTGATAAAAATTGGAGAGATTACAGCGCATCAAATCTTGTTGCAAACTATCTCTATTTTAAAGAATTATTGCAAAAAACATCTGCTTTGCCAAGCGAAATATTTGCGGCAATTAAGCGTTTGGATATAGTTGATATCAGACTTAAAAACAGCGAAGACGACCCTCAGTTAATTTTTGAAAGTCTTAATTCTACAGGTTTGGATTTGTCGGAAGCAGATAAAGTTCGTAATTTTATACTGATGCGCTTGAGCAACGATAAACAAAATGAGTATTATGAAAAATTTTGGAACAATATTGAAAAAAATACAAAATATAATGTCAGCGGTTTTTTAAGAGATTATTTAACATATAAAGAGCGAAATATCCCAAAAGAAGATAGAGTCTATTTTACATTTAAAAAATATGCGCAAGATAGCAAACTGACTATTGAAAACATACTTGAAGAGTTATTGATTTTTTCCGAATATTATAGCCGTATTATATCATCTGAGCATGAAAATAAAGGTATAAAAGAGATGCTGACATATCTCAATAAACTAAATATGACTGTAACATATCCGTTTTTATTGGAAGTTTTTAATGATTATTATAGTGAAAAAATAATTTCAGATAATGATTTGTTTGAGATATTGTCAATATTGGAAGCATTTATTATCAGAAGAATAATATGCGAAGTACCTACAAATGCGTTAAATAAATTATTTATGGTTTTAGGTAGAGAGATAAAAGATTTGTCCGATTACAAAGAAAATTATGTAAAAATATTCAAATATATACTGCTGCAAAAAAGAGGCAGCCAAAGATTTCCCAACGATAATGAATTGAAAGGGAGAATGATTGTAAAAGATTTATATAATATGAATGCTAAAAACAGTATGCATATTCTTGAACGATTAGAGAATTTTCAAAATAGAGAAAAAATTGATATCCAAAAATTATTGGCTGAAAATATTTTAACGATTGAGCATATAATGCCTCAAACTTTATCAAAAAAATGGAAAGATGAGATAGGGATAGAGCATGAATTTATACATTCAACATATTTGCACACAATCGGCAACTTAACGCTTACTGCTTATAATAGCGAAATGAGCAATAAATCATTTTCAGAAAAGAAAACGATAGACGGCGGATTTGAACAAAGCAAATTATATCTGAATGAATATGTAAAACAACAAGACGCTTGGAATAAAAATACAATTATTGAACGGGCAGATATTCTTGCGAATAGAGCGTTGAAGATTTGGCAATTTTGCGCGACTGATTATAAAAGCAGTAAAGATATTGAAAATACATACAGTCTAAGTGAGGATATTAATTTTACTGGCACAAAATTAAAATATTTTACATTTAGAGGACAAAAAATAGAAGTAAATCATTGGATAATTTTCTTACAGCAGCTTTGCAGAGTTTTATACGATATGGAGCCTATAAAGTTTAGAAATTTGATGTATGATGATGAGTTTAATAAAAAACCGCTTTTGCTAAGTGATGATAAAAGTAAATTGCGTTCAGTTTTACAAATCACTGAAGACATATTTATGGAAGCAACTTTTAACACCAATTATAGAGTGTATATAGCAAAGCAGATTTTAAGTAAGCTTGATATTGATATGGAAGAGGTAAATATATGCTTGCAAGAAGATAAAATATGAGTAATTTCAGGAGATACAAATGATAAAAATCGTTGGAAAATACAATACCGCAAAAGTTTTTGCAAACTCTTTGGACAATGAGTCAAGAGAACAGATAGAAAAACTTTGCAGCCAATCTTTTGTCAAAGAAAGCACGATAAGGCTTATGCCCGATGTGCATGCTGGTGCTGGCTGTACTATCGGCACTACCATGACTATAAAAGATAAAATCGTTCCAAATCTCGTTGGCGTTGATATCGGATGCGGTATGGAGACACTGATGATTCCTGCCGATAATGCGGCGGCAAAAGAGTTTGACCCTGTCCGCCTTGATAAAATTATCCGCTTAAATATTCCAAGCGGCATGGATATAAGAGATGACGCGCATGAATATGTAAATAAAATAGCGCTGGATAAAATAAAATGCCCCTCGTTTAATCCGTCGCGCGCCCAAAAAAGCATCGGTACGCTCGGCGGCGGCAATCACTTCATAGAAGTAAACCGCGACAATGATGGCAATCTATATATCGTCATTCACTCAGGAAGCCGTCATTTAGGTAAAGAGGTCGCCGAATATTATCAAGAAGAAGCGTGGAAACAGAGAAATAAAAATACTAAAGCCGATATCGCCGAATGTATAGCAAAACTAAAACTTGAAGGTTTAGAGAAGGAGATAGAGAGCAAGATAGCGCAGATAAAAACTCAAACGACGACCGATATTCCGCGTGAACTTGCGTATGTCAGCGGCAAACTTTTTGACGATTATATAAACGATATGAAAATAACGCAGTATTTTGCTTCTCTTAACCGAAAGGCGATGCTGGATGTAATAATAAAAGGGCTTGGCATTGCGATAAATGCGAAATTTGAGCAATTTTCAACCATTCATAATTACATAGACACCGATACAATGATTATGCGCAAAGGAGCCGTTTCGGCTAAAAAAGGCGAAAAATTGATAGTTCCCATAAATATGCGCGATGGCAGTATCATTTGCGAAGGTTTGGGAAATCCCGACTGGAATTACTCATCGCCGCACGGAGCAGGCAGAATAATGAGCCGCAGAAAAGCGCTTGAAATGCTGAAAATGGAGGATTATGAAAAGGCGATGGAGGGGATATATTCCACATCTGTGAATCATCAAACGATAGATGAAAGTCCGATGGCTTACAAAAATATGAGCGATATTATCTCTGCCATGCAACCGAGCGTAAATATATTGAAAATCATAAAGCCGATTTATAATTACAAGGCGTCGGAAGAGAAAAAAATCCGAAAAGAAAAAAAGTCAAAAAAGATATGAAATTTTTGTATTATAAGATAATTGGGCAGACTGGACGGGAGTTATTTTTGAACAGAAAGCGTGTCATTGAAATTTGTTTCATGAGATAATTAACGACCGTAATGATTGCGAAGTTCAACAAATATATCACCGATGAAAAGGCAATGACAGGCATTTCATGGAGGGATAAGTAAATTATGGAAAATAAAACTTTTAAAACTGTAAAACAGAAGTTGCGCGCGATAGAAAAAGAACATAATGTCAATATACTGTACGCGGTAGAGTCAGGTTCAAGAGCTTGGGGATTTGAGTCTACAGACAGCGATTATGATGTGCGCTTTATATATGTTCATAATAAAAATTGGTACTTAAATATACTGCCTAAAATAGATGTAATCGAATACCCGATTATCGATGAATTTGATTATTCGGGATGGGATTTACGCAAAGCTTTGTTTTTGGCAAACAAATCAAATCCCGTATTGTTCGAATGGCTCAAATCCCCGATAGTATATTATAAAGATAATTACTTTTATAATATTATGGAACAAATATCAAAAGAATATTTCTCGCCGATATCGTCGGTATATCATTATTTGCACATGGCAAATGGAAATTATAGAAAATACTTGCAGACGGAAAAAGTAAAAATAAAGAAATATTTTTATGTATTGCGCCCGATTATGGCGTGCATGTGGATAGAAAAATATATGGAAACTCCGCCGATGGAGTTTGAGAAATTATTAACGCAAGTAGAAAATAAAGAACTATTGGATAAAATTATAGAATTGCTAAACAAAAAAAGGTCTGGAATAGAGTTGGGAATGGAACCGAAGATAAAAATAATAAATAATTTTATAGAAGACAAATTAAATTATTTTGAAAAAAGCGTAAGTACATTTGATCCGAAAAAGAAGCCATGTCAGAGATTATTGGAAGAAGGGTTTATAAAAATATTGGATTATACGGAAGATACATGTTTGCCGTTCAAGACAAACGAGATATAAGCGGCGTAAAGATATTATTTTGGAGGCGATAAATGATGAAAAATCCTGAAGAAACGATCGGTAACCTGATCGATAAGCAGAGTATTAGTTTTATAAGTTCCATAGATGAAGACGGTTTTCCAAATACAAAGGCAATGTTAGCCCCTTGTAAACGAGAAAGCATAAAAACATTTTATTGGCATACAAACAGCCCGTCAATAAGGATAAAACAGTATAGAAACAACTCAAAGGCTTGTATATATTTTTGCGATAAACGGTTTTTTCGCGGAGTAATGCTAAAAGGAACAATGGAAGTTTT
>JAISNU010000003.1 GCA_031276075.1 Campylobacteraceae bacterium
TATATAAACGCGGCGCAAAACATTAAAAAGAAAATTACCTTTTTCATATGCTGCTCCTTATAAAACTTGTGGAAGCCATTTATCGTTTATGAACCACTTTTCATATATTTTATCATAAACGCCGTCATGTTTGATTTGATTTAGAAAATTCTCGAGCCAGTTTATAAAGTCGGGGTCTCCTTTTCTGATAGCCCAGCCAAGAGGTTCGTAGGTAAGCTCCGTCGTTAAGTGGATAAGCGAATCTTTCCCTTTTTCTATCATAAACATACTGTTAAACGGTTTGTCAAATATAAAAGCGTCCGCATTGCCGTTTAAGACTTCCTGTACGCTTTCGGCTTCTGAACCGAATGTTTTTATTTTTGCATTTTTAAAGATTTTTCTTGCCGCTACTTCGGCGCTTACGCCAAATTTTGTAACTATGGTGTACTCTTTTTTATCCAAATCTTTCCAGCCCTTGCCTTTGTGCTTTTTAGCTATCAAAAGCGTTTGTCCTACCGTTATGTACGGTTCTATAAAATTGACTTTGAGATTTCTCTCTTGAAACATTGTCATGCCTGAGATGATAATATCAATCTTGCCTGTCAAAAGAGACGGTATCAGCCCGTCCCATTCCGTAGGAACCAATGTGAGCTTCACGCCCATAGCGTCAGCCATAGCTTTTGCCACATCCACATCAAAGCCTATGACTTCGCCTTTTTTGCTTTTCATCTCAAAAGGTATGTATCCCGGCTCAAGCCCGACAATAAGCTCGCCTCTTGCCAAAATGGCGTTTAGTGTGGATTTTTTCCACAGATTAACATCGTCCGCATATACAGCGGAAAAAAGCATCAATAATGCTAACAAAATTTTACGCATAGTCTCTCCTTATATGATTTTAATGACTCAAAACTTCCTGTAAAAATCTTTGCGCCCTCTGCGTTGCAGGGGATTTGAAAAAATCCTTAGGCGCGCCTTCTTCCACTATTTCGCCATGATCCATAAAGACCACTCTATCGCTGACCTCTTTGGCAAATCCCATCTCATGAGTTACGCATACTATCGTGAAATTCTCTTTTGCAAGTTCTCTCATAACATCAAGCACTCCGCCTATCATTTCGGGATCTAACGCAGATGTAGGTTCGTCAAAAAGTATAATTTTAGGTTTCATGGCAAGCGACCTTGCTATCGCCACTCTTTGTTTTTGTCCGCCCGAAAGTTCATTGGGGTAACCGTGCGCCTTATTAGCTAAGCCCATCTTTTCAAGCAGTCTCATGGACTCTTCGTCTGCTTTGGTACGGGAATATTTTTTGACTTTTCTTTGCGCTATGGAGATATTTTCCAGTATCGTTAAATGCGGAAAAAGATTAAAATGCTGAAATACCATACCCGTTTCAGCCCTGACTTCATTGAGATTTGTCTTTTTGGAGTAAATATCAAATCCGTCTACTATAATCTTACCGCCGCTTATATCCTCCAAACGGTTGATACAGCGTATAAGAGTAGATTTGCCGCTGCCACTGGGACCGCATACAACGACAATTTCACCTTTGGCGACTTTGAAGTTTATATTTTTCAGCGCATGAAAATCGCCGTAATACTTCTCAACGCCAATCATTCGGATTATGGCATCATCCATATTTACCCTTTTTTAAATAAAAACAAATTTTAGCAGGCTATGCCTAAAAATAAAGTAATTTGATAAAATGTAGCGATATTTTTTGAACTTTTATAGTAAAATTATGCTTTTTTTGAAAATAAGGAGTAAGTTTGACAAGCCGTTTGAAAAAATTTGGCGCAGATTTATCGCTGCTGACAGTCGCTATCGTGTGGGGTTCTACATTTTTGATAGTTCAGGACGCCACAAAACAGACGCCGGTTTATACATTTTTGTTCTGGCGCTTTTTGCTTGCCGCTGTTTTAATGATACTTTTTGGCTTAAAGCATCTTAACACAATAGATAAAAAAACTGTTTTTGCGGGCTTTGTATTGGGCGCTTTTCTATTTTTAGGATACGCTTTTCAGACATTTGCGCTTGTTTATACCTACTCTTCAACCGTTGGATTTATCACGGGGCTCAATGTTGTAATTATCCCGTTTATCTTGCTCATAATCTTTAAAAAAAGCGTCTCTTTGTATTCATGCACAGGAGCTCTCATTGCCGCTGTTGGGCTTTATTTTTTAAGCGCAAATGCACAAATAAGCGTGGGTAAGGGAGAATTTTACGCATTTATCTGCGCCGTTATGTTTTCGCTCCAAGTGGTATTTACCGGTTTTTATACAAGAAAATATGATACCTATCCGCTTGTTTTTATACAGTTTATAGCAGTCAGTATATTTTGCTTTTTTGGCATTTTTGCGCTTGATAACCCTTTACTTCCGCCGAAATTTGACTATCTGTTTATAAAAGCGATTATTATCACCTCTGTTTTTGCGACGGTTTTTGCGTTTTTCGTACAAACTGCCATGCAAAAATTTACCTCATCTGCAAAAACAGCCATTTTATTTACATTTGAGCCCATAGCTGCAGGCGTTGTAGGTTACTTTTTTGCAAATGAAATATTCACGAATATACAGCTTATCGGAGCATTTTTAATAATAACAGGAATGCTCACAGCAGAAATCGGAGATTATGTTGTTAAAAAATTAACACACAGCTAAATTTTTTCCGTATGCGTGGATTTACGATTTAACTAAATATCTGTTTTGTATACCAATTACTCAAACAAAACACATTGGCAAAAATTTTATGATTTAACTAAATATCTGTTTTATTCAGATTTCCATTGTCATCAGTTATTGCGAAGACCACAAAGGAAAAGCTTTATAATGGTGGTTGGTTTGCTTGCGTTGATCTCTTTTCCGTCATTGCGAGCCAATGAAATTAGCGCGGCAATCCATACTGTTTCGTTATGCAAGCCTCCTCTTAATCATTATGAGAAGTGCGAAGTATTGATAATGTTATCAGAAGTAAGCGCAAAATTTTTCCCAATTTCGTCATTGGAAGCGTTGCGCGGCAATCTATACTTTTTATTATGCAAATCTCTTTCCGTCATTGCGAGGAGGAACGACGAAGCAATCCAAAAAATAAAAAGCAATAAGTAATAAAACAGTTTAAATCATTGGATAGAAAAATATCCTGCAAATATCCGCTTTAATTTGTTATTAAAGTATGGATTGCTTCGTCGCTGCGCTCCTCGCAATGACGAAGAGCGTTTTTTATTTTTCCACCGCGCTGACTTCGCAAGCTCGCAATAACGGAAGGTATAGTAATATTTTCCTGTATAAATTGATATTTTCATTATATGCTAACAAAAATGCTTATGATTTATTCTAAAACAAGCACGCTGCAAATTTTAAAATATAACTAAAATTTCCCCTGCACACTTGCCCAAAATTGGCGTCCGGGCTCATATATTTGGATACTTGTCGGTTGATTGTAGCCTGCTACATCATAAGAGCCTTTGCTTATAAATTCGCTGTATTTTTTATCAAAAATATTGTCTATTCCTAAAAAAAGACTTATGTTTTTATTGATTTTCCAGCTTCCATTGATTGAAAAGACCGTAAAACCGCCGCTTTTACCGATATCCTGTCCTATTATATTTCCCTCGCCTACGGCAACTCTGTGCTGAGGAGCAACATATCGCGCAAGAATAGCGGCAGAAACGATACTGTTGTCGTATCCAAGCGAACTTTTAAGCTCAAACGGCGGCGTCTGCCCGAGAGCTTTATCGCCGCTTCTGTTTTTGCCGTAAGTATATGCCGCGCTCACGCCCAATTTATAGTTTTTTACAAATTCCCATTCGCCTTCGCCCTCAAAGCCGTATCGTCTTGCATCTATATTTTTCGCCGTATTGTTGGAGTAGATTAAAATAAAATCGCTGATTTGGCTGGCAAACAGATTGAATGAACCTCTTAGCGCATCATCTTTGTACAAAATACCCGCATCAAGCTGAATATTGCTCTCTTTATCCAAATCCATATTTCTATTGCGCTCCCAAAAATCCGGAACTCTTTGCGCAAAGCCGATACCGCCGAAATAGGTAAATCCTTTGTTGTAATATTCGTATCGTAAAAAGGCGGCGTTCAAGTCAAATTTTTTCTCTTTGCCGTCTGCAAAACGCTCCGCCTTGCTTTTGTCATGACGAAGTCCCGTTACTAACAATTGCTCGTCTGTTAGCCTGATGTTAGCTTCTGCAAATACGCCGATATCGGAAGCTTTTTGATTTGTAACTCTGTCTTGATTTTTATAAGCGTCCGCCGCTGTTTTATTTGCGCCTGAAGCGTTTCGCCCTCTGTGTTTATCGTCTATCCAGTCCAAGCCTATTTTAATCTCTGCCAAGTCTATATTGATATCTGTCGTCAAAGACGCGCTTTGAGTCGTGCGGTCAGGATTTGAAGCTCTGAATGTCGGCATCATGCCCGAAGGCTCCTGCCTTAAATTGTAATTATCCATTACATGGTCAGTGTAACTGTATCCGTATTGGATATTGATATTTTTAAAAACATCACTTATTTCGTCTTTTGAAAGCCTGATTTTGTAGGCGTCCTTGTCAAATTTGGAGCCGTCCATCATTCTATCCGCGTATGCCGCTTCGCCGCGCGATCTGTCGTATGTAAATTCTGCGCGACTGTATTCGTCCGGCGTTATGCCTATTTGTGCGCTTTGAGAGTTTCGCTCAAATTTTGAATGTACTTTCTCTCCATTGCCCGCTTCGTAATCGTCTTGTTTATTGTACATGCCGTTGATTCGCAAATAGCCAAATTCTGCTCCCGCGCTGATATCCGCAAAAGCGTCAAATTTGCCGAAACTTCCAAGTGTAAGCCCTGCATCGCCGTTAGCTCCAGCTTCATAAAAATAGATATCATCTCTCAAAAATTGCACCGCGCCCGTAATAATGCCGGGATATATCACGGTTTGAGGACCTTTTGTTATCACAACTCTGTCGTAAAGATTTGGAAAAATATACGCTGTGGGAGGGTCCATGCGTCCGCCGCAGCCGCCGTAAATGAAACTGTCGTCCGTTGTAATTGCAAGCCGCGAACCGCCAAGACCGCGAAAAAGCGGGTCGCCTGAATTGCCGCCTTTTCTTGTAACGCTAAAATTCGGAACACTTTTTAAAATTCCAGCACCGTCTGAGGGCGGAAGCGGCTGTGCGGGGGATTTGGGATTGACATTGACTTTTAAACTCTCTTCCTGCGAAGAGATAACCGTGATGCCCTCCAAAATTATGGTTTTATTTTCATCAATAGTTTGGGCAAAAGACAATCCTGACATAGTTATCACCAAAGCCAACAATAGATAATATTGCTTCACTGTTATATTCCTTTCTCATTAAGTAAATAAATTCTGGCAATAATATCAGAAAATATATTAAATAAATCTTAATTTGATAATTATTATCATATATGCAGATATAGCCTGTAAATAGTAGTTTATAAGCAATCTTCTCATATATATTGAAAAAAAGCAAGAGAAAAAACAGGTAAAATATAATTATATCGCTCACAAACAAACCAAATTTATAAATAAATTCTGGTAATAATATCAGAAAATATATCAGACAAATCTTAGTTTGATTTTGCGCCCGTTGTCATACAAGATTTTAAAAGTTTTTTGTATTATCGCCCAATGTCATTTATTTGTTCTTCTATTTTTTTAAAAAAATGTTATAATTCAGTCAAAAACAAAGGATAAAAATGGATTTTAGTATATTTCTTGTTGTCGTAATTGCTACAATTATCACAAAATTGACTTTTTGCGCAATTTATAAAAAAATAGCCAAATAAAGCCATTATAAACTATCCAATATTTTTATATCATTTTTATGACTGAATAACCGCCGTTTCCTATCCGTTGAATAATGTCTAATTTGTTTTTGTTATTTTTTTGCTCCTTCATAATTTATCTATCATTATAATTTCATTTTCGGTTGTTTTTACAATTTCAACCGAATTATTTTCAGAAATTCTAAGAAATGAATATTTTAGTAAATTCTCAACTATACTTGCATATTTATTTCCTACAATTTTCATAAAATATTGAATATCAGCGGGTTCTGTTATTTTAGAAAAATAGAATATATCGGTTTGACTTGTCAAATTTCTACTTATGTTTGAAGGACGGCGCGAAGTAGTTGTTAAATCAATCAAACTGTGCCTTCCGTAATGTACAATTTTGTAAAGATAGTTTTTACTTGTTGCCGATGCGTTAAAAAACATATCAACTTCATCAACTACAAATTTCAATACAACACTTGTACAGGATTTAAGCGAATCAAAAACATCCTCTGCGTCATTGCGAGGAGTGTAACGACAAAGCAATCCAAATATTCGAAATATTATAACAATGTTGCGATTAAAAAATATGAAATAACTTAAATTTGGAATTGATAATTCACACGTTTGGATTTTTCTGTATTGTTTAGTTGATTTTTTTATTTCTGGATTGCCGCGCCGCAAGCGGCTCGCAATGACAGAGTAGAGTGGATTGCTTCATCCCTACACTCCTTGCAATAACGGAGGAGGTTGTGTCATTGCGAGGAAGGAGTGTAACGACTGACGAAGCAATCCATTGATTGAGAATAAAAAAAGTTGTTTATTTTATTTATAATAATTTCTTTTGTTATTGCAAATTATAGATTGCCGCACTTTGCTCGCAATGACAGAAAATGGAACTTGCATGATGAAATAGTACGGATTGCTTTGCCATTTCATTTATCGCAATAACTGGACTACTTCGCTGATTTTATTAGCTTCAATGACGGATATCACAATAATATTTTCAACTGCAAAGATAGTATAGATTGCTTTGTCGTGCTTCGCACTCCTTGCAATAACGGAGTGATATTTTTATATGAATTGCCGCGCAACACGCTTCCAATAGCAAAAAGTGATATTACGGGCGGTTTTTAGCGCATACTCTAACAATGAAAAAAGCAAATGATGCGACAAGTATTATCGAAGCGCCCGAAGTTAAATCAAACATATAAGAAAGAGTAAGCCCTGTCAGCGTAAATAGCACGGACAAGGCGGCAGACAGCAGCATCATTTGCGACAATTTCACGCAAAATCTTTCGGCTATATAAGGCGGGATGCTCAAAAGCGCGACAACCAATATAAGCCCCACAGCACGAATGCAAGAGACTATGCAAAGCGCGGTCATGATTATCAAAACCGTATAAAAAAGCTTTGTATTCAACCCTTGAAGTTTGGCAAACTCCATATCAAAGCTTATCGCTAAAAACTCTTTGTAAAAAAGCATCGCAAGCAGCACTATCAAAGCGCATACAGCGCCCATCAGCCGCAAATCGCCTGCCGAAACGCTTAAAATTGAACCGAACAAAAAGCTCGTCAAATCCGTATTGTACCCCTTGCTCATGTCGGCAAATATGATACCTATAGCCATTCCAAACGCCCAAATGGCGCCTATCACCGCATCTGCTCTCTCTTTATTGGCATAAGTCAAAAAAGCCACTATCACGGCTAAGAGTGCGGAAAATCCAAGTGCGCCAAAAAGCGGCGAAAGCCCTAAAAACAGCGCCAATCCAAGTCCGCCATAAGCGCCATGCGCTATGCCGCCCGCGATGAAAACCATACGGTTTACAACAATCAAACTTCCGACAATTCCGCATGTTATACTGACTAACACTCCAGCTATCAAAGCATTTTGCATAAATTGAAAACTTAAAGCCTCTATCATTTGTTACCAGACTTTATCAAATATATCAGTGATACATAAATCATCAACGCATTTTTTTGTGCGCAAAGAGCGCTGGCTTGAAAGCTATTTTTCCTGCCGCTGTTTGCAGTAAATATAAGATAGGGATTTTTCATAATGCTTTCAGCTTTCGCCATAAATATTTTGCACTTTTAACATTTATCATCTCTTTTATGCGCGCAGGTATTTGATATAAATATGTCAACGGGACAGTTGTGCGTACCGCTTGATTGCAGTTTTTCAAAAAACAGCTCTTTGGTAAGCATTGAAGGTTCATGCATAAAAAGAGCGCGGCTGATATAGGCTATCTTTGTAGCATAACCCAAAACCACATCCATATCGTGGCTTACTACAATGATACCCTTCTCTTTGTTTAAGGATTTTAAAATATTATAAATCTGTACTTGCCCCTGCATATCAATGCTGGCAGTAGGTTCGTCCAATATTAATAGTTCTGCTTCGCATGCAAGCGCGCGGGCGATAAAAACTTTTTGCCGCTGGCCTATTGACAACTCGCCTATTTTTTTACGCGCATACTCTTGCATGTCTACTTTTTCAAGCGCTTCAAATGCTTTTTTTTCATCGTCTTTGCCATAAAAACCAAAGCGGTTGCTTTTAAGCCTCCCCATAAGCACAACATCTAAAACGCTTATGGGAAATTCGCCCTCTGGCATAGTATTTTGCGGGACATAACCTATCTTGCGCGAAGATAACTCTATTTTACCGCTCGCGGGTTTTAAAAGCCCTAAAATAAGTTTTAAAAGCGTGCTTTTTCCACCGCCGTTTGGTCCGACAAAAGCTAAAAAATCGCTTTTATCATACTCAAAACTCACATCTTCAAGCACGCTCTCTTTATCATATGCAAAAGATAGATTACATACCCGCACTATCATTGCTTAAAGTCCCAACAGCGTATCTGCCAATTCATTTAAATTTTTACTCAAATCTTTTTTCATGGGATCTACTTTGATAAGTTTCGCCCCTATTTCATCAGCCGCTATTTTAGCGTTTTTTTCTGAAACTTGAGGTTCAACCAAAAGAGCCTTTATATTTTTTGCTTTCGCCTCTTTTAATATCTCCACAAGTTCGGAAGCTTTGAGTTCTTTGCCTTCCACTTCAAGAAATATCTGTTCTAAACCGTACCTTTTCGCAAAATAACCCCATGACGGGTGAAATACAAAAAAACTTCTGTTTTTTGGAACGCTGAGTTTTTTGGAAAGTTCTGCGTCTAACTTATCCAACTCTTTTGCAAAATTCTCATAATTTTTAGCATAAAGCGCGGCATTTTGCGGATATTTTGCACTTAATGCATCGGCTATGTTTTTGGATTGGATTTTAATCAAGACAGGATCAAGCCAGATATGGGGATCAAGCCCGTCTTCGTCATGATGATGTTCTGCATGGTCGTGTTCATCTTCGTCATGATCCGCATCGTGTTGATGACTTGCGTGTTCATGTTCGTCATCGTGGTCTCCGTCATGGTCGTGGTGTGCGTCATGCTCTTCATCATGGTGTTCATGTTCCAACAACTCTATCTTTTCAACTCCTTTTGCCGTATCAACTATGACAATTTTCGGCGAAGCGGCGGTAAATCTCTCAAGCCATGCCTCTTCAAACGGCAGACCGATGGCAAAATAGATATCGGACTTTGCCAAAAGTTTCATTTGACTCGGTTTTGGCTCGTAAGTCTCGTGATTTGCGTTTGCGCTTACCATCACCGTAACATCTACGCTATCGCCCGCAATCTTTTCTACTATATACTGCTGCGGCAGGATACTAACCGTAACTGTCGGTTTTGCATAGAGCGCAAATGCGCTCAAACATATAAAAGCTATAATGCGAAACATCATAAAACTCCTTTGTTATGCAACTTAGTTGCAAAATTTTTGGGATAATATATAAATACAACTTAGTTGCAGCTTAATGAAAATTTTGCTATCATTATTGATAAGATAAAACCTAATGTCAAGTATGTTATGAGAATATGTATGAAAAACAAAATAAAAAAACTTTTCAAAGATAAAAACATCAAGCTTACGACGGCAAGAGAGGCGATACTTGATATACTAAGTAAAGCAAAATCCCCTCTAAGCTACGAGCAAATCCGCGCCAAAATGAAAACGGATATGGATAAAGCGACATTTTACAGAAATATTTCCTTGTTTGAAGAGGCAAATATCATTCAAAAGTTTGAATCCGACGAACGAAAATGGTATTTTGAATTTTTGAAAAAGACACATGCTCATTTTATCTGCGAAAGCTGCCACAGCGTTATATGCGTGGATTTTACGATAAGTCCTGATATTGAAGAGTACAGCGTGAAAAATGTTATATTAAAAGGCGTTTGTAAAACATGCAAAGCCTGTTAGCGGCGGCGCAGGATTTTTATGAATTTTAAAAACAAGACGGCGCATTTATATATAAACTTTGCCAAGCATTGGTTTATTTATGCTAAAATTACTCAAAATTAAGGAAAAACATGAGAAAAATATTGACTGTTGCAATTTATATGTTAGTCGGCGTCATGATATGCGGCTGCGCCAATATTTCCGCCGATAATCAAAGCATAGATGTTAGCGGACATGTTAGTTACGAATATCAAAAATCGCTTTAAAATAATACTAACGCCGCGTTTTGTTTGATAAATTAACTATTTATTTTATAATAAAACAGCCTGTAATACGACACAATAACTAAATGATTTTAAGGATAACTTTTGGAATAACTTTGTACTATTCCTAATGGCTAAAATAGTTAAACCCCTAAGCGATACAAAATTAAGAACTGCAAAACCAAAAGATAAAGATTATAGACTGTTTGACGGATATGGTTTATACCTTTTAGTTACAACCAAAGGAAGAAAGTGGTGGAGTGATTATTTAGATAAATTGAAAGGATTTGTATGAAAATTGTATTGGAATATAAAGATTATAATAAGTATATGAAAGATATAGAAGCATTAGTAAAAACAGCAGAAGAGTATTTGAACACAAGAGATGAAAATGGCGATAGACAAAGAAATTGTTTTTTCTCATACCCAAAGCAGAATGAAGATTTTGAACTTCCGTACTCAATAACAAATATAATAAAATCATATTCAAAAACAATAAAAGACAGTAGATACAGATTTATAAGACTGGAAGTATATAGAGGTTTAGATAATACTATATGCGAAAGATTAACTGCAAATTTCTTTTCAAAAGGGCAATACTTTGACATTATATTGGACTTTCAACAAAGCCTGTTTAATAATGATTTTTATAAACTGATAGAAAAACTAAAAACATTTGTAGAACCGCAAGAACCAGCAATTATGAGTCTTTTAAAATCAGCAGGGATTAAAATATCTGATATTGAAAAAATGGCAGAAGAGTTAAAAAATAAACCACCACGCAGAACCACATGCTGGGGTTTAAATAATAAGGAGCAGGAATGAAAAAGTTAATTGTAATTTTAGGCATTATTATATGCTGCATATTTTTACTTATAAGTATAATTTTAACTTCTATACCAGGTATTGATACAATAAGAGCATTTAGAGCTTCAATGGCTGTTTTAGCTTTATTGACAGCTATGCCTTTTTTTATTTTTTTATATATACTTGCAGACTGGTTTGACAAAAAATCATTGAAGAGTGATTCCAAACAATCTCGTTAATTTCTCTGGATTTTCTATCCCATTGGCTAAGTCTTCATATATAATAGATAAATAAAGCGGCTTTTCATGTCTGTTTGGCTTCTGAGCAAACTTTAACCCATTTGCAAATTCACTGTCAGGAATATTGTAAGTCCTTTTTATGTCATAAAACTCATCTGCAAAACTTGTCTGTATTTGATTATTTTTTTCCATAAAGCTAAATATAGCAGATTTTTAGAAAAAATGAAGAGTATCAATCAGGATAAAAAACATAAAGCAAGAATAACATTACTGGCAGAAATATACTTTGGAAGTACATAAATATTTCTATATCTACATCTACCATATATCCTGCAAAAAGTATAAGATATGATTCAAAAA
>JAISNU010000025.1 GCA_031276075.1 Campylobacteraceae bacterium
AATCATCGGGGTCAAATTTTGATGGTTTTGGGATATACATTAAAAAACCTCTAAAACAGAATACACAGGCGTTGTTTTTGCTATCTGAATATCGCCTTTTAAAAATTTTAAATTTATCAAAAAGCAAGCTTCCACGCACTCTACATTTATTTTGCCTAAAAGTTTTACAGCAGCCGATGCTGTGCCTCCCGTAGCTATCAAATCATCAATCAATAAAGCTTTCGGCGGATTTTGCGTTGAAGTACTGAATGCGTCTATATGTATCTCTATCTCGTCCACACCGTATTCAAGCGAATATTTTTCGCTTATTGTAGTATAGGGCAGTTTTTTTGGTTTTCTTATCGGTACGAAAGCTTTGTTCAGTTTCGCAGCAAGCGCCCCTGCAAATATAAAACCTCTGCTCTCAATACCCGTGATAAATTCAAAATCAAGATTTTCATATCTCTTTGTCAAATGTTCTATCAAAAAATTAAAAGCTTTTTTGTCATTTAAAAGCGTAGTTATATCTTTATATATGATTCCTGGTTTTGGAAAATCATATACATCTCTGATTTTACTTAAAAGATACTCTTTCTCTTTTTCATTTAGCGCAACCACAGATACTCCTTTTCAAATCTCTATTTTTTTTACGCGCGCCGCGTGTCTGCCGCCCTCAAAAGGCGTTTCTATCCATGCTGTTATCATTGATTCTATGATACCGAGCCCCAAAATCCTCTCCCCAAAGCATAAAACATTTGCGTTATTATGCGCGCGCGCCATTTTTGCGGTGTATGCGTCATGGCAGAGTGCGGCTCGTATGCCTTTGTGTCTGTTTGCCGCTATGCTCATGCCGATACCGGAACCGCAAATAAGTATTCCGAAACTCTCCTCGTCTTTCAGGATAGTTTCGCAAAGCGTATGTGCAAAGTCAGGATAATCAACTCTTTCGCAGTCTGCCGTTCCAAGGTCAATGACTTCGCAGTTTTTATTTTTTAATATTTTTACGACATCTGATTTTATATTGAATCCCGCATGGTCGTTTGCGATATAAAATTTCACCAAAATTCCTTTTAAAAAGGCTGATTATATCATACCGATAATTAAGGGACAGTTATTTTTTGAATCTCAAAGATATATGTTTTTCAGCTTTTATCGGCTACTATTCTAAAATAAATTTAAAAACAGGATTTGATATGCTTCAAGAAGATATATTCTATATTGTTGGCGTAATTGGATTTGTTGCATTTTTATTTGGTATTGTTTTTATTGTATTGCCGATTATAGCTATCGTCATGATAAATAATTTAAAACAAAGAGTCAGATATTTAGAAAAACAATTTGACGCCGTCTTAAAAGACGACATAAAACCAAAACCTCTCGAAATAACTGAAAGATTATCTCCACATGAGAGCAATACGCCCGCAGAAGAAGCCGCGCCGCCGCCGCTTAATGCGGTTCAAAACAACAGCGAAAAGCCGCGTTTGAAAAAAGTACAAAAAGCCGCGCCGCCGCAAATATCCAAACAAAGCGGCGATACGCAGTTCGACGGTTTAAAATCAAAGTTTGTAAGCTGGCTCGGAGAAAATATCATCGCTAAAATTGCCGTTGTTATTCTCTTTTTCGGCGTTTCGTTTCTGCTTAAATACAGTATTGAACATGGTTTGCTATCGCCGCAGATTAGAGTTTTGGGAAGCTTGATACTTGGATTTGTGTTGTTTGGCACAGGGTGGCGGCTTAGAAAAACAAAAGAGTTATACTCGTTAATACTTCAAGGCGGAGGAGTCGGCGTTTTATATTTGACGATTTTTGCCGCATTTAAATTATACGCTTTTATTCCCGTTACCGCCGCATTTGCGCTGCTCATATTTATATGTGCGCTTAGCGTATATTTTGCCGTATTGCAAAATGCCGTCAGTCTAGCAATATTGGCATTTTCAGGCGCTTATTTATCGCCTGTTTTGCTTTCAAGCGATAAAGGCGAACATATCATACTTTTCACGCTATATACAGTAGTCTCTCTGGCGCTTGTTATCATCAGCCGCTGGCGTTCATGGCGCGTTTTAAATCTCATAGGATTTGCATTTACCGCCGTAATTACAGGTTTATGGTATATGAAATCTTACAAAATAGATTTTTACCCCGAAACGCAAGCCTTTATCATAGCAAATCTATTTATTTTCGGGATACTTGCGGTATTGCTTTTTATAAGACATGAGAGGCAAAGCGCGTATCACAATGCGATAGATATTGCCCTTTTATTCGGTGTGCCGCTTTTGAGCTATGGTTTGGAATATCGCATATTATCGCATTTGGAATTTGCTCCTGCGTTTGCCGCTTTGGCTTTCGCGCTTTTTTATCTGGCCGGTTCGTTTATCGTGCTGAAAAAATTCACAGATGTCGGCAAAAGAGCCGCGCTTTACATGCTCTCAATCGGCATAGGCTTTGCTACGCTTGCCGTTCCTTTGGCGTTTGATAATAATCTCACCTCTTTTATATGGCTGTTTGAGGGAAGCGCGATAGCATGGACGGCTTTAAGAAACAATCAACATAAGCTCGGCTATTTCGGACTTTTGATAACTCTGTTCGGCGCGGTTTTACTCATGCATGACAACCAAAATGCGTTTAGTTGGTATCATCTCAGTCTGTTTAAGGACGGCTTTTATACGCCCGTTTTCTCTTACGGCATCATGAGTGCGGTTTTGCTTTTTAATGCGTGTTTGTTTTACAATTTTAGAAGTTTGCATGAGAGTTTAAAAATAGCAAGTTATGCGCTGCTTATTATGGCGGCAATTTCGTGGATATGTTGGATAATCGGCGGTTCAAGCGCGGTAAATTATATCTATTTTGACTATTTTAGCAGTTTCAAATATATATACATTCTGCTTGCTTTTACGGCTTCAAGCTGGGTTTGGTATTTTGTCGGAAGGGCTATGAAATGGGATATGATGGAGTGCGCTCTTGTCTCGCTCTGGCCTGCGCTTGTATTTACGGCGATGCTGCAATTCGCGGAAAAATCGCTCCTGCTGGATATAAGTTTTCTACTCTCTTTTGCAAGCGCGTATCTTTATCTCTATAAAGGTTCGTTTTTTAAAACGCTTCACAAAAATATAGAGCCGATTTTACATATATCTTTATTTTGGGCGCTCTTGCTTTGGATATGGGGCAGGTTGGAGCTTTTTAGCGATACTTTCATATTGTACGACAATAATATTTTGGAATGGACGCTGTTTGCGTCTTTCTTTTCAGCAGTTATTTTGGTTGTTTATGTTTTTCAAAAAAAGAGCCTTTTCCCGTTCAATAAATTTTCATCGGCATATTGGCGCGCAGGTTTAGCTCCCGTACTGTTTTATCTTATCATAGCGCTTTTAGGCGCGCCTTTTACGGGATATTGGCTTGACGCGTTTTCGTATATTCCTATTTTAAATCCTTTTGATGAGGGCATTATTTTTACGCTTATAGTATTGAAATTTTATTTTGATAAAACGCTTCAAAACAGACAGGAAAAATTCGTATTTTTTGCGTATCTGTTTTTTGCCGTTCTTTGCTTTTTGGAGATAAACGGCGTCATTTTAAGAACGCTTAGCTGCTTTTTAAATATCCCATGGTCGTTTAGCTTTTTGTGGAACAACGAAGCGGTGCAGAGCATATTTTCAATATTCTGGACGCTTTTGGCTTTGGCTTTGATAATTTTTGCAAACAAAAACAAAAACAGAACGATCTGGTTTGTCGGCATGGCTTTACTGGTGGTTGTCGTGATAAAACTTGTTTTGCATGACAGCGTAAAACTGGAAGGATTGTTCAGAGCTTCTGTTTTTATAGGCGTTGCGCTGCTGATGCTTGTTATGGGCTTTTTGGCTCCGATGCCTCCAAGAAAAAATGCAAATAAGGATTGAAAATGTACAAAAAAATCGTATCTATTTTGGCGTTTGCCTCTTGCCTTGCGGCGCAAAGCTCGTATGATTACGCTTATGGATTGAATATTGACAGCAATAACGCTTTTACGCTAAACAAGATAAGCCTGCCTGATGAAGTTTATCTGCGCTCTTTGTCGCCTTCACTTGACGATGTGGCGGTTTTCAATAAAAATAACCAACTTGTCGCATTTTCGCTTATTGATGCAAAAACGACCGAAAATATTACGCTCGAAATGGACGCAACTCTCTATCTTGTAAATGAAAAAAAGAGTAACACAACGCAAGGTGATGAAAGATATACTTACACATATCTTGCAAAGCTGCCCAAAGACGCTAAGTATCCGTCATATTTTAAGCTTGCATGGGAAAGCGCCGAGTACAATTGGGAAGCAAGAGTAAGTATTAAAATACAGCTTTTAGACGGTTATGAAACAACTGCGGCAAGCGGCGTTTTGCTTTCTGAACTTAAAGATATATCGGACGAAAGCAGACTGAAAGCGGACGAAGTGCCGATACATGATTACAGTTACTACTCCGCAGATGAAATTAGAGGCTGGCAGTTTGTCATAACTTCGGACAAAAAAATACCGAAAATAACAGCCATAAAAGCTTACGCCAAAGAGCAGTTTACAGACCAGTCGTTCGTCGGCATAGACGCTGAATATGAAATGCAAAACGACGGCAGTATAATATGCAAACTCCCGACAATTCAGCCTGTTGAGCAGGTTTATATCGGTTTGACTCAAGCAAATTTGATACTTCCCATAACGCTTTTTTATAAAAACAGCGAAGATAAGTGGACAAAACTTGACGGACGTATCATCAGCGAAGAGGCTGATATAGAGTTTTCAAGGATTGTATTTGCCAAAGAGTTCATGTTGAAAACAAACGGCGGTTTTAGCGACATTCCGAAATTTACGGCTTACAGAAAAAGGGTAGATATTATTTTCAACAGCGCAAATAATGCTCCGTTTGTTTTGGCTTACGGCTCTTTTGACGCCAAACCGCTTGGTTTGCCCTCAGTTGAGTTGTTGAAAGATGCCGATATTGACTATATGCCGACAGTCGGCACTGGAAGTTTTATAATGCTTGGCGGAGAAAAAGCGCTTGAAGCAAAAATTGAAAAAAGTGAAAATTTTGTGCCGACATGGGCGATTTGGGCGGCTTTGGTCTTGGGCGCGGCGTTTTTGATATTTTTGGCTTATAAACTTGGCAAAGAGATAAAAACGGTTTAGATTTTGCGAATTCTGTCGGCGAAATATTCCGACAGAATATTTTTAAAGCAGTGTGAATATTTTGTCAATATCATCAGCAATGCATATCAAAAAATGTTTATTTCATCATTGCGGTACGGTATTTAGTCCTTTCCTGTCGTTGCGAGCCGTCCTCACCTCCATCATTGCGAAAAACAGGGCAGCGAAGTAATTGTATCCCTTTCTGTCATTGCGAGGAATACACAGTATGACGAAGCAATCCAGAAAATAACATAGAATAATTTAGACATAAAATACAAAGTTAATTTTATTTATTTTAACAACATTCCTTTTGTCATTATTAAAGTATGGATTGCTGCGCCGTTTACAACGGCTTGGAATGACAGAAGGCGGTAGATTGCTTCGTCGCGCTTAGCACTCCTCGCAATGACGGAAAATAGAGATTACTACACCACAATAACAAAATTAGTAGGAAAAACGGCTTTGTTTTATTTTTATTCTGGATTGCTTCGCTGACTTCATCAGCTCGCAATGACGGAAAAAGTTACTATTTTTTACAACAAGCAACGCACATGCGCGCCCCACTCCGTCATTGCGAGGACTATCAGGACAAAGTAATCCACAATTATGAATAAAAAGAATTATATATTTTTTCAAATAACACCCTTTTGTTATTATTAAAGTATGGATTGCCGCGACACTTCGTGTCTCGCAATGACGGAAAAGAGTTGTAATGATGTTTTTTGTCATTGTGCGGAAACGGAGGAATAAAACAATTTATTCCATTTTGTCATTGCGAGAAGTGCGAGCGAAGCGAAGCAGGACGAAGCAATCCAGATATGCAAAGCATTATAAATATCAAAATATTGCAATTAAAAAATATGAAATAAGTTGAACTTGAGTTGATAATTTGTATTTTTGAATATTTGGATTTTTCCGTATTGTTTTTTTATTTTTTTGGATTGCTTCGTCGCGCTTAGCACTCCTCGCAATGACGGAGAGAGTGTTATTTTGTGAAATTCTATCATATAAATAAACAATAATTCTGTCATTGCGAGGCACGAAGTGTCGCGGCAATCTATATTTTATAATAAAAAAAGTGTTATTACAGAAAACAATCGTTTTTTCTTATTCATGATTATAGATTGCTTTGTCGCGCTTCGCGCTCCTCGCAATGACGGAATTGTGCTGATTTCAATAATAAAAAGGTATGGATTGCCGCAGCCTTCATGCCTTGCAATGACGGAAAACTTATTTGTCATATCCATAAAAGCAAGTAAAGCGTTTTTTTAAAGGTTCATAATGACGAAAAAGAATGTTTATTACACACTAATACATGAAGACTCAAAGCCGATTTGTGATATATTCAAATAAAATTCCCATCTCTTCGTTTGTTAAAGAGTATTTAGGCATAACGCTTTTTGAGGAATTCAGAGCCTTGAAAAACGCTTGCTTGCTTACATTATCTATGCGCGGCGC
>JAISNU010000140.1 GCA_031276075.1 Campylobacteraceae bacterium
TTGGCAATTGTCTTTTCGGGGAAAAATATACAAAAGACAGAGCAGTAAAAGCAGTTGATAACCTTATATATAAAATATGGCATATTATCTTGCTTAAAACATAAGGGAAAAAAATGAAAGTCTTTGAGTTTTTTAATAGAATAATCGTTATTTCTTGGTTGAATTATAGTAGCGATTATAATAATAGACAAAGATATAGAAGAATCGGAGTTTATGCCGATGTTTTTTACTCGTAAGATGAACGGAGAAAACTAATGTTGATTAATACCATAAAATGCTTTGGTAAAAAAGCTTTGATTAGAAACAAGCAGATACTGGATAACTTGGGAGATAATACAGAACCTAAACAGCCGATACCAAAAACGAAGAATGGGGAGAGAATAAGAGAGTTTGTTATTAAAGCTCTAAAGCTTCAAGGCAACAATAAAGAAAGCATAAAGATAGATGTTGCTCCAGAACAGGTAACTAAAATCAAGAACGCCCTTAATATAAACTTGGAAGGATATAGCAGAGTTTTTGAAAGCGACTATATAAAACATGATTTCAAAGAGCATGGTTTAAATTCAAAAGACAAAGCAAGACCAATCACGGAAGATGATTTTTTACGCTATGAAGATATAGTAACAAATCCTGATAGAGTTGCAATAAGTTTTACAGATAGAGGGCAAAGGGCTATAACATATGTAAAAAAATATGACGATAAAGTATATGTAGTAGAAGAGATACGAACAAAGCGAAAGAGCCTTGCTTTTTTTGATATGTATAAAAGTTCTTTGACAAGACCAGATGAGAGTATATTAAACGGACAAACTTTGAAGTTTGTAGATGTTAATTCGGCAGCGCTGATGCTACACAATGCAGACAAAACTGCCCTGAAGCTTCACGTCCGAAACGACTCTCAGCTGCCGAATAACAACATTATTATACCACAATCTTGGTGGCAAAATCAAGTTGATAAGGCTTTTGACAAAGTCGGGGCGATAATACACAAGGCTGACAAGGGCGCGATGAACCTTACCGATAAACCTGCAAAAGGCGCATTAAGAAAAGCGTTTGGAGACAGTTTTGTAACATTTTCAAAGACTTTTGAAGATGTCGGCGAAATGGTAGAAAACCTCAGAAACGCTACAAGGCAGATATACGAACAGGCAGCAAGCAGAAGAGAGATGCTTGATAAGCTTTTAACTCCTGAGGATAAAGTTGCTTTACATAAAGCTCTTGACGGAAATATGGACCCGAAAGATTTACCAAAACATTTGGAGAGCCTTTATAATAATATACGAAAATTGATAGACGATAACGCAAATGCTCTTATCAAAGCAGGAGCTTTAAAGGAAAAGTATAAAATAGACGACTATCTGAAACGATACTATAAAAAACACTATGAAGAAAAGAAAGTTTTTTTTACATCGTATTTCAATAAGAAGAAATTCAAAGCAAGAAAAGACTTGACTTATGATGAGAGAATAGCTCTTGAAATGATAGAGGACAGTTCTATCGTAGTCCCTAATACGATAGCAGAACAAAGAACGCAGCTTGTTAAGGCAAACTTTCTCAAACAGGTTGCGGATAGATACGGCGTGGACGAGGAAATAGAAGGCTTTGTAAGAATGAGCGACGAAACTGTCGGCGGCGGTATCATGAAGTATGGAGCTTTGGGCGGTAAATATGTGCCTCGCGAAGTAGCATACGCAATCAAGGACGCAAATATTTTCAAAGAGAATCTCTCTTTTCTTGAAGATGTTTGGTATCCTGTTATTGACCATATCAAAGTTAATGTTACCGTTAAAAATCCTACTACGCATTTATATAATTTTCTTTCTAACTTTACGCTCTCTTTTTTACACGGAGATATGAGAGCGCTCGGGCGTATGTTTAGACTAATGACTGCAGATAAAGACGGATGGAAAGAACTTGTAAAAAGAGCAAACGCACAGGGAATAGTCTCTAAGCTTGGCGACTTTGAGGACGGACTTAAAAATGTAAAGCTTGAAAAGGGCGATAATATCGTTAGCGCGATACTTAAAAACATTTATATGGCAGAGGGAACAAAGACTGGTGATTTTATGCGTAAGGCGTATGGATGGGAAGATCTGCTTTTTAAAATAGCCCACTTTGATAAATTGACAAGGCAGGGAGTAAGCGATGAAATTGCCGCAAGAGCTGCAAAAGAGGCTTATGTAAATTATGCCAAGCCTTTGCCTGCATTTGTGCGAATGTTGGATAAGACAGGCTTATCGCCTTTTTTGGGATATACATACCGTTCAACTCCAATGGTTTTAAAGGCGATTGCGAAGCATCCTGATAACATTATACAACAAGCCAGATGGGAAAATAAAATAGAATATATCTCATGTAATTGGCAAAGAGCCGCTTATGAGCTCTTTGCCTCATGATTAAAGTTTACTACTCTTGCCTTTCATTAAAAAAGCTATAGCGGTTGTCAAAACCAAAACAACCACCGCGATATATATATAAATCGGCACAGGCACTGGATCTCCTGCGGCGTACGAATGCATGCCCGAGAGATAAAAATTGACGCCGAAATAGGTCATAATGATAGAGAAATAGCCAAAAACAGAAGCGACTGAAAATGCAAACTGTCCGTTCAAAAACGGTATAAATCTAAAATGCACAATTGCCGCGTAAACCAAAATAGATATAAGCGCCCATGTCTCTTTCGGATCCCACCCCCAATATCTGCCCCAGCTCTCATTTGCCCAGACGCCGCCGAGAAAATTACCTACAACTAACAGCGATAAGCCCAGTATCATAGACATTTCGTTTATTCTCACGGCTTCCGTGATATTGCGCGCTATCTCTTCTTTATGCGCGCCGTCCTTTGCAAAACCTTTAATGATGTACAGCACAAGCGCGAAAAATCCAAGCAGTGTACAAAGCCCCAGAAATCCGTAACTTGCCGTGATAATTGAAACATGGATAGTTAGCCAGTGCGATTTGAGTACGGGAGCGAGATTGGTTATTTGCGGGTCAAGCCAATTCAAATGCGCCGTAAAGAGCGTGATACCTGCCATTATTGAAGAAAGAGCCATAGATATAACGGATGTACGCGAAAAGAAAAGCCCCGCCAGCGCTATCGCCCACGCAATATATATCATGCTTTCATAACTGTTGCTCCATGGAGCGTGTTCGGCGACATACCATCTAAGCGCGAGACCTCCCGTGTGCAGCGCAAACGCTAAAACATTTATAGCAAAAACGCCCGCCACAACGGGTCTGATATTAAACTTCGGCTTTGCCATGCGCACAAATACAAACAATAACAATGCTAAACCGCTTAAAAGGTAGAGCCAAAATATCCTGTCAAAAATTTTTATTTCATTGAAAAACAGCTCCGCTTTTATCTTGCGTTCACTTGGAATCAGTTCGGGCGGAGAGACTTTAGCCTGATAATCTTTTATAACATTTAACATTTTGTCAGCCGTGCTCCAATTGCCGCTTGTTTTCGCCATCGCAACAGAGTCAAAATAAAAGCCGAATATCATCTGCATATTTTCATTTTCGTCAGTCGGAAAACTCCTCATGGCTTCATTGATTGAGTACCATCTATCCTCGCCGTTTTTGGGTATGATGCGCAAAATATCCATGCTAAAGCAGGCGTAAAGGATATTGAGCCGTTCGTCCACTTTTATCACATCTTTGTCAAATTGATTGCGCTCGCTCTCTTTTTTGCGGTTGGCGGTTTCGGAAATCTGCATAAGTTTGTAATTTCCCTCATCGTCAAAAAAGTCCGCCGCCGCCGCGTAAGAACCGTTGATGTTTATAAGTTTTTTTAACTCTTTATGAGAGACTCTGATGAGGGGTTCGTTATACCATTTTTGCGGTTCAAATATTATCCCGAACAAGACTTCATTCGCAGTTGAACCGTTATAAGCGTCTTTGCGGTAGATTTTATTCAAAATTTCGCGCGCGGTCGTATCCGCAGGATATATGCGCCCGTCCAGACCTTGAACAAGCAGCGTGCCGAAATTTTCCGCATGATTTTCCGCCTCGTCAGCATATGAAACGCCGCCAAAACCGCTTAAAAGCAGCGTAAAAAACAGCGCGCAAAGAGTATTTTGAAGTTTTTTCGGACGCTTGTTTTTGTCTGATGCAATGTTTTCATGTACTTTGGAAGCCAACTTTCTAAATCTGCTTTTCGGATTAAAAAGATTTAAAAACAGTCCCAAACTCAATAAAAAATAGCCTGTGTAAGTAGGTATTTTACCGGGGTCTTTATTGACGGAGAGTATCGTGCCGCCTTCGTCTTCATCATAAAATGCCTGAAAAAAGCGATACCCTTTATAGTCTAAAACATGATTCATGTAAATGCGGTAATCCATCGTAAAATTGCCGTCGTTAAGCGTTATTTCGCTTGCATATGAAGAGGGCGAGCGCGAACCAGGATACCTTTCAAGCTGAAAATCGTTAAGATAAATGGAAAACGGCAGCGTAAACTCCACCGAACCCCAGCCAAGCAAAAACATAGTATCGTCTATCGTAGTATGCGCGGGCGTTCCGCTGTATCCTCTGCCGCGCCCTCTTAAAATCAACTCTTTTGAAATATCCTTGTAAGTCAAAGTTGCAATCACCGCGTCCGTGTACATGACGCTTGTTTGCGGCGTAACTTCAGCGCTTACCAGTTTCTCTTTGCCTTTAAGCCCTATATAGCGCGCCGCGAAATTTGTACCGTTTATCGTATAAAGCCGTTTATCGTCAAACGGCTCTTTTTCGCCTTTTTTATATTTGCCCAAAGCCGCGTCGCTCATCTTAAACCAACTCAAATCCTCGCTTGTTATCAGCGAAAATTCTCCTTCTTGCATGATAAATCTAACAAGCGGCTTTGAGGCATTTTCTATCTTTTTGTTGAATGTAAATATCGTATTTTTACTTTCTACGGCATCGCCTTCGTGCAAAATAACCTCTTCCGCCTCGTCTTTGTTTGAAACGGCGATAGCTATCATCGGCACGCCGTCTTTATCTTCCTGAATTGAATTTACCGCATTTGGCACATACTCTTTGAATGCTACGCGCGCGCTTGAATTACCGACTTTGAAAGAAAAATCAAAATCGTTAGAGCCGATTTTGGAAATATACTGTTTATGTTCCGCACCGTACAAAACGCCGTTTGCAAAAGCTTGCGCCTGTATGAACGACTCTGAAGATTTGACTATATTATTGCTTTCGTTTTCCCTTACATGCAGCGTGCCTTCATATCCGCCATAGCGCGTCAAAGCCGAACCCAAAAGGATAAAAAGAAAGCTTGCATGGAAGATGAATGCGCTCAGCTTGGCTTTTTCGTAAAGCTTGAAATGCAAAATATTATGCACAAGATTAAACGCCAAAAAGAGTTGTATTATCTCAAACCACTTTGTCGCATAAACGACAGCCCATGCGCTTTCCGTCCCAAAATCATTTTCTATAAAAGTCGCCGCAGCACAGGAGAGCGCGAATGCTATCAACAAAACAGCCATGAACCACATAGAAAAAAACGCTTTTAAAATCTTTTCAACTATTTTCATCAATCAACCTAATAAAATTTTTGTAATGATACAGAAAAATGGATAATTATCATCTATCAACATTCGGTAAATTTATCCGCCGAGATATTTCTTTCTTATCGTATCGTCGCCGATCATCGCGGAGGCGATACCCTCCATAGCGATTTTACCGTTTTCCAAAACATAAGCGTAATCGCTTATTTTCAGCGCGGCAAAAGCGTTTTGTTCCACAAGCAGTATTGTTATACCCTCGTTTTTAAGCCTTACGATAGTTTCAAACACTTCGCCGACGATTTTAGGCGCAAGCCCGAGGCTTGGTTCGTCCAGCATCAAAAGTTTAGGCTCGCTCATCAAAGCCCTTGAAATTGCCAGCATCTGCTGTTCGCCGCCGCTTAGAGTACCAGCCATTTGATATTGTTTGTCTTTTATGCGCGGGAAAAGCTTATACATGACCTCTTTTAACTCTTCGTAATTATCGTCGTTATTAAATGCGCCGATGCGCAGATTTTCCTCTACGGTAAGATTTATAAAAATGCGCCTGCCCTCCGGCACCAACGACATACCATTTTTGACTAAATTGTAAGTTTTGTGTTTTCGTGTGTCGTATCCGCCGAAAACTACCTCGCCCTTTTTCTTGACGCTGTTTAAAAGCGCGTTTAGCGTCGAGGTTTTGCCCGCGCCGTTTGAACCTATCAGCGAAACGATACTGCCTGCTTCTACTTTAAAACTTATACCCTTAACCGCCTCTATCAAACCGTAATATACATGCAAATCTTTAACTTCAATCATTTACGAAATCCCCCAAGTACGCCGCCACAACATCTTTGTGGCTAATCACTTCCGCAGGCGTACCTTCGCATATTGATTTGCCGTAATCCAAAACCAAAACCCTGTCGCAGAGTTGATTTACAAATTTCATATCATGTTCTATGAGTAAAACAGCAAGGTTAAAATCCTCTTTGGCTCTATGCAAAAGAGACGCCAGCTCTTTTGTTTCGGCAGGATTCATACCTGCGGCAGGTTCGTCAAGAAGTAAAAGTTTAGGATCAGTGGCAAGCGCGCGGGCTATTTCTACTTTGCGCTGCTGCCCGTAACTAAGACTCACCGCCGTTTCATTTTCAAAAGCGTCTATTTCAAGATATTTCAAAATCTCTCTTGCCTTCGACCTTATCTCGCGTTCAAATTTGAAAAATCTCGGCAAGCGAAACATTCCTTCGAAAAAAGTATATTTGGCGCTATAGTCAAAACCGATAAGCACATTTTCCATAACGCTCATAGAACTGAAAAGGCGGATATTTTGAAAAGTTCGGGCTATACCCTTGCGTACGATTTGATACGGTTTTAAGTTTGATATAACCTCTTTGTCAAGCATCACAACGCCCGATGTCGGTTTGTAATTACCTGTAATGATATTAAACATTGTGGTTTTGCCAGCGCCGTTTGGACCGATAAGCCCGAAAATTTGACCCGTTTCAACGCTAAAAGAAGTGTCGCTTACCGCAGTTACTCCGCCGAAATTTTTTGTTATGTTTTTTATCTCCAATATCATTGTCTTTTTCTTTTTAATTTTCTCAAAACACCGCTTATTTCGCCATTGCCAAACAGCCCTCGTCTTGCAAACAGCATAACAAGTATAAGTATTGCGGAAAAAACGACCATTCTAAGACCGGGCATTGCGGAAGTTGTATATCCGAAAATATTCATCGGCTCGTCTAAAAACCTCAGCCACTCGCTCCCGCCGATAACAAGCACAGTGCCTACAACCGCTCCCGTTGTGCTTCCAAGTCCGCCTAAAACTATAATGATAAGCAGTTGAAATGTAAGAAAAAATGTAAATTGGTCGGGCGATACGGTCGTCAAAAGGACAGCAAGTAATCCGCCGCCGATACCTTCAAAAAATGCGCTTGTGCAAAAAGCCGTAGTTTTAATCTTAAATGTATTGATACCCATAGCTTCCGCCGCGTCCTCATCGTCGCGCACGGCTTTCATCGCGCGCCCGTATTTGGAGTTTACGATATTGAGGATAAAAAGCACGGTAAACAAAGCTGCAAATCCTATCCAGTAAAAATTCGCATGTTCAGGTATATCGCTCAGTCCCAAAGAACCGTTTGTAATCTGAGGATTATTTATAGCCAAAATCTGTATGATAAATCCAAATCCCAAAGTTACGATAGCAAGATAGTCGCCTCTTACGCGAAAAACGGGAAAAGCAAGCATAAACGCAATCGCCGAAGCCGCAAATCCCGCTATGATAAGCGCCGTTACAAATCCGGAATTTATCCATAAAATGAATGCCGCAGGCTCTTCCACGACAAATTGATATATCTTTTCGTCTGCACTCAAAAGCAATAGCGCCGTTACATACGCTCCTATTGCCACAAAACCGTTCGGTTCTAAAGAAAATTGTCCCGTTACGCCGTTGATAAGGTTGTAACTAACGGCTAAAATGATAAAAATTGCTATATTATTTAAAATGCGTATGCTGTATTCGCCAAAAATCACAGGCGCGAGCAGTATAAAACCTGTTGCAATTAAAAAAACAGCGCCGTTGATAGCTATTTTCATATCAAAACCTGCTTTTTTCAAAATTGTAACCAAGTATGCCGGTCGGCTTAAAAAGTAAAACAAATATTAAAAAGACAAATGCAAAAGCGTCTTTATAACCGCCAAGCTCGGGGAAAAATGCAACTGCAACCACCTCTGTGAAGCCTATGATAAAACCTCCTAAAACAGCTCCTGTAACGCTCCCGATACCGCCTACAACCGCCGCAGCAAACGCTTTAAGTCCTATCAAAACTCCCATCATGGGATCAATAGCGGGATAATTCAACGCCCAAAACACACCGCCTACAGCAGCAAGCGAACTGCCCATCGCAAAAACAAGCATGATGATTTTATTCGCGTCTATACCCATGAGATTAACGGTTTTTACATCAAATGCAAGCGCGCGTATTGCAACGCCGTATTTTGTGCGAAAGAGTATATATAAGATAGTCATTAGCAAAATTATCGTAATAATCGGCACCAAAAGAGCCGACATAGAAAATGTCAGTCCAAAAACCGTAATGACTTGACTCATATACGATGGTACCAAAAAACCTTTCGGCACGCCTCCGAAAAGCACATTAAAACTGTTTTCCAAAAAGTAGCTAATGCCGATAGCCGTTATCAAAAGCGAAATTCGCGGAGCTTCGCGCAGAGGTTTATAAGCTATTTTATCGGTCAAAATTCCAAGAAGACATGCGCCTAAAACTGCCATAACGGCAGCGGCAAAGAACGGCAGTCCAAACACAGCCATACCAAAATAACACAAAAATGCTCCAACCATCATGATATCGCCATGCGCAAAGTTGATAAGCCTCAAAACGCCGTAAACCATCGTATATCCGACGGCTATAAGCGCGTACATGCTGCCAAGACTGAAACCGTTTAACATCTGCTGCATAAAAGTTATAAAATCCAAAAAATACTCCTGATATTCATAACGCTGCCAACTGCAATCGGCATCGCAATAAATATTTAAAAAAACAGGCTCTTTGCATAAAACAAAGAGCCGATAAAAATTTCCTCAATCCTCGTTATGGATTAACTGTCGCTCTGTATATAAATTTACCCTCTTTTACCTCTTTGATAACAGCCGAGCGCACAGGGTCGCCGTTTGGAAGCATATTTATAACGCCTGAAACGCCTTCAAATCCCTGAGTAGCTTTTATCTGTTTATTAACGCACGCGCCGTCTTCGGGATTTTCGCATTTATTCATAGCGTCTATTATTAAAAAGTAAGCGTCTGCGCCAAGGGCGGTAAACGAAGCCATTTCTTCTTTGCCCGTCTCTTTTTCATACTCTTTTATAAAATCTTCGGAGCGTTTTGTCGGAGGCGCGGCATAGTCAAAAGTATCTGTGAACATGTATCCCTCTACAGCACTTTTGCCAAGCTCTAAAAATGTAGGATTAGCAACGCCGTCTCCCGAAAACATAGGTTTGTTCAATCCTATCTCTTTTGCCTGAATAGCTATCATGGAAGCTTCGGGATGATATAAAGGCAGAAATATCATATCTGGATTTGCGCTTTTTATCTGCGCTACAACGGCTTTAAAATCTTTATCGCCTGAATTTACCGAAATTTTTTTAGTGATTTTACCGCCGTTTTTTGTGAAAACATCTTCAAATGTTTTTCCAAGACCTATGGAGTAAACCTGCGCTTGATCTATAAGAAGCGCGGCTGTTTTAAGTCCCAAAGTGTGATAAGCATAATTTGCGACAACGGCTCCCTGAAATGAATCCGTAAAACAAACGCGGCTTATAAATTCACGCTTTTGCGTCAATCTATCGCTTGTAGCGGCAGGCGCTACGACAGGTACTTTAGCCTTTTCGGCAATAGAAACGACCTGATCCGTATTTGTGCTGATAAGTTCGCCGACTATAGCCGCTACTTTTTCAGACGATATAAGTCTTGAAGCGGCATTGGCAGACTCTATCTTTTCACCTTTGGTATCAATCAAAACCACTTTAACGGTATCGCCGTTTTTTAATTTCGGCTCCAATTTATTTGCCAAAGATAATCCCTCGTAAGCCGTCTGCCCGTAAGCGGCAATAGACCCGCTCATAGGCATAATAGCGCCTATTTTTATCTCTTTAGCCGACAGCGCGCCGACAAGAGCGGCAGCTAATATAACTGATAACGATTTGTTCATGTAAACTCCTTTATTAAAATAAATTTTTATACTGCATAAGCTCCACTTTAAAATAGTTAAGAGCATATTATTTAAGCGACTCTATATAAGAAGCAATGTCGTCTATCTGAGCATCATTCAGCATTACCGCCTGCACTCTCATAATAAGTCCCGACCCTCCGCCGTACCCGGAATCTCTTTTGTAATTTTTAAGCTGATCTGATATCTCTTCTTTTGAGAGCGTTATCAAATCCCGCGCGCTTAGGTACGAACTTTTTTCAGCCCTCTCGCCATGGCACTTAATGCAGTTTTGTTTATATAGTTTCTCGCCATGCACGATATCGCCGTTTATCTCTTTTTTGCCGAAAAGCGCGCCCATTAAACTAAAATCCTTTTTTTCCTCTTTTTTTGCGCCTTCATTATATATGTTCTCATTCACATCCATAACGACTATCTCGCCGCTATTTTCCAACATTTCATTTTCAGCGTCTGCGGTTTCATCTGTCAAAGCAGCGGCATTTTCGCTGATAATCTCAATACTGCCGTTTACATCGTTTGTTTGGTATTTTTCCATAAGCTCTTTAAGCTCTTTTGCAAACTCGCCCGTAGCTTTTATCGTAATCTCCTCTTCGGCAAAAAGCGCGCATGTACAGCATAAAATAACAAACAATAATAATTTTCTCATAAGAAATCCTGTAAAAATAAGCGGGATTATAGCAATATTTTGATTAATAATACTTCATGCAAGCTTGCGGCGGTTAGTTTTACCCAAAATATGCGCCTTTTATGAAAATCATACTAAACTTTTTTGGTTTTCGTGCCGTGCGCAAATAAAACCATAATACCAAAACTTATTCACCTTGAATTTCTATAAATTGACTATTTTTAAACAAATATTTCTTGACAGATATATATTTGCGTCTCTATCCACGCCTTTTTCAATAGTAACCGTTTCTATCAAATCCAATGAGCCGTCTTTATCTATATCCGCATATTGCCATTCAACTTGTTTATCATAATATCTTTCGTCTTCTTCAATGTAAAATCCACTGTTACTTTCATAAGTTGCGTTATGCAAAACCGATGACTTTAATGTCTTGTCTGATTATATTTTTATCAAGTATTTTTACTTCTTGTGTTTTTGGAATAATAAGAGCTGCTACAAGCCAATCGTTTCTACCATGAAAAACTCCTGCTTCAACTAAAAACGCCTTTTCTTTATCTTTTGCAAAAAATGGCATTGGTTTCGTTAAAATATCAAATTTTTCATCAGAATGTCTGCCCCACCAATCCAAAATCACCTCGTTAGTTATCATTTTGATGCTAAAATTACCATCTTTAGATGTATTTTGCAAATCAACACTTATAGAAAATAAGAAAGTCAAAGTCAAGGTTAAAGTTAGTAAAATCTTTTTAACCATTGCCATCTGTTACTCCTTACCGTTTTTATAAATTTGGTCGTAATTTTTAATGCTGTAACAACTTTCTTGATTATTTATTCTTCCGTTTTTTTGATTGTATATGTATTCGTGTTGGTCTTTAAAACTTAAATCAACATATTGATATATGCAAAAATTGTCCTTATCGCGAGAGATCGTATCTGGTTTATCAGCTAAATACAAAGCGTCATAATGATCAAGAAAATATATATCTTTATATTTAACTAAAAAATAGTATCTATTATTATCTCTGCCGCTTGCGTATGTATCTTCCTTATACTCATCAGGAGCATCATCATATTTGACAAACTCAAACGAAGAGTTATCTTCATTGGCATATCTTGAGCATAAGGTCAAATTGTCATCAGGCAGTTTGTTTAACATGGCTACATACTCTTTGCAAATGTCTTTAAATTTGGGATCTTCTATATGATATTCTGATGGGTGGTAATAGTTTACCAAACTAACATCGCCTGCAAATGAGCTTAGTACTTCGTAAAACATTCTTTGTCTGTTTACGATAGATAATTCTATCTCGTCAAGTTCTGGTTCTGTACCCTTAGCTTTGCTTAGTTTGACATAGTCAAGATAGGCTTGTTTCATGAGATATGGAATCTTATCGTATGCGCCGTCAGGAACAAGACAATCTCTACTGCGCGGACACATAGAACCTGTTCGATTAAATACCAATAATTTCAAATATGTTTTAGCCAATAGTTTTGATATGCTTATATCGTTTGGATTAATCTCTTTTGCTTTCAGCAAAGCTTTTAACGCTTCATCAAGTCTTCTGCCGTCGCTGTGAATATATCTAATCCCCTCTTTTGAATCAAAAAGATGAACCATATCGTCAAGCGTTTCTTTTATGTATTCCCACAACGGACGGTCTGTCTCATATATTACTGTTCCCGCTCTTAATGAGAGATAATAAGCATAATCATGCAAAAGACTTACATACTCTTTATCTGTTAAAAAAGCAGGCTTTATCTTGATAAGAGCATTAGCGTTTACTCTGTCAAGTATATGTATCGGCTCTACCACACTGTTTGTTTTTTTGAAACTTTCCTTTGCTGTTTTTTGAGCTTTGAGAAGATTGCCCGATATGGTCTTTATCTCTTTATTTATTTCGTCTATTCTTGTCTTGTATGCTTGTTTAACGCACTCTTCGTCTTCGCAGAGATTTGTCTGTTTAAGCCACTCTCTTTGTTTTTTGGTCTCTTCTTTGTTTTTGGCTATGAATGTTTTATATACTTTAATTAGTTCGTTGTCAAGTCTTAAAGCTTTATCTACTTCGCAAGCGCTAATTTTGCCATTATGTTTATATCTGCCGCAGGTGTAATCTTCTTCAAATGCAAAATATGTTCTAAGTATATTATACGCCTTGCCAAGTTCATCATCAAGCTTTGATAATTCTTCATCTGAACATATGAGTTTTTCAATGTCTGTTTTAGCTTTATTGCAGTCAAAGCTTGCGGAGAGTAAAAGTGTTGTGCTTAGAGTTAAGAGAAGTAAGAGTTTTTTCATATTCCGTCCCACTTTGAAAAACAATTTTGTATCATCTATTAAAACCACTGTCTGCAAATCATATATAACACCCATGAATTATATGCATAATGACTCATTTTGTCTCCCTTTCAATATTTGGATTTTTTATAAAAATTTGCTTTACATGTATTGTAAAAAAGCTGGTATGAACCAGCGCCTTGATTTTGTGAACTCTTTTCATATTTAATATCTTTAGATAATGTTTCTATACTCATGCGGCCATTTCCGTTATACCAATTTGCATATATTCCCAATATTAATGTTTTATTGTCATACTCTATCAATTTCCGCGCACTCATAGGATAATTTTGACCACTATTTTTAATATAATCAACCGCAGTAGAAACCATATCTTTGTTTGGATCAAATTTTGGTTTTTTAAGAGCAGCTTCACATTTTTTTGTATCTAAAAGTTGCCAAATAAAGTCATTTTGCGATATAGCAAGTTCTGTTATACCATCTTTGTCAATATCCACGCTCCAAAGTGAAAAATAACTATTAGGAGAAACATTGACATAAAAAGGTTCTGCCGTTAAGTTGGCTGTTGCTTCATAGCAACTTCCAAGAGCCTTTTTTAATCTGTCATCATCGCGTAAAACCACTTGAACTATCGGTTTTATAATGGTTACGTTGTCAAAGTTGTTTGCAAAATCGTTAAATACACTTCTGCAAAGTTTTATGTCGCTTTCTTCTGAACCTGGAATATATTTATGCCACTCATAAATTCTCATAGGACTATCAAAAAATTTGCGCTCAAAATTCTCATCAATCTGTTTTGCTGTCCATCTTGCATTCCCAACAAATAAATTGTTTTTTTCATAAAATTTCATTAAACA
>JAISNU010000015.1 GCA_031276075.1 Campylobacteraceae bacterium
CCGACAACAACCGCCGCAACGGCATTTCCGCAGAGATTTCCAACGGCTCTCATTTCGCTCATAAATTTATCCACGCCCAAAAGTATCGCCACAGCAGCAGGTTCTATACCGCAGTTCACCGCCTGCAAAGTTCCAGCAAGTACGATAAATCCAGACCCCGTAACGCCAACCGCGCCCTTGGAAGTAATCATCAAAATCACCAAAATAGTCAATTGCTGAAATAAAGTAAGATTCACGCCCGTAGCCTGCGATAAAAAGATAATAGAAAGTGCCAGATAGATATTTGTGCAGTCAAGATTGAACGAATAGCCTGTTGGTACGACAAGCCCCGTTACGCCTTTACCTACACCTGCTTGTTCAAGCCTTCTCATGAGCGGTCCAAGCGCGCTTTCGCTTGAAGAGGTAGCAAACACCACAAGTACCTCTTTATGAATGTAATACATAAATTTAAAAATATTAATCTTAAAGAAAAAATGCAATATAAGTCCAAGCGCGGCAAATATAAACACTAAGCATGAAAAAAGCATCACGAGTAGTAAACTGCCCATATTTACGATAGTATCAATGCCGAATTTACCTATCAAAAACGACATTGCGCAAAATGCGGCGATGGGGCTGAACCACATAAGCAGTTTTAGTATAAAAAAGAAAAAATCCTGCGCTCTTGCCAAAGGTTCTAATATTCTGTTTTTAAATCTCCCCGCAAACGCCGAAATAAGCATGGCTAAACTTAACGCCATGACTAAAACTTGCAGTGTTTTTCCCTCCGTAAAAGGATGTATCGGATCGGGGATAATCCATCCTTTAACAACTTCTCCTCCCTGCATAAAGCTAAACCAGCCGTTTTCGCTTGCCATATAATAAACGGGCATCGCATTTTTCAGTATCGTTTTCACTTCCGCCAAAATGCTTATCTCGCCGCTTACCGCCGCAGCCGTTACGCTTGACGCATCAAGCGCGCTCATGTCTATATTCATACCAGCGCCGGGAGTTAAAAAGTTGCCGAACAGTATGCCTATAGCTAAAGCGAATGTGCTTACGATTTCAAAATATATAAACGCTTTGAGTCCGATAGAGCCGACTTTTTTCAGGCTTTCAAGTCCTATAATGCCTAAAATTATGGTCAAAAATATAATGGGTCCAACTAATATCTTTAAAACCCAGATAAAAATATCTATACCTTTTTTGACCTTTACTCCAAGTCCCATAGCATCAGTTACATGATGCATGTAAACCTCTTCGGCGCTTTTCGCATTTAAAGTTTCAACCGCTCCGTTTTCGCCGAAATTAATATGCAGTTTGAAGCCGCCTTGAATTTTATATAAACCATCAAACGCGCTCTCATGCGTTATATACATTAATTTTTTCATATTCGTATCGGCTGCAAAATTGAAGTTATATATTACATCTGCCGCGCCGGTTTTTGTAGAGGTTATGAGTGCGCTATAGGTACCGTTTTCGTGATTTGTCGTAGCGCTGATAACTCCTGTGGAGTTTTTGTCAAGCAGAAGCTCTATGCTTTTGTCGGAATTTTTCGGCAAAGTTACAAAAACCAAAGCGCTGTTTTCAGAACTTTTCACCGCAAAAATCTCCACATCTTGCCTGTCGGCTAAAAAATATCCGCAAAAAACTCCTGCGATTATGCCTGCAATGACCCAAAAAACCAAGCTTTTAACAGTATAATTTTTCCAATTTCTAACTTTTTCCATAAAACTATCTCCTGTAAAACCGCCGCAACAGCTGAAATTTTTAATCAAACGGCTCATTATAGGTTAGAGAAACGACTTGAATATGACATATTGGAAAAAGACTGTTATTTGTTTGAAAAGAGTTACTTTTTGTAACAAAAAATCAGGATATACGGCAATTGGCTCTTAGATTTATATTTAAAGCTTTACTGATTTACACGCAGGATAAACTCCTGCATGTAAAAATTAAAATAATCATCTATTTAAATACTCGGAAACAGTAGCGAAGGAAGCCACAGAGATATGGCTGGTATATAAGTAATAAGCATAAGCCCTATAAATATCGTAATAGCCCATGGTAAAGACGCCATAACAACATCTTTCAAGCTTAGCCCCGTTATCGCGCTCGCGACAAACAGATTTAGCCCCACAGGCGGCGTTATCATGCCTATCTCCATATTGACTATCATAATGACGCCAAGATGGTATGGGTCAATACCGAGCGCAAAGGCGATAGGAAGCAAAAGAGGCGTTGCTATCATGACAACCGATGACGGTTCCATGAACTGCCCCATAATCAAAAGCAGTATATTTACGATAATCAAGAATGTAACAGGTCCGACATCAGCATCCAAAATCATTTGCGTTATCTGATGCGGTATTGTCTGGCTTGTTAAAAAGTGCGCAAAAATTATAGCGTTGGCAATAATAAAAAATATCATGGAAGTCGTCATCGCCGAATCAAGCACAATTTTATAGATATCTTTTAATTTAATATCTCTGTATATAAAAAACGATACTACGAAAGCGTAAACAACGCACACTGCCCCGGCTTCTGTCGGCGTAAATATGCCACCGTATATGCCGCCAATGACTATAACAATAATCAAAAGCGCCCAAAAAGCGTCTTTAAAAGCTTTAAATCTCTCTTTAAAGCTTAATGGTTTAGTTCCTTTAAATCCAAGCCTTTTCGCGCCAAAATATGCAAACGCCATCAGCATAAGACTAAGCATGATACCCGGAATTATACCCGCTATAAATAGCTTTCCTATAGACTTATCCGCAGTTACGCCGTAAACGATAAAGACAACCGAAGGCGGTATCAATATGCCCAAACTTCCACTCGTAGCAATCGTTCCTATCGCGTATTTCGCAGGATATCCCGCCTCTTTTATCGCGCCGTACATGACAGAGCCGATAGCTACAACCGTAGCAGGAGACGAACCGCTCACAGCGGCAAATACCGTACAGGCAAATATCGCCGATATAGGAAGACCGCCGGGCAAATGCCCCACAAGCGACTTTGCAAAATTTACTATCCTCTGCGCCGCACTCCCTTTTGAGAGAAACGAACCCGCTAAAATGAACATCGGTATCGCCATAAGCGTGTATTGGTCAAGCCCGTAAAATATACTGTCAGCAAACCCCGAAATATCATCATTTGTAAATATCATAGCCGTTATTACCGTACTTGCGCCCAAAGATACAGATACGGGCACGCCAATAAGCATCAAGCCGAACAGTAAAACAAATAGCGTAATTATCATCATATCTCTACCCTTACTCTTTCACGGCTGAGTCATGTACCAACTCTTCTTCGCTTGTTTTTAATATCTCATTTGCGGGCGTTTTTGCAAATTCATACACTTTTTCGCCTGCCCTGAACGATGCGGCGGCAAACGATATGGGAATAACCAGCATGGGAATCCATTTTGGTACATTCCACAAATCAGGAACGACCTCTTGCAAAATAAAAGCTCCTTCCAAAGACAGTACCGCACAATACACTATAAACAGTAAAAACAGGCATGAAAACGCGCTTGCAAATATAACGAAAAATTTTGCAACTTTAATAGGAAAAAGGTGCAGCAACATCGTAACAGAGATGTGTATGCCTTTTTTAAATCCATAAGCCGCGCCGAAAAGCGCAGACCAGATAAAAAGACAATTTGTCATTTCATACGACCATGAAAGTCCGTCATTGAATGTGTATCTCAAAATCACATTAACAAATGTGAGCAAAATAGCCAAAATCATACCGCCCACAGCGATAGTTTTATTCATAGTAACTACAATGGTATCTACAAAATCAAATGCTTTTTTAAACATGAAATACCCTTAAAAAAAATATAAGGCGCAAAGTTTGTATTAACCGTTGCGCCTGTTTTGAAGCTTAAAGAGATTATTTCGTATTGATTGTCTCTTTTATCAAATCCTCGCCTATAATGCCGTAAAATTGAGGATAGATAGTCTCCATAACGCTTCGCCATTTAGCTTTTTGTTCTTCCGTTAAAGTGTAAATTTTAAATTTACCTTTTGAGTTTACTTCATACTCTTTTAAAAGTTTTAAAATATTTTCATCATCTTTAGCCGCTTCTTCGCGTTCGTAAGCGGTAGCTTCTTTCATGGCTTGAGTAACCAGCGGCTTCAAATCATCAGGAAAACTATCCCAAAATTTCTTGCTCATAATAACAAGATATCCCAAATATCCATGGTCGCTTATCGTATAGCTTGATTGAACTTCATGAAATCTGGAGTTATAAAAATTTGCATATGGGTTTTCCGCCGCATCAACAACGCCTTGCTGTAAAGCCGAATAAACTTCCGAAAACGGCAAAATCTGCGGATTGCCGCCTATGGCTTTAAATTGCGCTTCAAGCACCTTTGAACTCATAGAGCGGAATTTCTGCCCTTTTGCATCTTCGGGTTCCACAATCGCTTTTTTGCTTGATGAAAAGTTTTTAAAGCCCGCGTCCCAATACTCCATAGCAATCAAACCTTTCTCTTCAACTTTCTTTTTAAGCTTGCCGCCGACGCTGCCGTCCATAACTTTGTACAAATGCTCTTTGTCTCTAAAAATAAACGGTAAGTCAAAAAGCTGCATTTCAGGCGTTATTCGCGCAAAAACAGAGAGGCTTGGCATGGCAATCTGCACATTCCCTTTTTGAAGCGCACTTAAAACATGCTCATCTTTAAAGAGCTGCGCGCTTGGAAAAACTTCAACTTTTACTTTACCAGCCGTCAACTCTTCAACTCTTTGCGCAAAAAAGTCGGCGGCTTTGCCCTTAGGCGTATTGGCATTGACAACATGCGAAACTTTGATGGTGTATTCAGCCGCGTTTGATACGCTTGCCGCAACAACAACTCCCAATAAAATTTTTAAAAATTTTTTCATTGCTTCTCCTTGGATTTTAATTTGAATGCTTATTATTATAAATTTAGTTGTTAAAAAAGTATATTAAATCGTTACGATTTTACCAAAACAGGAAAGCTGTTGTTACCTTGCGAAACATGGGAAAATCATATTTTTTTCAACACGCAAAATGATAAATTGAACCGCTCATGCATAATTAATGATAATAATACTTAAAATACAATTTTCGCGCCGTTTTTAAACGCTCTTAATTTTAAAAAGCACAAACTTAAAAAACAGTGCGCCAAGTATTGTCGCGATGAGCGAACTTATTATGATGGTTAATTTCGCCTCTTCCAAAAGCGCGCCGTCAAATGTAAGCGTAGCGATAAAAATGGACATAGTAAAACCTATGCCGCCCAAAAAGCCTGCGCCCAGTATATGAAGCCATGAAAGAGAGTCGGGCTTTTTCGCCGCGCCGAGTTTTTCGGATAAAAATGTAAAAAGAAAAATACCGATCGGTTTGCCGATAATAAGACCCAGCATGATGCCAAGAGTAATATTGTTTAACTCAAATTCTCCACCAATAGTAACGCCTGCGTTTGCAAACGCAAATACGGGCATTATAAAGTAAGCGCTCAAAGGATTTAGCGTGTGTTCCAGCCTTATAAGCGGACTGCGCTCCATACCGCCCGTTTTTAAAGGTATGGTAAATGCAAGAACTACGCCTGCGATTGTGGCATGTATGCCGCTGTGATGGACAAAATACCATAAAAATACGCCGATAAAAAGATAAATAAAGGCATTTTTTATGTTGTACCTGTTGAGTATAAGCAGTATCAATGCTATTACTGCCGCCAATATCAAATAATCAAACGCTATACCGTTTGAATAAAACAAAGCTATAACTACTATCGCGCCCAAATCATCAACAACAGCCAAAGTTACCAAAAAGATTTTCAACTCCAGCGGCACACGCTTTCCGAGCAGCATTAAAACGCCGAGCGCAAACGCTATATCTGTTGCCATTGGGATACCAAAACCGTGTATATACTCTCCGCCGATATTGAAGCCAAAATATATGCAAATAGGTATAATCATGCCGCCAAATGCCGCAATAATTGGGAATGCCGCTTTTTTAACGGAAGCCAGATTGCCGATGAGCATCTCCTTTTTTATCTCAAGTCCGATAGATAGAAAAAATACCGCCATCAAAACATCATTCACCCATTCATGCATCGTTAAAGATGCGCCAAATTCGCCGAAAGCCACTCCGAACGAACTTTGCCAAAATTTGTGGTATATTCCGCTTGTTTTATCAACATTTGCAATAATAAGCGCAAAAATAGTCGTAAATAAAAGCAGTATGCCGCCGAAACTTTCAAGGTGTATGAACTCTTTGATAAGATTTAACGCTCTTGAACTTGTTGTTTGTATCTGTCTTTTCATGAATTGCCTTTTATTGTTATATTTGGACGCAAAACGACCTTACCTCTTTATCTATCAAAAAAACCTCGTTAATATTTCCCGCGCGCGTATTTTCAAACTCTTTCACAGCTTTTAGCGAATAAGAGGCTATATCGGTAAATGTTATTTTGTCTTTCAAAAAAAGCTCCGCCGCAACCTCGTTCGCAGCATTTAAAACCGTACCGAGATGCGGTTTTTCAAGCAATATTTCGCGAAGCTGCCATGCAGGATAACGCTTTAAATCTATGCCGTGAAACTCTATATTTTTTATCTCCAAAAGATTGACGGCAGAAAGTATCGGCTCTTTAACTTCTCCTAAAAGCGCAAAAGCAATGGGCAGTTTCATATCCGTTTTCGCCAAATGCGCCGCCGTACTGCCGTCAATAAAATCAACAAGCGCATGCACAATGGATTTGGGCTCTATCAACGCATCTATATTATCGGTGTTAAAGAGCCATTTTGCCTCCAAAACTTCAAACAGTTTATTTATCATTGTCGCACTGTCTATCGTTATTTTCCGCCCCATTTTCCAATTCGGGTGGTTCAGCGCTTCAGCCGCTTTGGCGTTTTTTAGTTTCCGAAAAGAGATATTGCGAAAAGCCCCGCCGCTTGCGGTTAAAATGAGCTTTTTCGGCGTTCTGCCGTTTAAAAGATACCAAAGACCAAAATGTTCGCTGTCTATGGGAACAATGCGCGAAATATCCAAAAATTCGCCGGCAGTTACCAAAGATTCTTTATTTGCAAGCGCGACTTTGTAGCCTTTTTCAAGAGCTTTTACACTCGGAGCAAGCCCCGCTATGCCTACAAGCGCATTTACCAAAACCATACCCTCTTTGTACGCGGCGTCTATCATCTCCAAAATGCCGCCGTCTCCTGCGAATACCTTTGCATGATTTACTTCGCGCGCTTTTGTTTCGTCTCCTATCGCAACAAATTCAGGCGAAAACTCCTTTATCTGCCTGTTTAACAGTTCAGTATTTTTATTTGCGCAAAGCGCGTCTATTTTGAGTCCGAATTTTTTGGCAATAAAAAGCGTATTGCATCCGATAGAGCCTGTAGAACCTAAAAGCACCATTATTTTAAATTTTTCAGCGCATCTTCTATTATCTGTATCGTAGCAGCCGTATCAGCGTCAATTTCAAAAGGAACGCCGATATTGAAAAGATTTAAAAGTACGACCATGACAACCGCGCCGAACAAGTATCCGTCAGCCCTGTCCAATATGCCTCCATGACCGGGGAGTATATTGCCGCTGTCCTTAACGCCTGCGCCTCTTTTAAGATAGCTTTCAAACAAATCCCCAAAAATAGACGATACAGACACAAGAATTGAAATAAATAAAGAGGCAAGGAAACCGACATCTATAATAATTCCAACTATCACGCCGAATATTACGCCTGCAGTTACTCCCGAATAAACGCCTTCCCATGTCTTTTTCGGAGAAACAGGCGAAAACGGCATTGAGCCTATCGCTTTGCCCGCATAAAACGCCGCCGTATCCGTAGCGCATACGATAAATACAAGCCATACAAGATACTTCATGCCAAAATCATGAGAAAGCGAAAGTACAAAAAGCATCGGCGCAAGCGGATAAAGAAGCGGAAATATAGATTTATAATCCATGCTGTTTTTAAATACCATTGAGCTTATGGCAAGTACCAAGAGTCCGAAAACAATTATCTGCGGATACGGGCAGAAATAAGCCAGTATCCATGCGGCGGCAGCATAAATATATACCATGACGCTATCTTCAATTTTCAATATTTTAACTGTTTCGTAAAGCGCGGCGGCGGCTATCGCACCGATTACCGTCCATGTAACAAAAGCCCAGTCAAGCCAAACGATAAATATAGCGACTGCGGCTAAAACCAGCCCTGTTATAAGCCGTTCATGATGAGCAATATTTTTAATGTCCATAATTATTCCCCTTTTTTGCCTTTATCATATCAAATTTGCGCTTGAGTTTTACCTAAACAGTTAAGATTTGGAAACGCAAATGGTTTTAAAATCCGTATATGTTACATGCGCTCCGCTTATAATTTTTATATTGCGGCGCGGCGTGAAATCCACTTCATAAACTCCTGCGCCAAGAACGCTGAAATTTACGCACAATTTCGCGCAAAATTCAAGCGCGTTTAAAGGAATATTACTTTTATCGGTTTTCAATATCACATGAGCTGAGGCAATATTTTTTACATGAAACCAAATGTCATTTTTTTTCGCAGTTTTCAAAATTTCCGCATTGCCTCTTTCATTTTTACCGATTAATACTTTATGCCCCTCTATGAAAAATGCGCAAAAAGCGCTCTTTGCATCCTCTTTTTTATCTGCCCTCTTTCGCTTTGGCAGCAATATTTCAGCCTCTTCCTTACTCTCGGCTTCGTTAAGCGTATTTAAAAGCCGCTTTGTAAATTCTAATTTTTCAGTTAAATTTTCCCGTTCTTTGTGAAGCGATTTGGCTTTTTGCTTCAACTTTTTTGCTTTGTCAAAAAACTTGTCTATACTCTCCTGCACTCTGCCTTCAAGCGCGATTTTATAATTTTGTCCGTTAATATCCGCAAGTTCGCACTCTTTCTCATAATCTTTTAAAACATGCCTGTGCATGAGCAATAACGACGCTTTTTTATTCTCCATAAAAGCCTCTTTTTGCAATTCGTCTTCGCTTCCCAAACCGTCAAGCAATTTTTGCAGTTTATCTATTTTGTTATTCAGCAAAGCCGTTTTTGCCGCTTTGAAACTCTCCAACTCTTTTTTTTGCGCCGCTTTATAGCATTCATGCAAAAAAACTTCTACATTATTTATTTTGAACATACTTTCTTTTATATCAAATTTCGGCAGCGCGGTTAATTTTTCGCCGATTTTAACCGCTCTGCTTGAAATGCTTTCATCTATATGGCGCAAAGCTTCCACAACAATTTCATTTTCATCTAAAATAATAACATTCGTATTTCTGCCCGTAAATTCAAGTTTAAGCGTTGAAGAAATTGTTTTGTAACTGTTTTTTTGCAAAACTTTAATATTTAATACGCGATCATTTAAACTTATATTTATGCGTTCAACGGCAGCATTTGTAAATCTTTTCGCCAAAACCGTATCAAACGGCGCGCAATAGCGTCTTGCGGTATAAAAGCGGCTGCATGTAAAAAGCGAAGATAAGCCTCTTTTCATGTTTGCATAAAGCGTAAAGTTTTGAAAATTTATCTTTAAGATATTATCTTCTACCCGCAAAACAGAATTTATATGCTTAAAGCTCTGCAAAAATTCGCAGCATGCAAGCAGTTCATAATATTTCATGGCAAGTTACGGCTTATTCGCCGCCTATATCATCCATGTCGCCTTGACCTTCGTCTATATCCCGCAAAATTTGAGACTGTCTGATAGTTTGCGCACCCGTGAGTTTAGCGTGTATCTCTTCTATGATTCTCTTTTTTTCATCAAATGGCAAATCAGAAATTTTAACTTGGTCTAATAAATTTTTTAATTCGTGCGGCGTCCTGTTTTCAAGATTTATTACCATTTGTACTCCTTGTAAAAAATTGTCGCATTATATTGGAAATTTAGAAATAAAGCAATATTTTTTAGCCGTTTGTACAAAATATTCTAAAAATATATCTTTTTGCTGTTTTTTCGTAACTTTTTTTACAAATTGCCGCACTTTAAATCTGCAATATTAAACTGTAAAGCAAAAAATATCAAGCCAAGCGGCAAGTGTATCAACAAACGCGGAATTTATAAAAAATTTAAAATAATTCCAACGCCGAAAAAGCAACAATTTTCACTAAATTTTAAAAAAACTTAAAGCCCCCATTTTTCTCTTATTTTATCCAATTCGCCCGAAACTTTAAGCTCGTTTACAGCTTCATTGACAAGCTTTGCCAAAGCGGTATCGCCCTTTTTGGAAGCTATCCCGTACTCTTCTTGGGATAATATGTCGTCTAAAATTACAGTATTTTTATTTTGATGTCCCAAAAGTATGGATTTATCTGCTGAAAAACAGTCTATCATGCCTGAATTAAGCGCAGATTTGACTTCAGAATATGTTCCAAAACTAAAAAATTTGATTTTTATATCGCTGTTTCTGGCTTTTTCCTGCAAAACATCTTTTGCCGTCGCATCATGAACTATCCCCACGCTTTTACCGTCCAAATCATTAAACGATTTGATACTTGAACCGTTTTTTACCATCAGCGCGACTCCATCCGTATAATACGCATCTGAAAAATTATAAAGCTGTTTTCTCTCCTCTGTAATGCTAAAAGTCGCAATTATCAAATCAACTTCGCCGCTATTAAGCGCATCTTCCCTTGTTTTTGTTCTAACGGGTATCAATTTAACGCTGCCGTTTTCCCCTAAAATCTTTTTTGCGACAGCTTTTGCAATATCTATTTCGAAACCGTCTATGGTATTGTTGAACGGGTCTTGATAGCCCAATTTCGGCACATCTGTTTTGACGCCCGCTAAAAGCGCGCCTCTATTTTGTATATTTTGTATCCCTTTTGCGCTATTAATATACGCCAAACTGCACAACGCAAGTATAATTAAACTTGCAAAAAGAATAAATTTTTTCATCTTGATGCTCCTTGAATCATGGATAAATTAATAGTTTAGCACAGATACGATAAAAAATTTATCTCATAAAAAAATTACTCCAAAAAATGCGCTCTACAGTAAAATATTTAATCAAACAGAGCGTTTTTCAATTCGGCTTTTTTGTCTTTATTATGATGATTATAAACGCCCCTGTCTTTTCTCTCTTTAAAAGTTTCTCTCACTG
>JAISNU010000053.1 GCA_031276075.1 Campylobacteraceae bacterium
GCTTCGCACTCCTCGCAATGGCGGAGGAAAAGTTGTTGTTTGTAAATTTTGTCATTGCGAGCGAAGCGCGGCAATCCAGAATTTTGTTATATCTTACTTTTAATAGTTCCCATGTTTCTATTTGTCATTGCAAAGAGAGAGTGTAGCGACTAACATGGTAATCCATAAAAATAAATTTGCCCCTATTTTTCATGTTAACTCTCCTTCGTATTCTAAGTCTATTTTGCAAGTTTCGTCTTCATCTATGTGTAAAAAAGGATTTCCAAATGAAGCTTCAAATGCCTCTTTAAAATCCTTAAGCATCTGCTCTTTTTCGCCCTCTATCTCTTGTGGGATTTTAAGTTCAAGGATTTTTATATACTTATATCCCTCTTTTTTTTCTAAGTCATAGCTTTTCTTTAATTCTTTAGTTTTAACAGAAATAAGATAACCATTTCTATAAAAGTCCCAAGTAGTATCTGTATCTTTCCCAAAATTATCTATATCAATGGAACTATGGTATTTTTTAAGCCATCTCTTTTTCTCTCTATCAATTGCCCACTCTTTTGAGTAACTTGATAGCCTTCTTTTATCTAAAGCCCCAAGATTATATTTCTCATAATCCTCTTTGGATATTACCTCATTTACGAAAGCCATTTTTACTCCTTAATTAATCCCAAGCGGCAAGTGCAGCGCTTCGCTGATGGCATGTATGACAGCCAAATCGTCCGTGCCTATTTTGTTATCAAAAGTCAGCGCATATATTACCGTTTCCATTACTTTGCGGCGTACGAGCGGCTTGGAATTTTGTATCTCATCTACGGCTTTTTCGAATGTTTTCTGCGAAAAATGCGTATACGCTACATACTGTAAAGATGTAAGCTTTGCTTTGCTGCGTACTTTGTAAAATATATTCCTCGCCTCTTTATCGTTTTTCGTTTTTGCATAGATAGCAGCGGACAAAAGCATTTCAATATCCTCTTTTATCGCGCCGATATGCGTATGTATGCCGCTTGCAGGTTTTCTAATATTAAAATTAACATCCAAAGGATAAATCACAAGATATTTGATGCACCATTCAAAAAGCGATATATGGTCGTCATATTCCACAAGAGCGTTCGTTACGCTTCTAAAAGTTTTGTACTGTTCGGGCGAGATAGTTTTTAGCGCGCCGATACATAGGTGGATTATATTTAGATAGAGCGAACGCTTCAATAAAATCATATCCGTATATATAGCATTCATTTTATCCGCCGCCGCGCTTTGCAAATGTTTATCATTGGGAAAAACCGCCTCTGCCGCGAACTCTATCTGCGCCGCTCTTGCTTCATGTTCTTTGTCAAATAAAAGTGAATAAATGATAAATTCCGCTTCAAGAGGATTTACCGCGCTTTGCTTTAAAGTATGCGGGACATTTTCAAGCATTCTGTATGCGTATTTTATCTGCTCTTTTGTAATATTGCCGACAGATGCGAGCTGATTTAGCATGTACGCTGCGCTCATTGTATTTACGGATTTTCTATTCAAATCCGTCCTTTGAAATATCCTGTCGCGCTCCTCTTTTGTATTTATATATTTTCCATCCCACAAAGGTTCTATGTTTCGTATCCTCTTTGGCATGGACGGAGACGACCAGCTTGCGAAAAATATATGACTGAAATAACCGATATTTGCCGAAGGGAGTTTGTGCCCATAGTATCCGATTTTTTTCAGCGCATTTGCAATACCGTATGGATATCTTGTAAACTGCACTGCATGAGCGTCTGCGAGATATTCTCTTTGATAATTGATAAAAAGCTGGATAAAACACGCGCAGGCGGCTCCTGCAAAACCGATAACCGCCAAAAACAGACCAATGAAAATGTTAAGCGGATAAAGCAGGATAAACAGTATATTGTACCATTTTGTAAAATTAGCCAACGGAGTATTCACAAGATGCTGCGAAAACATAAGTTCCATGCCGATGATAAATATATACATGATGCCGTTTATAAAGCTTGAAACCCAATTGTTTATCCTCATGTCGCCGCTAAATATATGGCTGAATTCATGCGCAATGACCCCTTGAAGTTCGTCCCGTTCCAAAAGCTCTACGGCTCCTCTTGTTACGCCAAAGACAGCATTGTCGTATGTCGTCCCTGCGACAAAAGCGTTAATGTGCCTGTTTTCTATGATATATACGGGGATAACGGGAATAGACGAGGCTATGGACATCTCTTCTACGATATTTAATAAAACTTTCTCTTTTGCGGCTGCATTAGCGCCGAAAAGCTGCATGGCGTAAAGCTCTTCGGCTATTGTTTTTCCGCCATTTGATAACTCTTCCGCTTTTTTTAAAAATCCATACGCGATGACTGCAAAAACGCCCAAAAATGAAAAAATAACAGCATCTATATCGGCATGAGTTAAAATATAGACAGGAGAGAGCGTAAAATCAAGGCTATTATCGCCGTACATGTACATATGAAGCGTTACAAAAAACATGCCCGCGCTGAATACAACTATGATAACGCTGACGACAAAAAGCAATAATAAAATCTTTGTTCTTTTTTGTGAAATCTCCTGTTGTTTGTAGAAATTCATTTAAGCCCTCATATATAATTAATTTGAGCATCTATTATACATTTTAAAACATAAATTAATTTTTATGTAAGCCGTGCAGATTATAATATGTTATTTTTTTTACAGGAGATATTTATGTTGTTGAGCAATACGGAAATTTTGCCCGGATTCGTTATAGAGAAACATTTGGGGCTTGTGCAGGGAAGTACGGTCAGAGCGAAACATATCGGACGCGATATGATGGCTGGACTTAAAAACATGGTAGGCGGCGAACTTAAAGGCTATACGGAACTTTTAAGCGAATCAAGAGAAGAGGCTTTGGATAGAATGGAGGAGCAAGCCAAAGCCGTAGGCGCAAATGCGGTGATAAATGTGAGATTCGGCACGGCAAATATAACGGCGGGCGCTTCGGAGATATTGGCGTACGGTACGGCAGTTTTAATAAGAAAGGTTTGAACGCATGGAAATTATCATATATGCAATAATTTTCTGCGCAACGCTGTTTTTTACCTATTTTATAGGAAGTTTTATAGAAGCAAGGCATTATGACTCTATTAAGCGGCGTGAAATGGAGACGAGAAATATATTAATTTTCAACGAAAAAAATGTTCCTGAAAATTTGGTAAGCGGTCAATTTTACTTCGTCAGCGGCTCTGTTGTGATATCTGGAAGCCATTTTAAGCAATTTATAGCATCGCTTAAATCCATTTTCGGCGGACGGATTCGCTCTTTGGAAACTACTATGGATTTGGGGCGGCGCGAAGCTATTTTGCGCATGAAAGAGGAAGCCAAAAATTTCGGAACAAATACGATATTTAATGTGCGTTTTGAAACTTCAATGATTGGACAAAGAGAGGGTAAAAAAGGAGTTTTTTGCGCCGAATTTCTTGTTTACGGAACTGCATGGCGTAGAAAATAGCGCATGCATTACGAAAATCCGCAAGTTCCGCATGAGGTAAATGTAAGCCGCGAGTCGGAGCTTGGTTCTTTTTTTAAGTTAATAGCTACTTTTGGCGCGATTTTGACAGCGGCTTTTGTCGTCATATATCTTGCCGTAAAATTTTTCGCGCCTTTTATCCCATATAGCGTTGAGACGGCGCTTACTGAAAATTTTAGCTCTGTTTTGCAAGAAGAGTTGAACAGTATGGAACGAAAAGCAGTGTATGAACTGCGGCAATTGGCTTCAAATCTCGCAAAAAGTATGAACGCCCCGCCCGATATGCCGCTGCATGTAAACATCATAAAAAGCGGCGAACAAAATGCGTTTGCGTCTTTGGGCGGTTATGTATTTGTAACGAGCGGGCTTTTAAACGCAGTTGAGAGCGAAAACGGCTTGGCAATGGTTTTGGCTCATGAGATAGCGCATGTAAAAAATAGAGACCCTATCATATCGGCGGCGGGAAGCGCGACATTTTCATTTATGACAGCTGTCGTTTTCGGCTCGGATATGAGTTTTTTTGAAAATACCGTCATTGCTGCCACACATTCCTCTTTTTCAAAGTCGCAGGAAGCCAAAGCCGATAAAGACGCGCTTTTGGCTTTGAAAAATTACTACGGGCATACATTTGGCGCAGAAGAATTTTTTGTCAAAAGTATAAAAAATGATAAATTTGCGCTGAAATTTTTAAGTTCGCACCCACAGATAAAAGAGAGGATAGAGGCTATTTTATACACTCAAAAATCAGACTTGCAAAAAGAGTTAAAACCGCTGAGCAAAGCCATATTGAATATAAAAAATATACAAGAGTAAATTTAGCAAACTTCGCCCGCGAATTCTTGCTGACGGAGGAGAGAGGTTGTTATGCCGCAAGCGGCTTGCAATGACAGAAAATGAAGTTTTATGATGAAGTGAAATTTGTTGTGTTTTAAGTTCGTCATTGCGAACCGCTTGCGGCGAAGCAATCCGGTATTATAAATGTCAAAATATTGCAATGTAAAAATATGAATGAATTAAATTTGGAGTTGATAATTTATATTTTTGAGTGTTTGGATTTTTCTGTATTGTTTTTTATTTTTTCTGGATTGCTTTGTCGCGCTCCTCGCTCCTCGCAATGATGGAGAGAGCGTTATTTTGTGAAATTCTATCATATAAATAAACAATAATTCTGTCATTGCGAGCGAAGCGCGGCAATCCATACTGACAATAATGAAAAAGTGTTATTACAGAAAACAATCGTTTTTTCTTATTCATGATTATAGATTGCTTCGTCGCGCTTCGCACTCCTCGCAATGACGGAGAGAAGTGGTTTGCCAAAAAGGATATTGAAGAATTTCGTATCTCGCAATGACAGAGAGAGGTTCACAATAACGGAAAAGAGGAAGATTGCTGCATTTCTCATGTGCGGCTCATGATGATAAAAAGGGAATTGTCGCGCCGTTTTCAAGGAAACATTTCTGGAACGCGCTTCATTTTTTTTCCAATGAAACATT
>JAISNU010000104.1 GCA_031276075.1 Campylobacteraceae bacterium
TATCTGAATGCGCAAACGCCCTCATGAGCATAGCCAAACTCCACTGCATATTTCATTCCGATTTCATCGCGCGGCGCAAAAATAGTCATATTTGGTATGGTATTTAGATACGATATGTCAAAAGCGCCCTGATGCGTTTCGCCGTCTTCGCCGACAATACCGGCTCTGTCTATCGCAAATACAACATTCAAATTCATCAAACAGGCGTCATGTATGATTTGATCATACGCTCGCTGTAAAAATGTGGAGTATATCGCCACGAACGGTTTAAATCCCTCTTTTGCCATCGCGCACATGGATGTTACGGCATGCTGCTCGGCAATCGCCACATCCCAAAAACGCTCGGGAAATTCTGATATGAGCCTGTCTAAACCCGTACCGCTCGGCATAGCCGCCGTAACGCCGACAACATTTTTATGCTCTTTTGCCAAACCTAAAAGCGCTTCGCTAAAAAGCGCAGTTGCGCTCTTGTTGGCTTTTTGGCTTTTTACAGGCTCGCCGCTTTCTATATCAAACGGCGCAACTCCATGCCACTTTTCAAACTGCCCTTCGGCTTTTACATAACCTTTGCCCTTTACGGTTTGGGTATGCACAATAACAGGTTTTTTTAATCTCTTGGCTGTATTTAGAGCGCTTATCAGTGCAGATAAATTATGTCCTTCAACAGGTCCTATATACTCTAAACCAAGCTCTTCAAAAAGCATTCCGGGAGTTATCAGTTTAAAGCCCTCTTCAAATCTTTTTGCCATGTACATAGCAGATTCTGGCAGATAATCAAGAAACCGCTCGACTCTGCGCTTGAATTTTTGATAAAACTGACCCGCCATCGCTTGAGAGAGATATTTGCTGATAGCGCCTATTGGTTTTGAGATACTCATTTCGTTGTCGTTAAGTATGATGACAACGGGATATTTTCTGTCTCCAAGTTCGTTTAACGCTTCATATGCCATACCTGCGCTCATGGCGCCGTCGCCTATTAACGCTACAGGTATACGCCCGCCCTCTTCGCCTTTTAATCGAAAAGCTTTGGCGGCGCCCACCGCTAAAGAGACGGAGGTAGAGCTGTGTCCGGCTACAAAATAATCATACGGCGATTCACAAGGCTTTGTATAACCGCTGATGCCGTTAATTTGGCGTAAAGTGTCAAACTTATCCCATCTGTCGGTTAAAAGCTTGTGCGCGTAAGATTGATGGCTCACATCAAATATAAACGGATCTTTCGCGGCGTCAAATACATAATGCATAGCGACTATCAGTTCAACGGCGCCCATATTTGAGCTAAGATGTCCTCCGTTGCGGCTGACAACTTCTATAATTCTGGAGCGTATATCGCTGCAAAGACTCTCCAGTTCTTCGATTTTGAAATTTTTTATATCCAAATTTCAACCTTTGTATATATCCTCAAAAACATTAAACAGTCTGTCGTTTTGCTCTTTTGTGCCTATCGTAATACGCACAGCGTTCAAGCCGTAACTTTTAAGGTCTCTTATAATAACTCCTTTTTTCATGAGTTCTTCGCAAATTAATGAAGAGTTCTTTTTTGTTTTATATGTGATAAAATTTGTATAGCTTGGGATAAACTCCATATCAAGCTCTTTGGCAAATTTCTCGTATCTTGCCATCTCTTCAAAGTTTTTAATAATCGTATTTTTCACAAACTCTTCGTCTTTTAACGCTTCTATTGCCGCTTTTAAACTCAAAGTTGTGATATTAAACGGCGAGCGAAGTTTGTGCAAAGACTTTATAACTTCCTTATCTCCCACGCCGTATCCGGTTCTCATGCCGCCAAGCCCGTATGCTTTGGAAAATGTGCCAAGATATATGGCGTTAGGGAAAGTCTCTACAAGCTTTTTTGGGTCAATCTTTTTATTTTCGTCTTTATATGCCGCGAATTCTTGATAAGCGCCGTCCACCACCACCAGCGTATCGTTTGAAACTTCCTTCAAAAATCCAAAAACTTCCTCTTTGTCCAAACACTCTCCAAGAGGATTATTCGGCAGGCATAAAAATATAACCGCTATGTCTTTATTATTTTTATAAATATCAAAAAACTCTTCTATTTTATGCTCATGAGATGTGGTTTTTAAAATACCCGTACCTGTGCGTTTGCCGTAAATCTCATACATGGCAAATGTAGTTTTTGCCATCAATATCTTACTTGAAGGGTTTGCTTTTGCAAAGAGCGAAAACTCTATCACTTGGTCGCTGCCCGAACCTATAATGATATTTTCACTTCCAACATTGTATTTTGCGGCAAGCGAGTTTTTCAATTCATACATGCTGTCATCAGGATACAATGACATTTTAAAAGCTTCGTTTTGCACCGCTTTAATAACTCTCAAACTGCATCCGTAAGGATTTTCATTGCTTGCTATTTTTATCACATCTTCGGCTTTTATGCCGTATTCTCTTACAACAAGCTCTATGGGTTTGCCCGCTTCGTAATTTACCAGATTCTCAAGTATTTTATTAAATTTCATAAATCAATCCTCAGATATATAACTTCCAAGCCATATAATATCATAATTCTTACCTTTTCCATTTAAGACGCTCTGAACATTCTCATCGTCTATATACCCTTCAAAATCCAAATAAAACACTCTTTTGAAATCTCTGCCTTTTGTCGGGCGCGATTCGAGTTTGGTAAGATTTATCTTTGCATCGTTAAAAATCTGCAGCAATGCCAAAAGTCCTCCCGGTTTGTCATAAGTCTTAGCTAAAATGGAGGTTTTATTTTTTACGCCTTTAGCGTTTTTGAAATCGCTCAATACAACAAAGCGCGTTCTATTTGCAAGATTATCCTCAATTTTGGAAAAAAGTATTGGGACATTGTAAAGTTTTGCCGCTATATAAGAGCAGATTGCTGCGGCATTTTTGTCTTCGCTTGCCATCTTTGCCGCTTCGGATGTCGATTTGGCAGGTATAAACTCTATACCGCTTAAAAGATGGGTATCCAAAAACTGCCTGCATTGATTATATCCTTGCGGGTGGGAATATATAACCTTTACATCTTGTACATCTTCGGCAAATGTTACAAAAGAGTGGTGTATATCCATGTAAATTTCAGCCGCTATCTTTATGTCTTCATGCTTTCCGAGACAATCAAGCGTGATTCCCACAACGCCTTCGGTATTGTTTTCTATCGGTACAACGCCGTATTTTGCCTCTTTGTTCGCCAAAACCTGAAAAACAGCCTCTATGGAATTTAACGCGAGATAGCTTCCCTGCGCACCGAATCTGCTCCTTGCCGCCTGATGAGAATATGTCCCCTCAGGTCCCAAAAACGCTATTTTTTCGGGAAGTTCTATATTTCTGCTCACAGCGAAAATTTCAGAATATACAGCTTCAATCGCTCCATTTTTCATAAAACCGCCGCTTTGGCATTTTAAACGGTCAAGTATCTCTCTTTCGCGGTCAGGACGGTAAATAGGTTGTTTTTCAGAGTGTTTAAGCGCTCCTATCTCTTTCACAAACTCCATGCGTTTATTTAAAAGATTTAAAATCTCATCGTCTATTTTATCTATCTCGCGTCTGCATTCACCGATTCTCTTCATTTGCACCCTCCAAACACTCTCTTTCCAGATTTATCAAATCCTCAAAACTCTCTCGTTTTCGTATCAAGCGGTCTTTGCCGTTTTCTACGGCAACTTCGGCGGCGCGCTCCCGCGAATTATAATTGCTGCTCATACTAAAACCGTAAGCTCCCGCGCTTTTTACCACAAGCAAATCGCCGTTTTCAAGCGAAGGCAGCATTACATCTTTACCCAAAAAATCGCCGCTTTCGCAAACAGGTCCCACAACATCGGCTAAAATACCGCCGCCGCTTTTATTTACCGCCTCTATCTCATGATAAGCGTCATACAGGCTCGGTCTGATTAAATCATTCATAGCCGCGTCCACAATGATAAACCGTTTTGCGCCGTTATATTTTTCGTATAAAACTTTTGTAAGCAAATATCCGCCGTTGCCGACTAAAAACCGCCCGAGTTCGCACACTATCGTAACATCCGTTCCCGCCAGATTTGCCAATACCGCCTGCGCAAAATCGTAAGGCTCAATCGTAATTTCATCTTTGTAGCAGATGCCAAGCCCGCCGCCGACATCAAAAAATTTAATATCTATATCAAGCGCTTTTAAACTCTTTAAAAGGTCAGCCGTTACCGAAGTCGCATCGCGGTACGGCGCTATGTCAAGTATCTGGCTTCCTATGTGGCAGTGTATGCCTACAGGCTCTAAAAAAGGCGAGTTTTTACAATAAATATAGAGTTTTTTTGCCGTATCTATATCTACGCCGAATTTATTTTTTTTAAGTCCTGTGGAGATATAAGGGTGCGTTTTGGCGTCCACATTGGGATTGACGCGTACGCTTATCCTTGCTGTTATTTTTAAATTTTCAGCTATTTTTTCAACTCTTTTCAGCTCTGCTTCACTCTCGATATTAAGCATTAAAATATCTTTTTTTAATGCAAACTCTATCTCGCCGTCATCTTTACCCACGCCGCTGAAGATAATCTTATATTTTGCAACGCCGGCAAATAACGCCCGTTTAATCTCCCCGACAGATACGCAATCGCATCCTGCCCCAAGCGCAGCTAAATGTTTCAAAACGCTTAAATTTGAATTTGCCTTGAGAGCGTAACAGATGAGTGATTTGCGCGCGCGAAAAGCCTCTTTTATAGAATTAAACTGTGCGCGGATATAATCAAAATCATATATATACAGCGGCGTTTGATATTTTGATGCGAGTTTTGTGAAATCCATAACATGCCTTGCGAAAAAAATAAGAAAATATTTTACCAAAAAGCTGCATAAAGCTTGTTAAAATTATACACAATCGCAACAAGTACAGAAAATTATTATATTTTGGCGGTTGTTTATGTAGATATTCTATTTATATTTTCGTGTTATAAAAGAGATTTTTATCTGTTTTCTGCCATTACAAGCAGCGTCCCCCTTCCGTCATTGCGAGGAGTGTAACGACGAAGCAATCCATAATAAAAAAACAAAGCTATTTCTTTCTCCCACTAATTCCGTCATTGCAACTGCGAGCTTGCGAAGCAGGAAGCAATCCAGAAAATAATTAAAAACGATCCTAATCTATAAACAATTCCGCCTTTTCCGATATTTTGATAGGTCTTATCATATAAATATTTAATTTCAGTAATTTGGATTGCTTCGTCGTGCTTTGCACTCCTCGCAATGACGGAGGAGTGGGAGATTGCCGTGTTGTCCATAGTGTCTCGCAATGACGGAAGATATGTTTTTTGATTGTAGAGCTTTACTTGCAATATGATAAATTGCGAAAGAGATAGATTTTCAGATTTATTTTTTGCTTAGCAAGTTCGCACTCCTCTAAACAACGAGGGTCGTTTTTCGGTTATGGATTACTTCCTGACTTTATAAGTTTTGATTTGAGTTTAAAAACGATTTGTGCAATTATCCTTATTGTTGTCTTAGCGCACCTGTAAGACATGCTTCTACACATTTAAAACAGCCGCAGCATTTACTAAGCGTACCAACTGTTGGGACTAATCTGGTTTCTCCAAAAAATGAAACGATTTGAAAAACTTCATTGGGACATACGGCTATGCAGCTCTCACACTCTACACATCTACCCTCATGAAACAGCAGAGCTTTACCGCCGCTGATATTAACAACAACATAGCCGCTGGTAGGGTCATCAGCAGGATTAGTAATATTAGCCATAATCGCCCCCCCCTTAATAATCTGAGGGTAGCAAACTGATTAGACTATTGCCTTCGCTATCTTTACCAAATCCCATTTTTGTTTGTAATGGACTTTTATATTCATTATGTCCATACGCCAAAACTATGATAGTCTCACCTTCAATGGTTGTCAATATTCTTCCGTCGTTACTGTGCTTTGAAACAATTGTTACAGGTTCATCACCTTTAAGTATAAAATTTGCTACAAGGTTTTTTCTATCGTATTCAATTTTAAAGTCTTCATACTCTACTATTTCCAAGTCGGCGGCAGTTTGTGTTTGCGTCTGCGTCTGATCAGAATTACAGCCCCACAAAAAAGCCAAAGCCGCCAATGAAATACCTATTTTCATAAACAAACGCCGTGAACTGTTCATGAAATACCCCTTAATTTAAAGATAAATAAGTAGAATTGTATAATTTTATATATTAAAAAAATATAAAATTATATTTTATGCAGCTTTCACAAATTACGCATCTGTCTGACTTGTTGTATGAGTTCTCCTTCGTCAGAATGCAATACCCATTCCTGCTTACCGCAACACAGATCATTACCGAACGCAAGGAAATGTGGCA
>JAISNU010000020.1 GCA_031276075.1 Campylobacteraceae bacterium
TAGCTATTATCATTTTATCCATAAGCGGACTTTGGCTCTATCTGCCTGTCATGAGGCGGAATTTTTTAAAAAGTATGACGATAAACTTTAAAAGAGGATGGTTTGCACTTTTATATAAACTACATATTGTTGTCGGCATTTACACTCTGATATTTGTCTTGATAATGTGTCTGACAGGGCTTTACTGGAGTTACGGCTGGTATAGAACAATGCTGTATAAGATAGCTGGGGTGGAACAGCCCGTGCGCATGCAAATGCAGCGTCAACCAAATCAACCAAAAGTTGAAAGCGTTGATAATGTAAGTTATCTTGATACGATTTATACTGTATTTAAGGATAATATTGGTGAAGAGTACACAAGTTTGACGCTAAATACGGTCGCGCAAAACGGTACATATTCAGTCTCATATCAGAATGATAAAGGCGATATGAACAGAGTACAGATAGATATAGACAAAAACGAGATTGTATCAAACAGTAAACTCGTCAATAGCAATAAAACATTAGGCGAAAAATTTATATCCAACATTTACCCTCTGCACAGCGGATATTTTTTCGGCGAGACAGGCAAATTTTTATGGTGCATATCCTCAGCCGCTATGGCGCTGTTTATGATAAGCGGCTTTGTAATGTTTTACAAAAGGATAAAAGCGCGGTATCGTTTCGGAAAATAACTCTAAATTTTTAGCTTTGGACAGCAGGAAACTATCGTTGCTTCAAGTTTATAATAAAATGCAAAGAAAGGCTAAAAATTAAAAACTTTTAGCCTTAAATAAATCATTCGCCTTTTGGATTTGCGCCGTATTGATTATCGCCTCTTTCACTGTCTGCTGCAAGAAGAATAATCAAAAGAATTAAATTCAAAATAGGAACCAGCCATAAAAGCGCCCACCAGCCGCTTTTACCGAAATCATGCAGTCTTCTGACTGAAATAGCAATTGTAGGCAAAAGAACAGCCAAGCTAAATATAAAGCCCAAAACAGGAACGCCTATTATAGATACAAGCGTAAACCTGTCAATTATTGCAAGTATAAAACTGATTATAAAACTAACCAATGTAAAAAAGCCAAATGCTTTTCTCCTCGCCCTACCGTCAAAATCAACATAGTGATTTTTAACGGCGTCCACAAAATAGCCAAAAAAACCATGCTCTTCAAGCTGGTTAATTTTATTAACATCAATACCCATACTGATACTCCTTTAAAAATAATTTTTAATTATGCGTTTTTTTCTTTAATATATTTTTCTTTTTTTATAATATAAAATTAAATTAATGATAAAATAGCATTTTTTATCAATTTGTATCCTGATGGGTTTTTATATCATAAGCTGTAAAATATGACGAAATTTTAATGAAATTTTACAGTCGGCGGTTTACTTGGTTAAACGCCGCAGCATTTTTTGTTGTTTTTACGCATCATTTTCGCACTTGCATGAGTATAAACGCATATCATGAGATTAGGCGGTGTTTATTTTTGAGGCAGGTAACGGCAAAACTTATATCTTTGCCAAAATATCTCCAAAAGCTATTTTTCCATTTTTGGGGTGAAGAAAACGGCAATTCCCCCCCCCCCTATCCGTCATTGCGAGGAGCGTTAGCGACGAAGCAATCCATAAGATAAAAGCAACATTTCGTCATTGCGGGCATAGACAAAGCAATCTATAATTTACAATAACAAATTTGGTAAGGTTCATAGGAATTTATTTATGTATCTTATTTGGTTATTGGATTATTTCGTTGATTTATTTTTATGGATTGCTTCGTCGTGCTGCATACTCCTTGCGATGACGGAGAAGATTGTATTCCATGTACTCGGCAATCCAAACCAATTTCCATATTCCAATCAATTGGTGCGAAGGAGTGCAAAGAAATATTAATTACATGCAGCGCGCAGATATCGATATCCTCTTCCGTCATTGCGAGACGAAGCAATCCACTTCAAAGAAACGCTCTTTTTGTCATTGCGAGCCGCTTGCGGCGCGGCAATCTAGAAAAATAAATCAATGAAATAATCCAATAACCAAATAGGACACACTGTTATTGTAAATTATAGATTGCTTCCTGTTTCGCAAGCTCACAGTCGCAATGACGGTGAGAAAGATTTATATTACGAAAGGGGTGTGGATTGCTTCGCCGCAATCGGCTTGCAATGACGGAAAATCAAAAGAACGATAATTTTGTATGTGATTATCAAAACCGGCATATTTTTCAAAGAAACACAAAAATGCTAAAAGCAAAACTTTGCGAAATAGATAGTCCGCCTCTCCCCACCCTGCTATATATATTAAAAGGCAGCAGTCGCTAAACACCTGAAATAGCTACGGTCAATCCCGCTCCACTATATATCAAAAGATAGCGATATACTGCCGTCTGTTTGGATAAGCGGCATAAACGCCAACTCTGCTGGTAATAAACTCAAAAAACAAAGCCGCCTCGAAACTCCGCTATATATATTAAAAAGTGTTTTAGGGAGAGGCATTTTGGATGATATATATATTAAAAACGGCGGCGATTTAGCCGCGATATTGAAAAGAGCGGAGCTTTTGGACGCTATATATATTAAAAAACGGCACGGTTTGAAGCGGATTTACGGCTGGCAAAATATAAATAAAAACATATATATTAAAAAGTTTTTGTTTTCACCGTATATCGGCATGCTGACAAGATATAAATAAAAACATATAAAAAAAATAACAACGGTTATCAATATAAAAACCCAAAACTCTTTTCTACCTGCTCTGCTTTCAAAGTCAATATAGCGATTTACAATCGTATCTGTGTAATACCCTATAAATTTCATTCATATTTCTTAAAAAAATAATTAGAAATTTATATTTAAAATAAATAACAAATCAAAACTAATGACATGCGGAGGCTATTTCCAATCCATATCCTCTCATCATATTTATATCTTTTTCAATATCCCAACCATACGAATTTAAATAGCCGCCGATAACGACAGCGTCTATTCCCGCTTCAAAAATCTCTTTTTGCTCCAAGCCAAAGACCGCTTCCCTGCCGCCTGCCATCATGAGCCTCGTATTGGGCAGATGGCGGCGCGCCAATTTTATACATTCAAGCGCTTCCGCCTTTTGCATAACAGCGTTTTTTATCGGCAAAGCTTCATGCGGTATGTAAAAGTTGATATTGGAAGTAAACGGGTTAAGAGAGTTTATGGCTTTATAAAATTCCTCTCTGTCTTCCCAACTCTCGCCTATGCCCAATATCCCGCCGACACAAAGCATAAGCCCGACGCTCGCAGCATTTTCGCAAGTCTGATACCGTTCTTCCCATGTGTGCGTTGAACAGATTGACGAAAAAAACTCTTTTGATGTTTCAAGATTGTGGTTATAACTGTCCACGCCTGCATTTTTAAGTTCCCGTAAAGACTCTTTATCTGCGCTGCCGCAACAGGCTATCAAATGAAAATTATATCCTGCGTCTTTTATCATGCGGGCGGCTTTGCTGATATATTCCGTTTTTCGCGGCGTCAAACTTCGTCCTGCGGTTACAAGGCAAAACCCAAGCGCGCCCGCTTTATAGAACAGTTCAGCCTCTTTGAGTATATCGTCATATGATTTTTCTCTGTAAATATCCACGCCTGTGCCGTATTTGAGGCTTTGCACACAATACGCGCAATCCTCCATGCACCCGCCGTTACTTACATTGCATATAGAACATAAAAATATTTCCTTCATCAAATCCATCCTTTTTTCTTGAAAACTAAAATCGGCGTTACGGCTGAAAGTATCATCAGCACGATAGAGAGCGCATAGCCGTACTGCCAGCTGAGTTCGGGCATTATCTTAAAGTTCATGCCGTAAATGCTCGCTATCAAAGTCGGCGGCAAAAAGATGACATTAACGATAGTAAATATCTTGATGACTTTATTTTGCTCAATGGATAAAGTTCCTAAAAATATATTTTGCAGATAATCTAACCGCTCAAAGTTAAAATCCGTATGCTCGATAAGCGAACGAACATCTTTTAACATTATGGTTATCTCATTTTTCAAAATTTCAGGAAATTTGGACGACTTTAAAAGTGAAGTTAAGATACGCTGTTTGTCGGTAACATTTTCGCGTATTTTCATATTCAAGTCTTCAAACACGGAGATTTTTTCCAATATCTCTTCGTCCTCTTCATTCACTGTATCGGCGAACACTTGCCGTCTCACTTTTGTTATCTCGCGCGCCAAAACCTCTATCGTATCGGCGTCGGCGTCAATTCTGATATCTATTATCTTCGTAAAAATATCAAATCCGTCTTTCAAATCCTTATGCGAAACGAGCAGTTTGCTTGTAAATTCATCGAAGCTTTTCAACGCTTTATAGCGGATAGATATCAAAAGTTTGTCTTGTAGCATAAATGAAACCGTCTCATTATAGGGATTTTCGTCATTGTTTACAAGAAAATAGCTGTTTATCTCTATCCTGTTACCCTCTTCCCAGTACCTTGAACTTATCTCTATCTCTTCGCTCTCCTGCTTTGTGGGAAATTCCATATTGAAAAGTTTTTCAATAGTGCGAATCTCGCTGATAGTTGGAGTGAGCATATCTATCCAAATAATATTTTGCGATTTGGCGTCGTCTTTAAGCATACTGATATCATTCATGACATCAAGGCGCCTGCCACCTTTTAAGTAATATCTAACCATACCTGCGCGCTCCTTTCTAATGTAGTCAAAATTATAATTCTTTTATACTAAAACTTTGGCATGTTTACAAAGCTTTGGCGCGTTTTGTGCCGACAAGTAAAATCACAGCTCCGACACATGAAGACAAAGCCATGATAAATATCAGCGGAAAAAGCGTGCCGTCGTCAAGCAGACTTACCAAAAGCCCTGCCGCCGCGCCTACGCTGTATTGTAAAACGCCGAGCAGCGCATTTGCCGACGCGCTTGTCTTTGGAAAATACTCCAAAATAATTGAAATGGCGTTGCCGAAAATAAATCCCAACATTCCCATAAACAGCGCGATTAGCGGCGCGATGATAAATATATTGCTGCTTTCGTGTAAAATTATCAAAACAGCCGCGATAAAAACTTGCGCTTTTATACCGAAGCGCAAAAGCTTCAAAGGTGAAAATCTCCTTACTATCTTTGCATTTATCTTTGATGTTATTATCATAACGGACACATTCATGGAAAAACAGACTACGAACATAAATTTTGAAAGACCGAAGTAATTTATATACACAATTGACGCCGAAGCAAGCAGCGCATAGAGTCCCGAACTGCTGATAACGAGCGCTGTCATGATTATCATAGGCTTTGGCGTTGTTAAAACTTCGATGTAATTTTTTATCGGCGTAACTTTTCTTTTTTCCGTAACATTTTGCGTTTTGAAATATCTTATGTAAAAAAAGAGCGCCAAAAACGAATATACGGCTAAAACGACAAATATAGTTTCCCATTTTCCAAACAGCGAAATGACGACAAAACCAAGAGCGGGAGCTACAAGCGGCGCGATGATGGTGATAGAACCTATCATGGAAAAGATTCGCGCGCTCTCATTGCCGCTGAACATATCCCTTACGACAGCGGCTACATTCACGGTAGCAAGTCCGCCGCCGAAAGCTTGAATAAATCTTAAACCCCAAAGTATTCGCACATCGCTTACGAAAATAATACCAACGCTGCTTAGGCAAAACAGCCCAAGACCGATAATGACTATCGGGCGTCTGCCGTAAGCGTCCGATATCGGACCGCCGAAAAGCTGCCCTGCGGCAAGTCCGAAAAAGAATATGCTGATACTTATCGCAACCTGCGGTTCAGGGACATTTAAAGATTTGCTCATGATATTTATGGCGGGCAGATACATGTCAATTGCAAGCGGCGTAATGGCAGAGAGTGCGGCAAGAATAAATACAAGTTGTTTTTCTGTAAGCGCTTTCATTTTTTTACCTTATTTATGTAATTTTCGGAAATTTAGAGATTAAACTGTTTTTTGCGCGCAAAAGATGTTAAAAGTAAAAAATAGCTATGCGCTGCAATATGGCTAAAATTCAATGCAAAAAATCCCATTATTCTATCCAAAATTACATTAATTTTCATAGATAAATGCGCCATAAAACAGTAAAACTTTCTGTTTTATATCCTTTTAAAATTATCAAAAACTCTTCTTTTTGAAATTGGATTTTTATAAAAATAGAGGATAAAAAATGATTAGAGCGGTAATTATCAGTTGAGATTTTAATATTTTATAATATAATGGCCATTAAAAAGAAGGCAGTTAAATGGCGGCGGTTTTGGAGCAGCAGATTTTAGAGTTATCGCAGTATCTTACTATCATACACCACACAAAAGGGCGCATCAGGCTCGCCGTAAATCCAAATATAAAAAAAATGCTAAAAGAGTATAAAACGCTCTCCATGGATAAAGCAAAAGAGTTTGTCAAAAAGATTGACGGTATAAAAGAGTTTAAACTTATCGCTCTTTTGGGAACTGTAACGATTATTTATGATGAGAATGTTTTCAATGTGCAATTAATAGAAGATTTTGTAAACGGTAAAAATACAAAACAGATAGCGGACTTTGTAAATGCCCTTATCTGCAAAATTTAATATCAGGAGGAAACATGGCGTTACCGATATTTATAGCGGGAATCGCAGTCGGCGGACTTGCCGTCGTAGCTTTTAACAACAGAGAAAAAATAGCGGGCGAGCTTCAAAAAGGCGTTAAACAGGCGAAAAAAACGGTTCGCAAAGAGTTGGATGAAGCTTTTAAGTTTGCCGAAAAAGTCAAACAGGAGTTAAAACCGCAAAAACCAAAACGAGCGCAAAGCAAAAAAAGAAAAACAACCATAAAAGAGGATAATAACAATGCCTCTTGATACGGGTATTCCGCGTTCCATAACGGGAAATTTCGTAAGCGCTTTAGCGGGAACGGGAGCGATGGGCGCGGCAAAAAAACGCAAAGCCGCCAAAAAAGCCTTTCAAGCCGCAGTTGCGGCGGCAAGTTCTATCGCGGCGGCAAACTATATCGGCGAAGGCAGATATGTAAATGCGGCGGGCTCTTTTTGCGCGGGTGCAGGAGGAGTCTATATACTTGAAAAACTATACTCTAAAAAAGGAAAAAAGATGAGTAAAAAAAACAAAAAGAATAAAAATAAAAACGGCAAAAACACTTCGTCGCTTTTGAATACAAATTTTGGTTTTAAAGGCGGTGATTTTGTAGTCGGAGCATTGATAGGCGCGGCAGCGGCTTATGTGCTTACAAATAAAGAAGCAAGCGCGGCTCTCATGAAAGTATTGGCAAAAGGCACCAATTTTCTGCAAGAGGGTTTTGAAGAGTTAAAAGAACGCTTTGAGGACGCAAAAGCCGAAGCGCAGGCAGAAAGCTAAGATTTGAGCCGTTTTTTTCTAAAACATGCAAGCCTTAAAAGAAGGCGTTACGGTTCTTTTGATATAAACCGCAAATGCGATACGGACGCGCTTACCATACGACTTGAAAGCATGGAAGGCATCAAAAAAGCCAAAGTAAATCCCATCGCGCGAACCTTTACGCTGTATGCCGATAACGGCGGCTGGGATATATCAAAGATCGACAAAGAACTTTCAAAGATAGATTTTAAATCTTTCATCGGCAGTAAACTGCCGATTATGCGCAGCGAAAACAGACTTTCAGGACTTTGGCGTTCCATAGGAGCTTTGGCGTTTAGCGCAGCGGTAAATACGGACGGCTTAAAATCTCTTATCACCTTTTTAGCTTCCGCTCCTCTTTTTGCAAAAGGCGTAAACGATCTTTTTAAGAGCGGTCTTACTTCAAAAGTGCTTGAATCTATGGCTGTGGGCGTGTCGCTTGCGAGGAAGGATTATACCGCCGCCAACAGTACCAACGCGCTTTTGGAACTTGGCGAATATATAGAAGAGAGTACCGTTCAAAAAAGCGACGAGCTGATTAAAGAGCTTGGAAGGCCGAATATTGATAAAGTTTGGATTGAAGAGGTTATTGACGGCAAGAAAGTCTTAAAACAGGTACATTCGCACTCTGTCAAGATAGGAGATATAGTCGTAGTGGGCGCCGGCGAAACTGTGGCGATAGACGGGCATGTGATAGCGGGCGCGGCGACGGTAAATCAAGCCTCCATGACGGGCGAATACGAGCCTGTCAAAAAAGAGCGCGGCGACAGGATAATGTCGGGCGTCATCATAAAAGAGGGACAGCTGAAAATATGGGCTGAACAGGTGGGCGATAATACGGCGACGGCAAGGATTAAGCATTATATTTTAAGCTCCCTTGAAGAAAAATCCGCCATAGGTTTAAAAGCTTCCAAATTAGCGGACAAATTGGTTCCTGTTACTTTGGGATTGTCGGCGCTGTCGTATCTTGTTACGCAAAATATGCAAAATGTAGCCTCCGTACTGCAAGCCGACTACTCTTGCGCTCTCAAACTCGCAACTCCCGTAGCATTTAAATCAGCCATAGCACAGGCTGGCAAAAACGGCATTTTGGTCAAAGGCGCGAAAGTGCTTGAAGCGTTATCAAGCGCGGATACTTTTGTTTTTGACAAAACAGGAACGCTCACTTACGGCGAACTTGAAGTGATTTCGGTTACATCATTTGATAAAAATTGGAGCAAAGAGGAGATTTTAAATCTAACGGCAAGCACGGAAGAGCACTATTTCCACCCTGTAGCCGAAGCAGTGGTAAAAGCGGCGAAAAAACTCGGCTTTATACATATGCACCATGAAGAGGTAGAATTTATCGTAGCGCACGGCGTAAAAACCATAGTTTCAAACAAAGATGTTACGATAGGAAGCAGGCATTTTTTGGAAGATGACGAAAGGATAAGCTTCAAAGAACATGAGGTCAAAATCAACAAAAGTTTGGAAGAGGGAAAAACCATACTTTATGTAGGTTACGACGGAAAACTTTTAGGCATGATAGAGATGTTTGACAAAGTAAGGCAAAACGCAAAAAGCGTCATTAAAAAGTTAAGAGAGCTTGGCGCAAAGAAGATAGTCATGCTCACAGGCGATGTCGGTTCGCGCGCAAAATCAATAGCAGAGGAGCTTGGTATTGACGAAGTGCATGCAAATATGCTCCCCGAGTCAAAAGCCAAAATCATCAATGAGCTTAAAGCCAAAGGTGAAAAAGTGGTCTTTGTGGGAGACGGTATCAACGACGCGCCTGCTCTCATAAGCGCCGATGTTGGCATAAGTATGTTCAAAGGCGCAGACATAACAAAAGCCACAGCGGATATAAGCCTTATGAAAGACGATATAGAGGCTTTGGCACAGATAAAAACGCTATCAAACAGAGCGATTGAACGAGTACATGGCAATTTCAACGCAACGGTCGGCGTAAACAGCGCTATTTTGCTTGGCGCAAGTGCTGGAGTATTTACGCCCATAACCACAGCGGCGCTGCACAACGGCACAACTATCGCGCTTCTTTTAAATTCAATGAAAAAACTGAAAACGGATTGAAAATGGCAAAAACAAACGACAGATTAAAAACAAAAAGAGAGATAGCAAAAGTTGGCATGACGGCGTCTTTGGGCGTTTTGACCATAAGCGCGTTTATGCTTAAAAACAAGAGCGCGAAAAAAGCGCATATAGCGGCAGGTATCGCGCTTATAGGCTTTTCATATTGGCATCATAAACTTTATCAGGATAAAGCAAAATCAAACGCGCAAAATACCGCGCCGCGCATAAAAACCATAAAAGCCAAAACTATATAAACTCATAAAAACAGAGTATTTACCGCCGCTTTTGGCTTGTTTTTTGCATACATTTTTTATATTTTTGTAATCCATACGAGCGCACATCGCCGCAATAAATTATAACTTTTTCAATACTGCATGGAAGCGCGTCCTATTTTCGTCATTGCGAGGAACACGCAGCGTGACAAAGCAATCCAAAAAAATAACATAAAACAGTCAATACATGTAATATAAAAAGTTGACTTCATGTATTGTCATTGATACTTTTTTTGATTATTGTAAATTTTGGATTGCTTCGCCGCAAGCGGCTCGCAATGACGAAGAGATTGTGTCATTGCGAGGAGTGCAAAGCACGACGAAGCAATCCAGAAAAAATAAATCAGCGAAATAATCCAATAATCAAATAAGATATATAAATAAATTCTCATGAACCTTTACCAAATTTGTTATTGTAAATTATAGATTGCGACGCCGCAAGCAGCTCGCAATGACAGAGATATGGGCTTTTAGATTGTTTCATTGCTTTACTTCTCACCAATAATAGAATAATTTGGATTCCCGCCTGCACAAGAATGACAAAGAGAGGCGTATGCGTTTTGCTTGTCGTTCAAGCGCAGGAATGACGGAACAGCAGGTTTTTCTCATATTATCTTTCTGGATTGCAGCTGTGTTTTTAATGGCACAGCAATGACAGAATTTGTCGTCATTCTTAAATGTTTACATGGATTGCTGGCAGCGCATGAAGTTTCATTTTATTTTGCTTCTGCGCAAATATCTCAACTTTTTTTTCGGATATATTATCTCTTTTTTTAAGTTTTTCAGCATATCTTCGCCGTTGTCAAAAATACAAATCCGCCCTTGATGTAGCCCAAATCCTTGCCTTTTTTCACTTTTGCCAAACCGTTGTCAGAAAAAATGCAAAATCAAACTCGCAAGTTTGCCCGAAGCGTCTATAAAACCGC
>JAISNU010000030.1 GCA_031276075.1 Campylobacteraceae bacterium
GAGAGAATGGATGCAAATCCGCAGGATGTTACAAGGTCGCCGGGCGCAAATGCGATTTTTATGGTGTACGGTTTAAACGAAGGCAAAGAGGCTGAAAAAACGATCAAAGATTTGTGCGGCGAATTTGCCGCTATAGTGCGAAGCATGAGAAAACGCTATCCGGAAAGCTATCCGAGCGCGGTTTTTGGCTTTGGCGCGGAAGTTTGGGGCAGGCTTTTCCCACATGAGCCGCGCCCAAAAGAGCTTGAAGTATTCAAAGAGATAAAAGGCGCGAAACATACGGCTGTTTCTACAAAAGGCGACCTGTTTTTTCATGTCAGGGCGCAAAATACCGATGTGGCTTACGAGCTTTCAGCCATTATAAATTCAAAGATTGAGGGAAGCGTTTATCATATAGACGAAGTGCATGGTTTTCGCTATTTTGACGGCAGAACTATCATCGGTTTTGTGGACGGCACCGAAAATCCCGAAAATGAAGACGCGGTAAATTTTGGCGTCATAGGTAGCGAAGATGAGTATTTTAAAGGCGGCTCTTATGCGTTTACGCAAAAATATCTGCATGACATGAAAGCTTGGAATGAACTTACGCTGACAGAACAGGAGAAAGTCATCGGGCGGCGGCGATATACGGACGAAGAGCTTGGCGAAGATGTGAAGCCTGCCAACGCGCATAATGCCGTTACAAATATAACAGATGAAAACGGCAATGAGCTTAAAATCATACGCGCTAATATGCCGTTTGCCAACCCTTCCAAAGGCGAATTCGGCACTTATTTTATAGGATATGCGAGTACTTTTTCAACAACAAAAAGAATGCTTGAAAATATGTTCAAAGGCGAGAGCGAGGGAAATTATGATAGATTGCTTGATTTTAGCAAACCGGTAACTGGAACGCTCTTTTTCGTGCCTTCATGGGAGTTGCTGGAAAAGCTGGCGGAATAATTTACAGCAAACGAACAAAAAAGCAATTAGTATAGAAGAAGATACGAAAGAGGTTATTTCATAGAAATGTAACGGCGCTTTTTTGGATTGTTTTATTTATTAATAATGCTCTTTTGTTCTCAAAAGATGGATTGCTGCGCTTCGTGTCTCGCAATGATGGAAGGTTTTTTGTTTTTCTTTTGGATTTTCGCCTGCGCGGGAATGACAAAAAGTTGTTGTTCCCATGTTCTTTTTTGCAATTTTAATATTTCTCTCTGTCATTGCGAGGAGCGCGAAGCACGACGAAGCAATCCAAAAATATAAAAAAACAATACGGAAAAATCCAAACACTCAAAAATATAAATTATCAACTCCAAATTTAATTCATTCATATTTTTACATTGCAATATTTTGATATTTATAATACTGGATTGCTTCGCTGCAAGCAGCTCGCAATGACAGAGAGGGGAGATATGGATTGCTTTGCTTCGCTTGCAATGACGGAAAATTGTCATTAATTAACTATTGTAAGCTTGCAAAATAGGTGATGATCATCTATTTTATACATAATAATAGTCTTGCTGTAAATTATAGATTACCGCGCCGTTTGTAACGGCTCGCAATGACGGAATATAGGGCAAAAGCGATAGAAAATATGAATCGTTTTTCTTATTTGTGATTATAGATTGCTTCGTCCTGCTTAGCAAGCTCGCACTCCTCGCAATGACGGAAAAGGTTGGATTCTTACCTTTTATCACGATATGCTTTTGTGAAAGCTTGTCGCTTGATCATGGAAATGACATATATTCTTATTATTCAAAACAATAAACGCCATCTCTTTGTTTAAAACTCGTTACGGGAATTATATAATTCTTATCTTCCATCTGTCATTGCAAACTTGCTAAGCAGGCAGCAATCCACGCTTTCTATTGTTTTTACCTTCTCTTTCGTCATTGCGAACCGTTGTAAACGGCGCGGTAATCTATAATTCATGATAATAAAAAATGATAGTTTTCTATTATTCACGGTTGTGGATTGCTTCGCCGCAAGCGGCTCGCAATGACGGAAAACATTATTTATGTGAGAAACTGCCTATTCTCACTATGTCTCTCTTCTGTAATTGCAAGCCTGCAAAACAAGAGTAACCACCATCTGTCATTGCGAGGAGTGCGAAGCACGACAAAACAATCCAGAGAAGTAAAACAATTCAAACATGCAAATAAAAAGCCTGTTTATTTGGATATTTTTAAACTTATGAAAGCACAAACTTTCTAATCCATATAAAACTCACATATGTCATCTCATGAAAAACCGATATACCACTCCATCATTGCGAGGAGTGCGAAGCACGACAAAGCAATCCAGAGAAGTAAAACAATTCAAACATGCAGATAAAAAGCCTGTTTATTTGGATATTTTTATACTTATGAAAGCACAAACTTTCTAATCAATCTTCAAAACAGCCAAAAATGCCTCTTGCGGAAGCTGAACTCTGCCTATCGCTTTCATGCGCTTTTTACCCTCTTTTTGTTTTTCCAAAAGTTTGCGTTTACGCGTGATATCGCCGCCGTAGCATTTGGCTGTAACATTTTTGCCCATTGATTTGACCGTTTCGCGCGCAATGATTTTATTGCCTATGCTAGCTTGTATGGCAACTTCAAAAAGCTGTCTTGGCACTATCTCTTTCATAGCGTTTACAAACTCTCTGCCTTTACTTTGCGCTTTATCGTTCGAGACGATGATAGAAAGCGCATCTACAACTTCTCCTGCAACTCTGATGTCAAGTTTGACAAGATTTCCCGCGCGATAGCCTGATGGCTCATAATCAAAGCTGGCGTAGCCTTTTGTAGCCGACTTTAATTTGTCATAAAAATCCATAACTATCTCATTCATAGGAATATCATATTCCAACAAAACGCGCGTTTCGTTCAGATAATCCATCTTTGTTTGGATACCGCGTTTGTTGTTTATGAGGGTTATGATATTGCCTAAAAATTCGCTCGGAGTGATAACGGTAGCTTTGACATAAGGCTCTTCTATGACGCTTATCTCATTTACGGGCGGCAGTTCGCTGGGATTTTGGATAGATATCACGGCGCCGTCCGTTTTTTTCACTTTATATGTAACGGTCGGCGCGGTAGCTATCAAATCCAAATCAAACTCTCTCTCCAGCCTCTCTTTTACCACTTCCATATGCAAAAGCCCCAAAAATCCTACGCGAAAGCCAAATCCCAAAGCGATAGATGTTTCAGGCTCATAACTGATACTTGCGTCGTTTAGTTTCAGTTTTTCAAGAGCGTCTCTCATATCTTCAAATCTATCAGTTTCGATAGGATACAATCCCGCAAAAACAAAAGGCTTTGCCTCTTTGAAACCATGCACAGCCTCTTTTGTAGGATTTTTGGCGTCAGTTACGGTATCTCCTACTTTCACATCGCTTACATTTTTCAATCCCAAAACGACAATGCCTATCTCGCCCGTTTTTATCATCTGCGTTTTTACGGGATTTAGAGGGTGCGGATACATAAGGCTTAGGACTTCATGTTTTTTGTTTGTACCCATGACAAGTATCTCTTGACCTTTTTTAATAAAGCCGTCATATACTCTCACAAGCGCCAGCGCGCCCAAATAGTTATCAAACCAACTGTCATAAATAAGCGCTTTTGCAGGAGCGTTTTTATCGCCTTTCGGGGGCGGGATTTTATCTATAATAGCGCTTAACAACTCTTGTATACCAAAGCCTGTTTTTGCGCTCACTTCGATAGCCTCAGAGCAGTCGAGTCCGATGACATGTTCTATCTCATTTTTGACGCGTTCGGAGTCGGCAGCGGGAAGGTCTATTTTATTTATAACGGGGATTAGTTCAAGGTTATTTTCATATGCTATATAAACATTTGCTATCGTCTGCGCTTCAACGCCCTGCGAAGCGTCCACTACCAAAAGCGCGCCCTCGGACGAAGCTAAGGAGCGGCTTACCTCGTAAGAAAAGTCCACATGTCCGGGCGTGTCTATGAGATTTAGCGTGTAATTAATACCCTCTTTTACATAGTTTAAATGCACGCTTTGAGCTTTTATCGTTATGCCGCGCTCTTTTTCTATATCCATCGTGTCCATTATCTGAGAGTGCATCTCTCTTTGACTTACCGCGCCGCACTCTTGTATAAGCCTGTCGGCTAATGTGCTTTTTCCATGGTCAATATGGGCTATGATGGAGAAATTTCTGATATTTTTTTGCATATTTAAAAAAACAGTCCGTTTACGCTCTCGTCATGGTAAACTCTTCTGATAACTTCGGCAAACAGAGGCGCAACCGAGAGGACTTTTATTTTAGGATTTTCCTCTTTCAGCGGGATAGTGTCGGTTACCACAAGTTCGTCAAGCGCATCGCTTTTTATCTTTTTATAAGCGCTCCCTGACAATACCGCATGAGTACAGCATGCCATGACGCTTACGGCTCCTTTTTCTTTCAGCGCTGCGGCGGCTTTGACTATCGTACCTGCTGTGTCTATGATGTCGTCCACCAAAATGATATTTTTGCCTTCAACTTCGCCGATGATATTCATCACTTCGGACTCGTTGGCTTTTTCGCGGCGTTTGTCCACGATGACCATATCCACATTCAATTTTTTCGCAAATGCCCGCGCTCTTGCAACGCCGCCTATATCGGGGCTTGCTGCGACAAGATTTTTAAAGTCTTTATGCGCGACATAATTGTAAAAAACGACCGAGCCGTAAAGATTGTCCACGGGGATATCAAAAAAGCCCTGTATCTGTCCTGCATGCAAATCTATCGTTACAACGCGGTTTATGCCGGCTGCTTGCAGCATATTTGCGATAAGTTTAGCAGTAATTGGAACTCTTGGAGCCGCTTTTCTATCCTGTCTTGCATAACCAAAATATGGAATTACGGCAGTGATTGAGTTGGCAGAACTCCGCCTTAAAGCATCCGTTAATATTAATAGCTCCATGAGGTTGTCATTTGCTGGAGAACATGTAGACTGTATGATGAATATATCTTTGCCTCTGACGCTTTCGCTGATTTGAACGCTTATTTCGCCGTCGCTGAAAGTATGAACCTGCGCGTCGGAAAGAGGGAGAGAGAGGTTTTTTGCCACCTGTTTTGCAAATTCAAGATTAGCCGTTCCTGCAAAAACTTTATAGCCTCGCATGTTGTGATTCCTTTTTGGCAGTAGTAATGAAAAATCAATTTTAGCCAATAAGCACTTAAAAATTTATATTTTAAATAGGGTTAATTTGCATCATGGCGCAAAAATTACAGCAGTAAAACGGCAAAATATTTCTTTAATCATTACA
>JAISNU010000091.1 GCA_031276075.1 Campylobacteraceae bacterium
TATTCTACAAGACAAACGATGGAAGTTTATATGGAGTTGGATATAACGATTTGTATAAATTAAATACAAATAAGCTGGGCGGTATTATTGATTGGAATGGAGTGAAGGTGGAGTATAAGCAGTAAATCATTACAAAGCAGGAGGGCAAAAACCCTTTTGCTTTTTTACACTGCAAAGCAAAAATGCTTGAAAATATTTCATCTTCATTGTAAAATACCCATGTAAAAATAAAATTGAACTGTTACAAGGTATTTTATGGATTTTTACCAATATAAAGACGGATACAGATATACAAGCGATGTTATGTTTTTGTATGATTTCGCGCGCGGCTTCAGACCAAGAGGAGATTTGCTTGATGTCGGGTGCGGGTGCGGTATTTTGGGACTGCTTTTAAAGCGTGATTTTCCGTCTATTAACCTGACGATGATAGATATACAAAAAGAGCATATTTTTTTGGCAGAGAAAAACAAAAATCTTAACGCTTTGGGCGCGGAGACTGTTTTGGGCGATTTTGCCGAATATAAATTTAATAAAAAGTTTGATTTTATCGTTTCAAATCCGCCGTTTTATCATGAAGGCACAAAAAAGAGCGAACATGAGAGGCTGAAAATAAGCCGTTATGCAAATTCGCTGCCGCTAAGCGCACTCTTTTGGGCTGTATCAAAAAACTTAAAGCAAAAAGGCTCTTTTATATTTTGTTACGACGCAAGGCAGATAGAAGATATATTTGCCGCATGCAAGGCAGCAAAAGTTAAAATATGCGATATATGTTTTGTTTATCCCAAAGAGGATAGAGAGGCTTTGCTTGCGCTTATTCATGCAAAAAAGGATTCCAAATCCCACGCTAAAATTCATGCGCCTCTTTTTGTATTTGACAAGGATAATTACACAAAAAAAGCGAAAGACATCTTTGTGGCGGCTGAGAGCAGGAGTATAGATTGCGAATAATCACAAAAGAGGGATTTAACTATGCTTTTAACGCGGACGCGTGCATGACATGCAAAGGTAAATGCTGTACGGGTAAAAGCGGATACATTTGGGTGCAAAAAAGTGAAATTTTAGCTTTATCGGAGTTTTTAAAGATAAAAGATGAAGATTTTATACTACAATATCTTTCTAAAATCGGATTTCGCTATACTCTTAAAGAGATACCGTTTCAAGACGGTTTTGCGTGTGTGCTGTTTGACGCCGAAAATCACGGCTGCAAAGCTTATGACGCAAGACCTTCGCAATGTCGGAGTTTCCCTTTTTGGGATTATTTTAAACATAAACAAAAGGAGTTGGAAGACGAATGTACAGGTATATTGGCATTATAATTTTGCTGTTTGTCTTATGCAAGAGCGCTTTTGCAGACGAGATTAACAGCAGCGTCAAAGAGAAATTTGACGGCGATTTATTGATATTAATGGCATTGGATGCACAAAGCAGAGGCGATAATAGCGCTTCTGCCAATATTTATAAAGAACTTTATGAAAAGACAGGCGATAAGATATATCTGAAAAAATCAGTACAACTGTTTTTGTCCACTGATAATTGGAAAAACGGTGCGGAATTAATAGAAGCAGGACTCAAAAAATATCCCGAAGACAGCGACTATGAGCGTTTTTATATAGTGTATGCTATTCGCAGCGGCAATATAACTTTGGCGCTTGAACGGGCTGAAGAGTTTGCAAAACGCGAAAAAACAGCGCAAAATATACAGCTTGTGGGTTCCATATATATATATCAGCAGCAGTATGACATGGCGCTGAAATATTTTGAGAGCGCATACAATCTTACTCCAAACGAACAGACGCTAATCCAGATAGCGGATTTGTATATCAAGCTCAATCAAGTCAATAACGCAATAGCACAGCTTGAAACTTATGCAAGGCTAAATGGCTGCACAAGGATTGTATGTTATAAATTGATAGATATTTACGGCAAACAGAAAAATATAGACGGACTTTTGAATGCGTACAAAAAACTTTACACAGCTTTCAAAAATGAAGAAGAGGGACAGAAAATTTTTGAGATATTAATGTTTCAAAACAAGCAAAACGAAGCAGTGGAGTTTTTGGAAAGCAGCGGTTCAAATCAAAATATTTTATTGGAGATGTATTTTTTTCAAAAAGAGTACGATAAGGCAATCAATTTAGCCGATAAACTTTATCAGGAGAGCAATGACGAAGAATATATCGCAAAAATGGCGATTTATGAGTATGAAAGCGCACAGAATAAAAGCGCCGTTTTGCAGTCCGTATCTGAAAAATTTGAACAATATGTCACAGATGAAAGCGACGCTTTATACTTAAATTATTACGGTTATCTTTTGATAGACCATGATATTAATACCGATAAAGGAATGGAACTGGTAAAAAAAGCGCTTGCTTTGGAGCCTGATTCGCCATACTATCAAGATTCGCTTGCATGGGGGCTTTACAAACAAAATAGATGTCAAGAAGCGCAGGAGATTATGAAAAAAGTGCTTGAAAAACTGAATGATAAAGAAGTTTTGGAACATTATGACGCTATAAAAACATGTAAAACAAAAAATACGGAAACTAAATGATACTTGATGAGATAATCAAAAAAACAAAAGAGGATTTGCAAAAGCGCAAAAGCGATTTCCCTATGGAGTGGTTAGGGCGTTCTCTTGCGTACAACAATTTTGCACCGCGCGATGTAAAACCTTATCTTCGCGCCACAGAACAAAATCCATACCGTATTATCGCGGAGGTAAAAAAGGCAAGCCCCAGCAAAGGCATAATCAGAGAGGATTTTGACCCGATAGCCATAGCGCAGGCATACGAAGCAGGCGGGGCGGATGCATTGTCTGTATTGACCGAGCCTCATTTTTTTCAGGGCAATCTTGAGTATTTGACACAGATACGCCGTTTTACAGGCACGCCGCTATTGCGAAAAGATTTTATTGTTGATGAGTATCAGATTTTGGAAGCAAGCGTGTACGGGGCTGATTTTGTACTTTTAATAGCTAAAGCGTTAGATAAAAAAACGCTCTCGTCTTTACTTGAATTTGCGCGAAGACTTGGACTTGAAGCACTTGTGGAGATACATGACAAAACAGATCTTTTAAAAGCTATCGCCGCAGGAGCCGATATCATCGGCATCAATCATAGAAATCTTGAAACATTTCAGATGGATATGAACCTCAGCCAAAAACTGCTGCCGCTTATACCGCAAAATAAAATAATAGTCGCAGAAAGCGGATTAAACGATAAAGATATGATAATAAATCTCTCAAAAGCAGGCGTAGACGCTTTTTTGATAGGCGAATATTTTATGCGCCAAGACGACATCACGCAGGCATTGAGAAAATTTAAAGAAGTATGAGTTTGGTACAAAAACGCGAAAAGCAGATATATATCATAACGCTTGTCGGTTCAGCCGTCAATATTATTTTAGTCGGGCTGAAACTTTTGGCGGGATTTATCGGCAATTCTCATGCAATGGTAGCAGACGCCGCGCACTCGCTATCGGATTTGGTTACGGATTTTATCGTGCTTATATTTGTCAGACTTTCATCGCGTCCAAGCGACGGCGACCATGCATACGGACACGGCAAATTTGAAACGCTCGCGACTTCCATAGTCGGATTTATACTTTTATTTGTCGGTTTGGTGATATTTTGGGACGGCGCGGGATTGGTCGCAGTATATTTTAAAGGCGGCGCTTTATATGAGCCGAAAATGATAGCTTTTTGGGTTGCGCTTATATCCATAGCTTCAAAAGAGGCGCTTTATTGGTGGACATACATAAAGGGCAGGGCGATAAAAAGCCCCGTAGTTATGGCAAACGCTTGGCATCACAGAGCGGACGCATTCTCTTCTGTTGCCGCCGCTATCGGTATCGGCGGAGCTGTATTTCTGGGAGAAAAATGGCGCGTATTAGACCCGTTAATGGCTGTTGCGGTGAGTTTGTTTATCATCTATATCGCTGTAAAGTTTATCAAATCCTCTATTGACGAGCTTTTGGAAAAATCACTTCCGCAAAAAATGCAAAATGAGATAATGGATATCATTAAGGCAATACGCGGCGTAAACGACCCGCATGCTCTTAAAACGCGAAAAATCGGCAACAATATCGCTATAGAGGTACATTTGAGGTTTGAACCGTCCATGAGTGTAAAAGCCGCGCATGATATCGCTACCGAAGTTGAAGAAAAACTCAAAGAAAAATACGGCGGCGGCACGCATGTTATAACGCATTTGGAGACGCTGAAAAATTAAATTGCTTATTTACGAAAAGATATTTACGCAGAACACTAATCTAAAACTTGTATTCGGAGCAACCGACGAGAGAGCTATAAAAGCATTGGAGAATAAGATACTCTGGGTTGGAGAGAATTCAACCAAAAGGGTATCGGATAAACTTCATAAAATATTTGAAGAGGTATATCAGGGTAAATATACTCACGAGGAATTAATTGATAAACTTAGAAATGAGTTTGAAGAGTATAAGGATATGGAACTTCACAAACTTGAAGCCGCGGCAGACTTTACTCTTAGACAAGGACGCAATCTTGGCAGAGTTGGAATGGCGATAGAGATGGAAGACGAGTATGTGCAGATAGTTGCTAAAATGGATGATAGAACTACAAATATCTGCCGTTCAATGCACCTAAGAGTTATAAAGGTAAGCGACATAAAAGAGCAGTACAATAATCTTACAAACGCGCAAACTATCAATCAAACCAAAGCGGCAAGCGATTTATCCTTATCGCAAAAAGGCTTATGGACTAAAAAACTTCCTTCTAACTTTGGCATACCTCCTTACCACTTTGGTTGCAGAACGGTAGTGCGGACGATGAGCAGCATTCAAATTGAAAAAATGCAGTTAGACGAGTTCGGGAGAGAGTATGAAGTCAGAGATAAGGATATTTATAATAAAATCCGCACAAAAGAAAATCACTTAAGAGGTTCAAAATACGGAAGCGTTGAGGAACTTTTACGCGAAACAATGGGAAGTATAGCTTATGAAGGAGTTCATGATAACGACCAAACAAAAAGAGTTATACTCGGTAGAAACAATTTCTTTGTTATAATAGATGCAAACGGCAAGATAGAGAGCTGTTATAGGTATCCTAAAAATATGCTAAACTACTTTTATAATAACTCCAATGGTGTTTATTATGATAAAACAAGAGAGGCTTTTAACTTAATACAAAGGGTGAAAAAATGGTTAGGACTTTAACGATTGACATTTGGGGATACGAATGGGATATAAGTTCTGGACTGCATGGAAAGCAGTCGGAAATAGAATTGTTTGGTACGATAGAAGTCAAGGATAATAAGATAGCATACATGACCAACTATGATATCTTTAACAGGGAGATTAAGGCGGCCAAGGAATATGATATTTTTAAGGAGCATTGCATCTTTAAGCATGTAGATACTGTCTTTGAAGGCACTTTTATAGACGCTTTTAATTATATTCAGGAAAAACTTACCGAGCATGCTAAAAAACAAGGCGATATGAGGCGGGCTGTATAACTATTTTTTATTCCAACTCTTTTCAAGTTCAATAGACAACTCTTTTACAACATCATCACCGTACTTGGAGATAACTTCGTCTATCTTTGGAGATTTGATAGCTTCGTCAAAGTAAGGCTGGGCTTTTGTGCCCGGATGCTTTACTCTTTTAGCAAAGTATTCCCTATTG
>JAISNU010000159.1 GCA_031276075.1 Campylobacteraceae bacterium
TCTGGAATTAGCAGTTAGTTTGAGAAAACAAGCAAACCCTTTTTTGTTTTCGCAGACAACTGCTAATTTTTGATTTAATTTTCCAGATTGCTTTGCCCTGCTTGCAATGACGGAGGAGATTGTGTCATTTTTGCATGTTCTGATTGTTTTTTTATCGTTTTCTGGATTGCTTTGTCGCAAGCTCCTCGCAATGACATAAAGAAGGCATTGCCATATTCCTTGCAATGACGGAACAGAAATTAAAGAAGACAAGGAAAGAGAAAAATAACGAATTACTGTACTGTTTTCAATGAGTTTTTGCAGGCTAAAAGGCTCTGTTTATCATTCTGGTATTGGCAGTCGGTTTGAGGAACAGGACTTTTCATATTTATAGGAAAATTTTAAACTAACTAATACTATAAATCAAATCGTGACTGAAAGGGATATGAATTATGGCTGAAAAACGGGCATTTTGTTCAAAATAAAATATTTTAGGACAAAAATAAGAGTAAAACACTCTTCATATGCTGCGTAAAAATATTAGATTAAATATAATATAAACATACTCCGCAATAAAAAAATCTTATACTTGCCATTACAATCATAATTGGCGATGAAAAACAATCAATCTTTGAAGCATTAGATTTTTTGTGATTAGTTATAAAACAATATCTTTGTGCATAATTTAGGCTATTAAAATAAAACACAGATATGGAAATTGTAAAACTTATACTGTTTATTGCGGCAATAATGCTATCGTTGCCGTTATAAATATAGGAACAAAACACCTGCTTAGATTATTCATTAGCTTTTGTTAATCACATTCAATATTCTTCAAAGAGCAAGTAATGGTAACTTAAAATATAATCATAAATATAGAAACAATTGCTATCTATTCATAATATATAAAGCTAAATAATGTGTGCAAAAAGGATTGTTCTGCCTAAAAACGATAAAATATCAAATAAACATGATATATTTTAACTGTATTTAGAAATGTAATACTTGAATAGAACTTTAAAACTACTGAAATTAACTCTCTTTTGGCGTTTTATTATCTTTGATTAATATATCGTACCACTCTTTGACGCTTTTACCTGTCATTTTTGCTAAGAGTTTGGCTTTTTGCTTTGGCGGCAGCGGCAGCGGCAAAATATCCTCTTCATGCAGATATTCGCCAACTTTTTGCCTTTTGCCTTTTATCACGACTACCCATTCGCCGTTTAAATTTACTGTTTTTAACTTTTCCGCTAACTCCAAAGCGCTGCCTTTGTAATGAGTTTCATACATTTTTGTAGCTTCTTTAATGATATAGATAACTCTTTGTGGTGCAAGTTCGGCAATTTCTGAGGAAAGCTGTAAAATCCTGTGAGTGGATTCATAAAGTACAGCGTTAAACTCTAATAATAAAATTTTTCTTAATTCCTCTACCCTCGCCTCTTTTTTATGCGGCAAAAATCCATGAAAATAAAAACTCGTTCCTTCAAAACCGCTCGCAGCCAAAGCCAGCAAAAGCGCATTTGCTCCGGGCAGCACTTCGTAAGCAATGCCGTTTTGCTGTGCAAACTGCACCAGCGCCGCGCCCGGGTCGCTTATACATGGCATTCCTGCATCGCTTATATATACCACATCCGCAGTTAAAAAATCTTCAACATTTAAATTTTGCGCCGCCTCTTGCTCGTTATGCGAATGAAGCGGTATAAATCTCTGTTCTATATTTTCGGATTTGCCGTAACGCTCTTTGAGAAGTTTTATAAGTTTTTTTGCGACTCTTGTATCCTCGCAAATAATAAGCGGAACAGACATAAGAAGTCTGAGACTCCTTATGGTTATATCTTCAAGATTTCCTATCGGCGTAGGAATGAAATACAGCATTATTTCATATTGTATTTTTTCTTAAATTTCTCAACGCGTCCGGCAGAATCTACAATTTTTTCACTGCCCGTAAAAAACGGGTGGCAAGAGCTGCAAATATCTATTTTCATCTCTTTTTTGTTTGACATGGTCGTAAAAGTATTGCCGCATGCGCAAGTAACTGTACACTCTACATATTGTGGGTGGATCTCTTTTTTCATTAAATTTTCCTTTATTTTTTAAACTCTACATAAAAAGCTGATGATTATAGCAAAAAGTTTATAATAATTCAATATTTACAGAAGGATTTTTGCGCAAAGAGCCATAACTGCGCTCTCGCTTCGCAAAATATTTTCACTCTCAAAGCCTGCTGTAGGACGGTTTTTGAACATTTTTCTCTCATTTTCGCTAAATCCGCCCTCACAGCCCACAAGCCAAGTATCAGGGGGATCTTTTATATCGCAAAGGCGATTTGCACAAAAATCTATAATGCCAAATTTTTCATATATCTTTATAAACTCTTCGAGCGAATTTATTAATTCAAACTCTATTTTATCGGTTCTGCCGCACTGTTCGCATGAATTTACCGCTATCCTTTTGAGCCGCGCAAAATCAATCATGAAAGAGTACTGCGAAAATTTCGTATATACAAATATAATCTTTTGCACGCCCGCCTCATTTAAAAACGGCAGTGTTTTTTCTATAATTTTCGGCTCCACAACCGACCATGCGATGTTTAGGAATTTGGCGGGTTTTTTTTGCGAAAGGCTTTTTGCGCTCAAAATACATTCGGCTTCGCGTCTGTTTATTGAGACAACTTCATACGAATATAAAAAATTATCCTGTAAATTGCGCACTTTCAGCGGTTTTTTTGTGTCGCTTCTGCGGGATTTAAACAGATGCGTAAAACTTTCGCCGTTTATAATAATTTTCTCTTCGCCAGCACCCTCATGATATAAAAACTGCATGGAAAAAACCCTCTATTCCAAAAATATAAATCAAAGAACAGACAGTTATATCGCCCAGATATTTATAAAATGTGAATATTTTAAATTTTTCACTTCGCCTTTTGCCGAGTTTATAAGAAAATATAGCACCCGTAAGAGCATATATCCATGCGGCAAATATCACAAAATGCGCTATGTCAAATTGAAACTGTCCAAATGAGAGTAAAAGTAAAACACACAGCATGATAATCGCCAAAAACATATAATATATTGGCATCACGGCGCGGAAGCGTTTCCACAAAATCTCTTTGTCGTCAGCAAAAGCAAAAAGCATAAGTCCGCAGCACGCCGCGATATTTAACGCAATAACGCTAAAAACAAGTATATTTTGCACAAGATATACGCTCTCTTGCATGTTTTATTCACCCAAAGCGGCGATATACGCGCTCAACTCTTCCATATCATCATCGCTTAATCTTTTAACAGTAGGTATCATCGTGGCTTTAAATGCGCCGCCGTATGTGCCGTCCTTGTAGCCTTTGAGCGATTTCAGGATTTGCTCTTTGCTCCATTTATTGATAATCTGGCTCTTGTTTACGGCTGATTTTTCAGCCTTTGCGCCGTGGCATGGTATGCATGTGGCGAAAAGTTTTTTACCTTTATCTGCATTTGTAAGCGGGGCGGAGGCGGCTTGGACTATATTGTCGGCTTTTTGTTTGACCGCATCAATCGTTTGCGCGCTTGCATTAATAGCTTCGTCGGCTTTTTTGCCGACAGTTGAGAGTGTTTCATTGGCTTTTTGCAAAATGTCCTTGCCGCTCTCCTCCGCGCTTTTTAATGCATCTTGTACCGTTTGTTTGGTTTCGGCTGTTTTTTGAGCTATATCGTCTCCGATTTTATCAGCTTTTTGACTTATCTCGTCTGCTTTTTCTACCGCATCGGACGCGCCTTTTTGCATATCGGTTATCACGCTTTGCACGCTCTTGTTTATCTCTTCAAATGTGTTTGCATCGTCTTTTTTCTCGCCGCACCCAAACAACAACAACGCGGCGGAAAATATTAATATACTTCTCATTTCTGCACCTTTAAACTATTTTTGGATTTACAAACTGTTCGCCGCTTAGGATTTTATTCCACAAATCAATATCGCCCCAATCCTCCCGCACGCCCATGGAAAAGATAATACTGTTTGGATTGATAATACCCATAGATTCGCTGTAAGCATCGCTAGAATCGGCTCTGGCATAACCTTTGTCTGTCTCATGAACAATAACGGAATTGACGATTATTTTTCCCTCGCCGTTTGTGAAGAGCGTATTCGTCAAAAGCAAATCAACCATAAGATATATAACTCTTGCAAACTGTTCTGCAGTAGGACTTACGGGAAGCTCCACCCATCTATCCGAATATTTTTTCATCGCCGCAATATAACCCGCATCGTCTTTATTCCATAAAGTAACGCAGTGGTCAAATGACTCTATCAAATCTTTTATATTACCTTTCATCAAGCCGAAATCATATACCATTTGGGCATTATCAAGGCTTTTCGACTCAAAAAGCACTTCTACTTTGTATGAGTGTCCATGTATGCTTGTGCGGCATCTTTTTGTAGAACAGCCGCGCACAATATGTGTATTTTCAAACCGAAATATTTTGCGAATTATCATTTAAGCTCCTTTCTTATTATCCCATAAATTAATATGAACTCTATCGCTGTAATTGTAGCCATTTTTGATGCAAAAAAGAACAACACTTGAAGCATTTTTTTTAATTTCAGCTCTATTTTTACCAAGCGGCATACAAAATATCGGCATATCAAATCCCGAAGTTATATCCAATATCTCCTTTTTCGCACTCTGTTTTATAATTTTTTTGTCCAAAACAAATTTAAAAAACGCCTCTTTGGCATGCAAGACGATACTTTGCACAGCCTTTTTATTCACCCTTTTTTTATACTTTTCGCCGCTGTTTGAGAGTTTCACGCTCATAGCAAAACGGACTTTTTTATATAAAGGAAATGCGTCAAAATCAATATTAACGCTCCCGTTTGTCTCAAAAAAAACATTAAAACCTCTATCTAATACTAACTCCAAAAAGCCGCAAAAAACAGGATTTTTATAGTGTATCAAAGGCTCGCCGCCCGTGATAACAAGATGGGGCAGATAATTTATATCTTTTACATGCGAAGTGATTTTTGAAAAAAGTTCCTGCGAATTATTAAAACTCTCCCACTCTGACTTAAAGTGTTTTTCATTCACAGCATACAAAGAGTCGCACCCGATAAGTTTTGAATTATCAAGCGGCGATGTAAATTCGCATCCAAATCCTTTGCAGTTTAAATTGCATCCGCCAAATCGTGCAAACAAAGAGGGACTGCCCGCATATTTCCCCTCGCCTTGAATACTTAAAAAACTCTCAACTAAATACACCGCTTCAAAAGCTCCATTTTAGAAAATCTATCAAGCACTTTTTTGTCGGTTATGAACTCTATATTGTATGGGTGGCAGGCGAGAAACAGGCGAAAATTGTGAGTTGGAGGCAAAAGCTGTTCTATTTCCTTGCTAATTGAACCAAGCAGTATAAGCTCCATATTTTCATGCGCCAATGCGCCTAAAAGCACGCGCATAAACGCCCTAAACGCTTTGGCATGTTTTTTCGTATCCTCTTTTTTTGTAAAAATAAGCGCGCTGTTTAACAGTAAAACGCCCTCTTTCTCAAAATTCTCTTTCCATTCGTATATTGAATTTATCAAATCTCTTTTATCAAGCCGCACGATATTTTCCTGTGTCGGTTCGGTAAGGCGTTTTGATGAAAGCAGCAACATTTTTATAAAATTTCTCAAACTCGTGGCGCGGTTCACTTCGCGCGAGAGTCCATTACTGCCAAAAAGCGTTTTTACCGCGCCGTCTATAAAAGCGTAGCCTATAGCGCTTTCTTTGCGCGGATAAGGGTCTTGACCGAAAAGTATGGATTTGGTTTCATCTCGCGGCAGAGTTTTAAAAGCATTCAAAAAATTATGAAAATCAGGAAAATATTCATAGCTGTTTTCCAAAAATTCACGGTATTTTGCATCTATCGCGCTATAAGCGTTTTCTACAATTTCGCGCCAGCTCTCATGTACGCTCAAATGCGCTTTTTTATGAATCATTTCTCCCTCCAGCCCGACACGCAAAGCATAATGCGTTAATCATCTTTTACTTCCATTTTTTAAACCAAGTTATTTTTTAATATGCCTGTAACTTTTTTCATTCTACGCGCTTATTGCGGATCATTCAGCGACAATATAAGTTCCACCTGCGAAATTGTAAGCCCAAAAATCTGCGCTATCGCGCTTTCGCTTTTGCCCTCTTTGTAAAGATCTATCACCTTTTTTTCATAATCTCCCGTATTATGCTGTTCTCTAAACTCTTCGGTAATTTTTTTCACCTCTTGCAAGGATTGTTTTAGCGGCACAACACGATTTTGAACCTCATCTTCCACTATTTTTTGTATGCCGCCGTCAATATCAAGATTTTGTTTTTTGACGACTTTGTTCAGTTTGTGGTTTTCTTGATTTAAATCCTCTATGACTTTTTCCAAAATCACAAGCCTTGAAATTACATTTTTATCGCGCACAATGATAAAAATAACAAGCAAAAACATTGCCGCCAATAAAGCGGCAAACATTAAAATATCCGCACCCATATCAACCCCCTGTCATGAAAACGATATCTATCCATACAAAAATAAAAAAGAGTATGCCAAGATAGCCGTTAAGCGTAAAAAATGCTCTGTCTATCTTTTTAAAATCGCGCCTGACTATAACATGTTCACAAAACAATATCGCCGCGCTTACCGCTACCGCCGCATAAGAAAAAAAGTTAAGAGAAGCGGCGGCGGCAAAAAGCAGCCAAAAAATAACAGCCATTGTATGAAATCCGGCAGATATTGCGAGTGCCGCGTCTTTGCCGTAACGCGAAGGGATAGAGTGGAGTCCATGCTTTTTATCAAATTCAATATCCTGCAAAGAGTACAAAAGGTCAAACCCCGCCACCCAAAACATAATGCCAAAACACAAAAGCCATGACCATACATGCATGTAACCTAAAACCGCTATGCTTCCGGCTATCGGAGCAAGTCCCAAAGAGAGCCCCAGCACCAAATGAGCAAGTGCCGAAAAACGCTTAAAAAATGAGTAGCTTGCAAGTATTATCAATATCGGAAATGAAGCAATAAACGCCGCCTCATTGATAAGCCATGCGGCAAAAACAAACAAAAGAGCGTTAAAAATGATAAATATTGCCATGTTAAGCCTGCCGATTCTACCGTCCACGCTCGGGCGGTTTGCGGTTCTGGGATTGAGAGCGTCTATATCCTTATCTGCAAATCTATTAACCGCCATCGCAAAACTTCTCGCGCTCACAGCGCAGATTAGCCCAAGTATCAGCAGTCTAAATCCAAACCATGCAGAATCGTTTATCTCATACGAAGCGATTATCATCGCAATAAAAATAAACGGCATAGCAAAAACAGAATGTTTAAAAACTATCAATTCGTTTATATCTTTCAAAACAGCCCGAAAACGATTCATTTGAGTCTCTTTTTTTTAAATTATAAAATTTTACATCAAATTGCCAAAAAATTAAATTTATTTAGATAAAAAATATAGATATAATGCGCAAAAACAGTTCAGGAGTTTTTATGCAGTTTGCCCTTATCGGAACCACCGCTTGCGGAAAGAGCGACTTGTCTATCAAAATAGCGCGCGAAACGGAAGCGCTCATACTTTCATTGGATTCGCTCTGCGTTTACAAAGAGATAGATATAGCTTCGGCTAAACCGTCTAAAGAGCAGATGTCCGTCGTCAAACATTACGGTATAGACATTATCGCGCCGAATGAAAAATTTAATGTAACTATTTTTTTTGACCTGTATAAACAAGCGGCGGCAGACGCTAAAAAAAAAGGCGTGCCACTTATCATCACAGGCGGAACAAGCTTTTATCTGAAAGCGCTTTTATCGGGGCTTAGCGACAAACCGCTTGTGAGCGATGAAAATCAAAAAAGAGTTTTGCGCACGCTGCGCGACTTGACAGCCGCATACGACAATATGTCTACCGCAGACGCGGCATACGCTGAAAAAATAGAGAAAAACGATATATACCGCATGGGAAAATGGTATGAGATTTATTATGAAACAGGCGAAATCCCGAGCAATTTTTTAAGGCGTACAAAAAAAGATCCCGTTATCCATGAATTGGCGATATTTGAAATAGAAACGGATAAAGAGGAGCTAAAAGAGCGCATAAAAGAGCGCACGGGTAAAATGATAGAGATGGGGCTTGTGGACGAAGTCGCGCGCTTGGAGAAAAAATATACGAGAGAACCCAACTGCATGAAATCTATCGGCATCAAAGAAGTCATAGAATATTTTGACGGATACGGCGATATCGCGCT
>JAISNU010000014.1 GCA_031276075.1 Campylobacteraceae bacterium
TTTTTCAAAAGAGCGCGCGCGATGGATATGCGCTGTCTCTCTCCTCCCGAGAGTTTCATCGCATTTTTGCCGAGTACCGTCTCATATCCCTGCGGCAGGCGCGATACAAATTCGTCGCAGTGCGCGGCTTTTGCCGCCGCGATGATTTCATCATAGCAAGCGTCTATTTTGCCAATTTTGATATTATTATAAACTGTGTTGTTAAAAAGCGTTACTTCTTGAAAAACAAACGACATATGGCTCATGAGATATTCAGGCTCAAGCGTTTTTACATCAATGCCGCCGATTTTGACCGCGCCCGAGTCAGCATCCCAAAAACGCGCGATAAGTTTTGTTATGGTCGATTTGCCGCTGCCGGACACGCCCACAAGCGCGGTGATAGATTTTTCAGGGATAACAAAGCTGATATTTTTCAGCACACTTTCATCGTTATACTTAAAACTCACATTTTCAAAAGCAATATCGCAGCTTTTAATCGGAACAATTTCGCCTTTCATGACAGGTATTTCAGACAAAAGACGCAAACGGCGCACAGCCTGTTTCATATAAAACAGTTCGGGCAGCAGCGTCAATATAACAATGAACGGCGTATATATGCGTGTAACGATTAGAAGCGATAAAATTACGCCTTCAAGTCCAATTTCGCCGTTTCCAAACAGCGCGGCGGCGACAAAAATCGTAATACCTATCCCGGATTGCAAAATAACCTGCGCACTCATCACAAACACGCCTGTCGTAAACTCCATTTTCAGAGAATAACGCTTTAATTTGACAAGCGCGTCTTTAAGTTTTGTGAAATGCTCGCCTTCAAGGTTGCATGTTTTGATGATTTTAAGACCGTCCAAATAATCTTGTACCTCGCTTGATACGGCAAGTTTCGCCTCTATCTGGATTTTATTGAGCCTTTCCTGACGAGCGCGGCTTAAAAAAATAATCAAAAAAGCTATCGGAAGCGAACAAAACATCGCCATCGCCACACGCCAATCAAAAAACGCAATCAAAGCGCATACAAGCGCGCAAGTTATAACATTTGCAAAAAGCTGCGGCACAACATGGCTTAGCGTATGTTCAAGACTTGTGCAGTCGTTCATGATATTTGCCGTAAGTTCCGTCAAATCCTTTGAGTTAAAAATGCGCATGGGCAGAGCCCGTATCGTCTCCGCCGCTTTAAGGCGAGACTCTGCCGCCGCGGCATACATGGCGGGATATGTCTTTTTATAGTCATTTTTGGCGCATAAAAACATAATGAACATAGCTGCAATTCCAAGTCCAAGATAGATATACATCTTTCCTTGCGAAAATTGCGCATCCGTTTTCAACGCTTCCAAAATGATTTGCATGGATATAACCGCCGGCGCTATCATGGATAGATTGGTAAAAGTGCATGCAGCTATCGCTTTTTTAAGATTTTTATATGTATCGTCCGACATACCGAACATGTTTTGCAGTCTATTCATCGTCAAACCTCCATTCAAGCGAAACTTTGTAAGCTTCAAGCAATTTGACATAAAGGCTTTGTGAGCGTAAAAGCTCCTCCTCGCTTCCCTGTTCTGCGATAACGCCTTTGTCCATGACGATTATTTTGTCGGCGCTTTTCGCGGCAGAAAGGTGATGCGCTATCATGACGACTGTCTTGTTTTTCATCAATTCATTCAAAGCCTGCCTTATCAAATACTCATTTTCCGTATCAAAAAACGCCGCCGCTTCGTCCAAAACCAAAATCGGCGCATTTTTTAAAATTGCGCGCGCAATAGCCACGCGCTGCATTTCGCCTCCGGATAAGCGAATGCCTTCCTTGCCAAATACCGTCTCATAACCTTGCGGTAATGCGGATATAAACTCATGGCATCTCGCCGCTTTCGCCGCCGCAACAATTTCGGTTTTATTAGCATTTGTTCTGCCCATGCAAATATTCTCCGCAAAAGTAGTTTTAAACAGGTGGGTATCCTGAAAAACAAAACTCACGATATTTGCCAAATCGGATATCTTCATATCGCGTATATCAACGCCGCTGATTTTGACCGCGCCTTCATCAATATCATAAAAGCGGGGAATCAAATGCGCTATCGTTGATTTGCCGCTGCCCGATACTCCCGTAATCATAGTAATTTCGCCCTCTTTAGCCGTAAACGATACGCCTTGTAAAGCCATATTTGTTTTATCGTACGAAAATGAGACATTTTCAAAAGTTATATCGTAATTTTCCGGTATTTTTGCATTTGCGGCATCCGTTAAAATTTCCGCCTGCAAAACCGTATCCATTCGTTCTATATTGCCGCTTGTCTGCGCAGAATCAAATGATACATACATTAATTTCATAAAAATAGAAGCAACGGCGGGAATGATAATCAAATAAAATAAAAAATCAGCCGCATAAGCCGCGCGGTCATTTGAGTGCAGCCCAATCCAGATACCGACAGGTATTAAAAACAGATACATGTTATTTAAAATCGTAATATATGCCGAATAAGAATTTTCAAACATGCGCGAAAACAGAATAACGATATTTTTGTACCGCTTGATTGCTCTGTACAAACGCTTAAACGAATAAACGCTCTGACCGAAAGCTTTAAGCGCCGCTATGCCTCGTATGTATTCTACTGACGCCGCAGATGTATTTTCCGAAGCCTGCTGATACCTTTTGGCAATTTTTTGCTGTTTTTTACCGCTTATAAATATCACCTGCATTAAAACGGCAATTACGATGCCGACCAAAGACGCGGCAGCGTAACGCCAATCCACCCAGAGCAAAATACCCGCCATAATAACGGGCGATGTGAGAGCAGCCGTGATATCCGGCAGCTTGTGAGCGATAAAATTTTCCATACTCTCTATGTTTTCATTCATGATTTTACGAAGCGCGCCGCTTCCGAGCGTGATATGAAATCCAACAGGCATGCGCGTTATGCGGGTTACAAAGTTGATTTTGAGGTTATAAACTGTCCCGTATGCGGCAATATGCGAAAACACAAGCGCGGCAGTATAAAACAAGATATTAAGCAAAACGCCCAAAAGCGCAAGATAAGCGTAATTCATCACAACGACAGAATTTATCTCATAAAAATTCGGATAAACAGCCATAATTTCGCCAATGATAAAATATACCGCGATATATGGAGCAAATGACGCCGCAGAAGAGAGCACGGCAAAAAAACATGAAAATATCATGAGAATTTTATGCATGAAAGCGATTTGCATAATACGCATAAAAGCGCTTTTATGCCTGTATGAAGTTTGCATTTTACAATCCTTTCAGGATTTCAGATAAGCTTGTATAATAGCGCATTTTTATTTAAATTTAATTGAATTTGATTATCAATTACAAGTTATTTAATTGATAATAATGAACGGCTGCATGCAAGAGGGACGGCGCAAAATAGATTAAACTGCCCTTAATATATTTTTCGGTATTATACCGCCCTTGTATAAATCCACCCAGTAAAGGATAGCTATGTACGCTATTATCAGAAACGGCGGGAAGCAGTATAAAGTTCAAGAAGGCGACTACTTAAATGTGGACAAACTTGACGCTCAGCCGAAGGATAAGATTGAAGTTACGGAAGTTTTAGCCGTCAATGACAAAGAGTTAAAAATCGGAACTCCATATGTTGAAGGTGCAACTGTAGAGCTTGAAGTAGTAAATTCGGGCAAAGAGAAAAAAGTTGTTATTTATAAAAAACGCAGAAGAAAAGACTCAAAGTTAAAAAGAGGCTTTAGACGACAATATACCCGCGTTAAAATAGTAAAAATAAGCGCTTAAAGGAGAAAAGAATGGCTCACAAAAAAGGTCAAGGCAGTACTCAAAATAACCGCGACTCGGCAGGACGCAGGTTAGGCGTAAAAAAATTCGGCGGCGAATTCGTAAGAGCGGGCAATATCATAATCCGTCAGCGCGGCACTAAAGTCCATACCGGTAAAAATGTCGGTATAGGCGTTGATCATACGATATATGCGCTTATTGACGGTTTTGTCAAATTTGAACAAAAAGATATGAAACGCAAAAAAGTATCTGTTTATCCGTCAGCTTAGTCTCTCGCTTTTAACCCTCTTTAAGAGGGTTGCATTTTTAAGGTTAGACTTATGAAAAAAATCCTTATCATCTCAATTCTGTCTGCTGTTTTTGCTACTGCACATGAGTGCGGCGATGCAGAAATTCAAGCAGATTTAAATGCATGCATGACAGCAGAGTACGAAAATGCGGACAAAGCGCTTAACGCAGTTTATTCATCTTACAGAGCGGTTTTAAATAACTCTCAAAAAGCAACGCCAAAAAACGCTCAAGCGGCTTGGATAGAATACAAAGACTTGTCATGCAGCTTTGAATCCTCGGCGGCTGAGGGCGAAAGTATCCGTTTAATAATTTTCAATCAATGCCTTACAAAAAAAACAAAAATAAGAACAGAGGAAATTAAAGAGCTTCTATCTTACAGAGAGGGTGATTTAGCTTGCCCCATGAGCGGTAAATAAATGTTTATAGACAGCGTAGAACTTACTCTAAGTTCAGGAAAAGGCGGCGCGGGAGCCGCGACATTCAGACGCGAAAAATTCGTAACCAACGGCGGACCTGACGGCGGAGACGGCGGCAAAGGCGGCGATGTTTTCTTCAAAGTAGATAGAAATTCGCACACATTGTCCGCTTTTCGCGGCTTAAAACAGTTAAAAGCCAAAAACGGCGAAAACGGGCTTGGCAGTAAAAAACACGGCAAAAAAGGCGAGGATTTGGAAGTCGCCGTTCCTCCCGGAACACAAATCATAGATGCGCAAAGCGGAAGAGTTTTATTTGACTTGATAAACGACGATGAGAAAATTCTTTTTTTGGAAGGCGGACTCGGCGGACTTGGAAACTGGCATTTTAGAAGTTCTACCAACCAGCAGCCGCGCTATGCGCAAAAAGGGCTTGAAGGAAAAAGCGCGCTTGTAAGATTGGAGCTTAAACTCATCGCCGATATCGGACTTGTAGGCTTTCCAAATGTCGGCAAATCTACGCTTATTTCGGTCGTATCAAACGCAAGACCTGAAATAGCAAATTACGAATTTACAACCCTAACTCCAAAACTTGGCGTTGTACATGTAGATGACTTTAACTCTTTTGTCATGGCGGATATTCCCGGAATCATAGAAGGAGCAAGCGGCGGCAAAGGTTTGGGGCTGGAATTTTTGAAACATATAGAAAGAACAAAATTTTTGCTTTTCATGCTCGATATTACCAATAAAAGAGATCTTGACGAACAATTTGAAACGCTAAAATTTGAGCTTGACAAGTTTTCAAAAAAGATGGCGGACAAAAAATTTGCTGTTGCAATCACTAAAACGGATGCCGTAAACCAAAAAGAGGCAAATGATAAAATAGTCTCTTTTTTGAATTTTTTAAATGTAAGCAAAAGCGGAAATTTAAAATATGGTTTGTCCGACGATTTGCCGATTTATCTGCAAAATGAGGAGCAAAAAAACAGTATACCTTTTGTGATTCCAATCTCTTCGGCGGCAAATTTTAATATTAAAGCATTGATTTTCGCACTGAACGATATTTTAAAAGAGGCAAAAGATGAAAAAACGCATAGTTATTAAAGTAGGAACGCATGTTATAACGGACGGCGGGAAGTTATGCGCTTTTAGATTTGAAAAATTTGTTGAATTTTTATCGCTTCTTATGGATAAATATGAAGTTATTTTAGTCAGCTCTGGTGCGGTCGCTATGGGATTTTCAAAGATAAAATTAGACAAAAAAGTACTCTCAAACAAGCAAGCCTTAGCCGCTATCGGACAGCCTTATCTTATACGGTATTATAATGAATTTTTACAAAAATACGGAAAATTCGGAGCGCAGATTTTATTGGTTTCGGACGATTTTGATTCAAGAAAGCGGACAAAAGCGGCAAGAGACGCTATAAATACGCTTTTGAAAAACGGTATTTTGCCTATTATAAATGAAAACGATACAACGGCGGTTGAAGAGCTTGTATTTGGAGACAACGACCAGTTATCGGCGCATGTTACGCATTTTTTCGACGCGGATTTGCTTGTGATTTTATCAGATATCAACGGATATTACGACGCCAACCCAAAAGAGGATAAAAATGCAAAACTCATCTTGCATGTAGATGCAATAAATGAAAGCAACTTGTATGAAAATGCAAATGTCGGTTCGGAATTCGGCACGGGCGGCATCGTAACAAAACTGAAAGCGGCTGACTTTTTGCTCAAAAATGGACGCTCTATGTTTTTGGCGAGCGGATTTGATTTAACAGACGCCAAAAATTTCATCTTAGACGGTAAACATAGCGGCGGAACGCTGTTTGCTTCAAAAAAGTAACCGCATGAAGCGCATAATATTTATGGGTACGCCCTCCTACGCAACAACTATATTTAAAGCTTTGATTGATGTTCCAGATATGGAAATTTGCGCGCTTTTCACACAGCCGGATAAAAAATTCGGACGCGGACAAAATTTAAGCGCGCCGCACATAAAAGAGTTTGTACAAAAAAGCGGCTTGGATATTGAGATTTTCCAGCCCGAAACTTTGAGAGATAAAAAAACAGCCGAACAAATCGCTTCGTTAAAGCCTGATTTTATCGTTGTCGCGGCATACGGCAAAATCCTTCCGCGCGATATTTTGGATATAGCGCCATGCATAAATCTTCATGCGTCTTTACTTCCCAAATACAGAGGCGCAAGTCCAATCCAACAAGCTATATTAAACGCCGACAGATATAGCGGCGTTACCGCTATGAAAATGGCGGAAGGGTTAGATACTGGCAAAATGCTTGGATTTAGTTATGTGAAAATAGAAGATTTGAACTCCGACGAACTTTTTAGTTTACTTGCAAAAAAGGCTGCGGATTTGACGATAAAAGTTATCCGCTCATATGAAAATATACTGCATGTAGAACAAACAGACGCTCTTAGTTCAAAAACTTCAAAAATAACAAAAGAGGACGGAGAAGTAAATTTTCATCTTACAGGCTCTCAATTACATCAAAAACTGTTAGCTTTTACGCCATGGCCCGGGATATTTTTACAAAGCGGGTTGAAGCTGAAAAATTTCAAATGTGAAAAAATGAAACATGATTTTAAATGCGGCAAAATTGTTGAGATAAAAGACAATGCGGTCGGCATAGCATGCTTTGATGGTATTATCTATATACAAAGAGTGCAGGCTCCTTCAAAACAGGAAACCGATGCCCTCTCTTATATAAACGGAAAAAGGATTAAAATTGGAGATACATTTTATTGACAATATCGGCTCAACGCATCAATGGCTTTGCGAAGCTGTAAAAAACGGCGATGTAACGCCTCCGTTTGCACTGTATGCAGGCAAACAGACGCAGGGCGTAGGCAGCCGCGGCAATATATGGGATAGCGGTGAAAGAAACCTTTATCTAAGTTTTGCGCTTGCTTCGTCAATTATCCCGAATGATGTGCCGCAAGCTTCAATGTCTATCTATTTTTCGCAGCTTTTATTGGAATTTTTAAGAGGTTTTGGCTCAAACACACGGTTAAAATGGCCTAACGATTTTTACATCGGAGAAAAAAAAATAGGCGGTATGCTAACGGCAAAAATAAAAGAGAGTTTTGTAATATCTGTCGGAATAAATCTTTGCTCATCTTCAAAAGAGTATGCAACGCTTGATATAACACTTACTCCAAAAGAATTGACGGAAGGATTTATGGAGTATATAAAAAATTTTCCTTCATGGAAGCAGATTTTTAGTAAATATAAGTTAGAATTTCAATTCAGCCAAAATTTTGGCGTTCACATAGAGGGTAAATATTACTCTTTGAAAGAAGCAAAGCTGTGCCTTGACGGGTCAATTGAGTTAAATAATAAAAAGGTGTATAGTTTAAGATGAGCGAAGTTATCACTATAGCCAATCAAAAAGGCGGAGTCGGAAAAACAACTACGGCTATCAATCTGTCCGCCGCACTCGCCGCCGCAGGTAAAAAAGTGCTGCTTATAGACATTGACCCTCAGTCAAACGCCACAACAGGACTTGGTTTTCGCAATAACTACGAATTCAACATCTATCATGTACTCATAGGACGCAAAAAACTCTCCCAAATATTATTGAAAACAGAAATAGAAAATCTCTATTTGGCGCCGTCAAACATAGGACTTGTGGGGATAGACAGAGAATTTTACAATAATAACACAAAAGAACGCGAACTGATACTTAAAAATGCAATAAGCGAAATAAAAAGCGATTATGATTTTATCATTGTGGATTCGCCTCCAGCGCTAGGAAGCATTACTATTAACGCTCTAAGCGCGGCTGATTCGGTTATTATTCCGATTCAATGCGAATTTTATGCGTTAGAGGGATTGGCGCAACTGTTAAATACTATAAAACTCATCAAAAAAACTATCAATCCACCTCTTGAAATAAGAGGGTTTTTACCAACAATGTTTACTACTCAAAACAATCTTTCACGCCAAGTCGTCGCAGATTTGCAGCAGCATTTTAAAAACAAACTGTTTTTGGATAAAGACGGTGAAACTCTTGTAGTAGTTCCGCGAAATGTAAAATTGGCTGAAGCTCCAAGTTTTGGCAAGCCGATAATACTTTATGATGATAAGTCTCCAGGGTCTATTGCGTACCAAGGTCTTGCACACTCTATTCTAAGTTAGGAACAATATGGCAAAACAGGCATTAGGAAGAGGACTCGGAGCTATTTTTGAAGATGTGGAAGAAGCTTACAGACAAGAATTTCAACATGACAGTTCAAGAGTTCAAGAGATAGATGTAGATAAAATTATCCCAAATCCATATCAGCCCAGACTTGTTTTCAAAGAGGATGCGCTGAAAGATTTAGCTGCTTCCATTAAAAAACATGGACTCTTGCAGCCCATACTTGTTATAAAAAAAGACGACGGCTTTATGCTTTTAGCAGGAGAGCGGAGGCTTAGAGCGAGCCAAATAGCAGGATTTGCGACTATTAAAGCCATTATCGCCGATTATGAATCCGAAAAACTCCGCGAATTGGCTCTTATTGAAAATATCCAAAGAGAGGATTTAAATCCAATAGAACTTGGACGGGCGTATCAGGAACTTATAGACGAGTACAATATAACGCAAGACGGACTTTCGGAGATTATACACAAATCGCGCGCGCAGATAACAAACACTATAAGGCTTTTATCGCTGAGTGAAAAAACCAAACAGTTAATCATAGAAAACAAAATATCGCAAGGACATGCAAAGGTTATAGTAGGACTTGACGCTATTGACGAAGAGACGATAGTAAATACAATTTTGGGGCAGAGATTAAGCGTAAGAGAGACGGAAAATCTTGTCAAACAGCTTAAAGTAAATCCCTCTTCGCTAAAAAAAAGAAAAACTGAAGCCAAGCCGCACCCTTCGCTGCAAATCATGCAAGAAAAGATAGCCGGTATCGGCTTGAAAGTTAAAATAGCAAAAGAGAGTTTGACAATAAATTTTAAAAACAGTCGGGAAATGGAAAGTTTTTTAGAACGCATAAAAGAATGGAAATGATTTTATGTATAAATTTAATAAAGTTTTTTGTTTTAAATGGTAAAATCCCGCGCTTAAATGTTTTTATTTGCGCAGTGAAAATAGAGGCTAATTGCTCTTAGCCGCATAAAAATTAAGGAGATACCCTACATGAATTTAGATATTGATATTGCACTGTTGTGTTCAACAACATTGCTGTTTTTGTTTTTGCTTGTCGTTCTCAACAAAATTCTTTACAAGCCGCTGCTTGATTTTATCAACAATAGAAACAGCATGATTCAAAAAGATTTGGAAAATGCGTCTCAAAATGCCGATGATGTAAGCGTTTACCATGAAGAAGCAAATCAAATTATACTTGACGCTAAAAACAAAGCTGCAGCAAAACGCATAGAGTTGTTAGCCTCTGCGCGCGCTGACGCCAACAAAAAACTTGATGCGAAAAAAAGCAAACTTGAGAGCGAATATAGCGAATTTATTAAAACGCTTGAAAATGAAAAAGCCGAACTTAAAAACGCTTTAAGAAGCCAAATGCCGCTTTTTAGAGAAGCGCTTAAAGCAAAGCTCGGCAAGATATAGGAGAGAAAATGCAAAAATATCTTATACTGCTTGTTATCCCCGTATTGGCGTTTGCAAGCGGCGGCGAAGCGGACACGGACATATTCAAAAGGAGCGTTAATTTTCTTCTGTTTGCAGGGCTTTTGTACTATTTGCTGGCAAATATCATCAAAAACTTCTTCAAAAATAGAAAAAATTCTATCGCGGACAAATTAAATGCAATTCAAGAAAAATTAAAAGAGTCCAAAAAACAAAAAAGCGAAGCTTTAGAAAAGGTTGAAGAGGCTAAAGCAGTTGCCAAAGCGCTTCTTGCGACATCTGAAAAAGAGAATAAACTCATACTTGCAAAAATCTCTTCGGATTTGATTTTAGAGATGAAAAACCTTGAAAAGGCAAATCATGACCAGATGGATATTGAAAGACGCAAAATGGTGCGCGCGGTCGTAAGCGAAACGCTTTCGGAACTTTTCAGCGAAGAGTCCATTATAATAGACAAAGAAAAATTTATTAATATTCTTTTGAAGAAGGTAGCATAATGAGCATCATAGCAAAAAGATATGTTAAAGCCCTGTTTGAAAGTTTTAGCGATAAAGAGCTTGCACATGTGCAAAGCGCATTAAAAGAGTTAAACAACGCATTTAACATAACAAAATTTACAACTATTCTTTCCGCGCCTAATGTAAATAAAGAGGAGAAAAAAGCGCTTGTTGTCTCTATTTTAAAGACAGAAGATAAAAAACTTGCCAATTTCATCGCTCTTTTAAGCGAACATGGGAGGCTGCTTCTTTTGCCTGATATTTATAGAGAGTTTGAATTTCAAATCTCTCTTAAAAACAACCGCTATGAAGGCAAAATTTATACCGATAAAGAGATAGATCAGGAACAAACAGAGAATCTGCAAAAGAGTTTTAGCAAAAAATTCGGGGCAGATATAAAGCTTAAAATAGAAAAATCAAACTATAAGGGCGTTAAAATAGAGATTGGCGATATTGGCGTTGAAGCAAGCTTTTCGCTTGAAAGACTGAAAGCTCAAATGAGCGAACATATACTTAAAGCAATATAAGAAACTAAGGAGTAATAAAAGTGGCAACTAAAATTAAAGCAGACGAAATCAGCTCTATCATAAAAGAGAGAATCGAGAACTTTAATCTCAGCGTAAATGTTGAAGAGACGGGCAAAGTTATAGCGGTAGCCGACGGCGTTGCAAATGTTTATGGATTGAACAATATCATGGCGGGCGAAATGGTGGAATTTGAAAACGGCGAAAGAGGCATGGCTCTGAATCTTGAAGAATCAAGCGTCGGCATAGTTGTACTCGGCAAAAGCGACGGCATACATGAAGGCTCATCTGTAAAAAGACTGGGACGGCTTTTGCAAGTGCCTGTTGGGGATTCTATCATTGGACGCGTCGTAAATTCTCTTGGCGACCCGATAGATGCAAAAGGTCCAATTGAGGCAAAAGAGAGCAGATTTGTGGAAGAAAAAGCTCCCGGCATTATGGCAAGGAAATCCGTTCATGAACCGCTTCAAACAGGACTCAAAGCTATTGACGCGCTTGTTCCGATAGGACGCGGACAAAGAGAGCTTATCATCGGCGACAGGCAAACAGGTAAAACAACGGTAGCAGTTGATACGATTATCAACCAAAAAGGGCAAAATGTCGTATGTATCTATGTAGCTATCGGTCAAAAACAATCAACAGTCGCGCAAGTTGTAAAAAAACTTGAAGAACACGGGGCTATGGATTATACCATTATTGTAAATGCAGGTGCGAGCGATTCGGCGGCGCTTCAATATCTTGCTCCGTATGCAGGCGTAACTATGGGCGAATATTTCAGAGACAACTCACGCCATGCGCTTATTATTTACGACGATTTGACAAAACATGCTATCGCTTACCGCGAAATGTCTTTGATATTAAGAAGACCGCCCGGACGCGAGGCGTATCCCGGAGATGTATTTTATCTTCATTCAAGACTTTTAGAGAGAGCTTCAAAATTAAATGACGACTTGGGAGCAGGCTCATTAACGGCGCTTCCTATTATAGAAACACAAGCCGGAGATGTTTCGGCATATATCCCGACAAATGTTATTTCTATCACGGACGGACAGATTTTTCTTGAAACAGACTTGTTTAACTCAGGTATCCGCCCTGCTATCAATGTCGGTTTATCCGTATCCCGCGTAGGCGGCGCGGCGCAAATCAAAGCTACAAAACAGGTTTCTGGCACTCTAAGGCTTGATTTGGCGCAATATAGAGAGCTGCAGGCATTTGCGCAATTCGCAAGCGATTTGGATGAAGCAAGCAGAAAACAGCTTGAACGCGGACAAAGAATGGTAGAGCTTTTAAAACAGCCTCCCTACTCTCCGCTTGCCGTTGAAAAACAGGTTATTATTATATATGCGGGCGCCAAAGGATTTTTGGATGATGTCACAACTGCCGATATAAGCAAATTTGAAAACGAGCTGTATCCATTCATTGAGGCAAAATATCCTGATATTTTAGAGCAGATAAGAACCAAAAAAGTTCTTGACAAAGATATTGAAGATACTTTGAAAAAAGCGTTAAATGATTTTAAAACTACCTTTGCAGTTAAAGGATAGGGTATGTCAAATCTCAAAGAGATAAAAAGGAAGATAAAAAGCGTTCAAAACACGCAAAAAACAACGCGCGCCATGAAGCTTGTATCTACCGCCAAATTGCGCAAAGCCGAAGAGGTGGCAAGGCAGTCAAGAGTTTATGCAAATAAAATCAATGAAATGCTCTCCGAAATCTCTTACAAGCTTTCGCAATATAAAGCAGGCGGCATAGACAGTAAATTTTTTCAGCTGAATAATGAGCCCAAAATCGTGGATATTATATTTATAACAGCCGACAAAGGACTTTGCGGCGGTTTTAATGTGCAGACGATTAAAGCGGTAAAAAAATTGATGGATGAATTTAAAATTCTTAATGTAAAAGTGAGACTGCGCGCCATAGGTCGTAAAGGAATAGACTATTTTACATTTAAGGATACGGAACTTTTAAAAAGATACATAGGCGTATCTTCGTCGCCGAATTATAAAAAATCGCAGGAGATTATAGAAGACGCCGTTAATGATTTTAATGAAAATCTAACCGATAAAATTATTTTGGTTTATAACGGTTATTTGAACATGATATCCCAAGAGCTTAAAGTGGTTGATGTATTGCCGGTAGAAGCTCCCAAGGGCGATGAAATCCAAACGCACGGCGAGTCAAAATCGCTTTTGGAAATAGAAGCGGAAAGCGACAAAAAAATAGTTGAAGAGTTGATGAAGAAGTATCTTGAATATAACATGTATTATGCACTTATAGACTCATTGGCGGCTGAACACAGCGCTAGAATGCAGGCTATGGATAATGCAACAAATAATGCAAAAGAGAGAGTTCATCATTTAACGATAGCTTATAATAAAGCAAGACAGGAATCCATTACCACTGAACTTATTGAAATTATCAGCGGTATGGAATCCATGAAATAATTGAGCAAATAAATAAGGAGAATATTCTATGAGTGGAATTGTCAGCCAGATTTTAGGTCCGGTAGTAGATGTTGATTTTAAAAATGAACTGCCTAAAATCAATGAAGCGATTGTAGTAAATTACACGGTAGAGGGAAAAGCGGCAAAACTTGTGCTTGAAGTTGCGGCGCATTTAGGAGACGGCAGAGTAAGAACTATCGCTATGGATATGACTGAGGGTTTAACCAGAGGCGTTGAAGCAATAGCGACAGGAAGTCCTATCAGCGTTCCAGTCGGTGAAAATGTCTTGGGGCGTATAATAAATGTTATAGGCGATGTCGTTGACGGCGGAGAAGAGATAGAGAGTAAACATAGATGGTCTATCCACCGCGACCCGCCTCCGTTTGAAGAACAAAGCACAAAATCCGAAATATTTGAAACAGGCATCAAAGTCGTGGATTTGTTAGCCCCATATTCAAAAGGCGGCAAAGTAGGACTGTTCGGCGGCGCCGGCGTTGGAAAAACTGTTATTATTATGGAGCTTATCCACAATGTCGCATTCAAACACAGCGGTTATTCTGTATTTGCAGGAGTCGGCGAGAGAACCAGAGAAGGAAACGACCTTTATCATGAAATGAAAGAGTCTAATGTTTTGGACAAAGTCGCTCTCTGCTACGGACAGATGAACGAACCGCCGGGAGCAAGAAACAGAGTAGCGCTTACAGGTCTTACAATAGCCGAATATTTTAGAGACGAACTTGGACTTGATGTGTTGATGTTTATAGATAATATTTTTAGATTTTCACAATCTGGTTCCGAAATGTCCGCGCTTCTCGGACGAATCCCCTCGGCTGTCGGCTATCAGCCTACGCTTGCCAGCGAAATGGGAAGATTTCAAGAAAGAATTACATCAACTAAAAAAGGTTCCATCACTTCCGTTCAAGCGATATATGTTCCTGCGGACGATATGACAGACCCTGCTCCTGCGACTGTTTTCTCACATTTGGATGCAAAAACTGTTTTAAGCAGAAGTATTGCGGAAAAAGGCATTTATCCTGCCGTTGACCCGCTTGATTCTACTTCAAGAGTGCTTGACCCGCAAGTTATAGGCGAAGAGCATTACAAAGTTGCGCGGGCTATTCAGGCAACACTGCAAAAATATAAAGATTTGCAGGATATTATCGCGATTTTGGGCATGGACGAACTTAGCGAAGATGATAAGCTTGTAGTTGGACGCGCGCGAAAAATAGAGAAATTTTTATCCCAGCCGTTTTTCGTAGCCGAAGTATTTACGGGAAGCTCTGGAAAATATGTAACGCTTGAAGAATCAATCGCTGGCTTTAAAGGAATAGTAGAAGGAAAATATGACGAACTGCCTGAAAATGCGTTTTACATGGTAGGCAATATAGACGAGGCTGTAGCAAAAGCTGAAAAAATAAAAGCTCAAGCCTAAAAGGGTTTTATGATGAATACAACAAGTTTAGAGATTGTTACACCTGAAGGGCTTATCTTTTCAGGCAATGTAAAATCCGTAACATTTCCCGGAAGCGAAGGCGAATTCGGCGTTTTGCCAAGCCACGCCGCACTGCTGACCTCTTTAAAGGTCGGCATTATAGACATAGAGCTTGAAAACGGTTCAAAAGAGCCTGTTGCTATCAATTGGGGATTTGTAAAAGTTGAAGAGACAAAAATCACCGTTTTGGCTGACGGAGCCGTAGCTATCGGTGGAAGCAGCGAAAGCGAAATTGCCGCAGCGCTTGAAAAAGCAAAAAGCTTGATTCAAAGCATGAGCGATTCTAATGTAGCTCTTGCTGTCGCCAAAGTTGACTCTATGTCAAAAAAGATATATTAGCATCATGGGCGCAATATTCACATATTTGGCAAATTCTCATCCCATAACATGGTTTGTTTTGGGATGGCTCTCTTTTTATTTTATACTTACTTTTACTATTTTTATATCAAGAAGCCTCTATCTTTCAGCATGGAAAGAGAGAGAGCAAGATTCTCTTGAAAAGATGCTGCTTGGCGCAAAAACACCTAAAAGCAGCTCTATTTTGTCAAAATGTGCATCGCAAAAATATGCCGCCTCTTTTTTGAATGTATGTAAAAATGTAGCCGAAAAAAGCGTAACTACGGGACTTTCATGGCTTTCTATCATCGCTTCTACTTCGCCGTTTATAGGGCTTTTCGGTACGGTAGTATCTATTTTGCAGACATTCGGCAAACTCGGGCAAAGCACAAACGCAAGCCTTAGCATCATAGCCCCCGCAATCAGCGAAGCTTTGGTGGCAACGGCAGGCGGTATTTTTGTCGCAATTCCCGCATACACTTTTCATCTTGTCCTAAAAAGAAAAGGCTACGATGTAATGGCATATATCGGACGGCAAATTGATTTGATGTCAAATGAACAAAACTACAATAAAGAGCAACCGCTATATGGCAATAGATTGGGATGAAAAACCGGAGCTGAATATCACGCCGCTGGTGGATATCATGCTCGTACTGCTCGCTATTTTGATGGTTACTACCCCGACATTGGTATTTGAAGAAAACATTACGCTTCCAGACGGTTCAAAATCAGCTCAAGTGAATAAAATACCAACGCTTGAAATTAGAATAGATAAAAATAAAACCGTTTATATCGGTAAAGACAAATTTGAATTGAAAAATTTTCCCGACAATATGATACTTTTGTCCAATAAATACAGTAAAGAGACGACCGTTTATATAAAAGCCGACAGAACTCTTTTATATAGCGATGTCATGTATGTGATGAAAGCCGTCAAAAATGCAGGTTTTCTCAAAGTAGCGCTGGAAACGAACGGTTGATGAGCGCTGAAAGACGATTTTATCTTATCGGTTTTTATATTTCGCTCGGACTTTATCTCCTTATATTTACGGCTTTGGCGCATGTGTACGGCAAATCACCCGATTTTTTACAGCGCTTTACGGCAAAAGATAATTTTTTAGATATTATTTTAGTTGAAAGAAAAGACATAGCGGGAGAAGATAAAACTTCAAGCGCTGCGGTTATCAAGCAAAACTCTTCGCCGGCTTCGGCGATAACGCAGACACAGGGCGTAAAAGACCTTTTTGCGAATATTGATGAAAGCGCTCTTGTAAAAAGTGGAGCTGCGGCTTCACAGCCAAGCAGGCTTGATGGCAAAAATACTCCTCAAAACAATGCAAGCAGACTGCTTGACAAATTAAAATTTAAACAGCAAAGCACAATGACGATAAATTCGGCAAGTTCGGGCATACGCGACCCGTTTGTTGGAAAAATACAGGATATGCTTTCTGAAAAATGGGCTGAAACGCCGTACACGGTAGCAGGCGCAAATGCGCAAGTTGAAATTACCATAAATAACGGCGGCGGTTTTAGCTATTCTATAGTCTCTTTGTCGTATAATAACGATTTTAACGAAAAGTTGAAAAGCTTTCTGGAAGAGATGAGGGGCGAAGCTTTTCCGCCGTATGAAGGCGCTGGATTTTTTAAATTTAACACAACTTTTAAAGACGAGGTGGAATAGAATATGAAAAAAGTAATTTTTGCGGTTATTTTTGGTTTTACAACTCTTTTTGCGGCGGGAGACGCCACTATAGAAATAGTAAAAACTATGGACAAACTGCCTGTCATTCAAGTGCAAGATGCGAGCAGTTCGGGCGTAAGCAGTCTATTGAGAAACAATATTTTTAAGCTTTTGATAGCGGATTTGAAAATTACAACATATTACGATATAAACGAAGCTTATGGAGTTGCGGGCTGGAATGACAGCAACCGCGTAGGATACGGCATAGATACAAAAACAGACCTTGTACTCCGATATAAACTTACAGAAGAATTGGATGATTCCGTTACTGCAAATACAAAACTTATTAACACAAGAAGCGGCAGCGTTATAAGCGAGAGAGTCTTTAAAATATCCAAAGCAAGCCACTATCCGATTTTGCCGCACTCAATAATAATGAGTGTAGTCAAGGATACCAAACAGGACCCTGTGGATTGGATGAACAGATATGTTATCTTTTCCAAAAATACAGCGCCCGGGGAGAGCGAAATAGTCATAGCAGACTACACTTTGACTTTCCAGCAGACCATCGTTAAAGGCGGACTCAATATATTCCCAAAATGGGCGGATAAAGACCAAAACAGCTTTTACTATACTTCAAACAGCGGTAAAGAGCCGATAGTTTACAAAGTTTCTATCATGAGTGGAAAGAGGGAAGAGATTATAAGAGGCAAAGGAATACTTGTGGTCTCGGATGTAAGCAGCGACGGCAGCAAATTGCTTTTGACAATGTCGCCCGAAGATCAGGCAGACATATTCATGTATGATTTGAGAAGCAAATCTCTAAGCAGAATCACAAATTACCGCGGCGTTGATGTAAGCGGCAGTTTTGTAGATGACGATACAAGAGTGGTCTTTGTCTCCGACAGATTGGGATATCCAAACATATTCTCAAAAAAATTAAAAGAAGACAGAGTTGAACAGATGGTATATCTTGGCAAAAACAACTCTTCCGCTTCCGCTTACAAACATTATATAGTTTATTCGGGGCGCGATAAGGCGAGCGAATTCGGGCAGCAAGTCTTTAATTTATATCTGATATCTACAAAAACGGATCATATCAGACAGCTCACGGCTACTGGGAAAAATCTATTTCCGCGCTTTTCACATGATGGAGGCAGTATTTTATTTATAAAAGATTACGCTAATGAGAGCGCATTAGGCATTGTAAGGTTAAGTGTCAATAAAAGTTTTCATTTTCCTATACATGTTGGCAAAATTCAATCATTAGATTGGTAAACTTTAATATAATTTGTGGTAAAATCACATAAAATTTTTTAAAAGGTGGTAAAGAGGCATGAGTAAAAAGTTACTTGTAAGCGCTGTTACAGTGCTATTCTTGTTGAGCGGTTGTACCGATAAAGCTCAGGTTGACGCTGGAGAACAGTATGTCGATACAAAAGCAGGCGGCAGCGTAGTTGAGGGCGGCGTTAGCGACCCTAATGTATCAAGCTTGATTCAAAGACTTGAAAGTCTATCAAGAAGCATCTATTTTGATTTTGACCAGTTTGATGTCAAATCAAGCGAACTTGACGCTATCAGAAGCAATTCTGTTCTATTTACAGGCACAGATGCTGCAGGCTTGAGCGTTAAGATCGAAGGCAACTGCGATGAGTGGGGTACAGACGAGTACAATTATGCGCTTGGTCTTAAAAGAGCAAAAGCGGTTAAAGATGCGCTTATAGCAAACGGCGTTCCTGAAAACAGAATCACTATCGTAAGCTATGGCGAAACCAATCCTGCATGCACAAGCTCTTCAAAAGAGTGCTGGAGCAAAAACAGAAGAGTTGATTTCAAACTTATTCCATAATTTATGAAAAATTTTCATATTCAAACTCCATATGTGTTTTTACGCATGTGGAGTTTTTTATTTATAACTGTTTTTTGCCTTCATGCAGAGCCTTCTGCATTTGACGCTGGCAAACTTGATTCAAATTCTCCTTATGGGCTGACCGAAAGCGAAAAATATCTGCTGAATATGAACAAAAAAATAGAGACATTGTCAGCAGAATTGGCAAAGCTGAAAACAGAAGTAAGCATGGCTGCTGAAAAATCCGAAGGAGCGGCATCGCTTTTGGACGGCTTAAGCGGCAAAGTTGCTTCCATTTCGCAAAGCGCGCAAGCTATGGATACCAATCAAAGCTACCAAAATACCCGTATTGACGAACTTGAAAAGTATGTCAAAGAGAGCAGGGAATTGGAACTTGCAAATCAGGAAACCATAAAAAATGTTTTAACAGAACTTACGGCTATGGTAGATGCTTTAAACGCTGATTATGCCACTTTGAACAAACGCATAAGCGCGCTTGAAAACAAAAAAACTACGACGACATCAGCCGCTTCCAAAAGTCAATTTAGCGCAAATATCACTTCCGAAGAGTTAAGCAAGGAAGGCGAGAGATTGTTTACAAATAAAGAGTATAACAATTCTAAAAAATATTTTTCGGAATTAATCGCGCGCAATTACAAACCTGCCCGCAACAGTTATATGCTTGGCGAAGCCGAATATTTCAGTGAAAAGTGGAGCGAAGCCATCGCAAATTACAAAAAAAGCGTAAAATTATACGACAAAGCGGATTACATGCCAAGACTTCTATACCATACGGCTATATCTTTTGACAAAATAGGCGATACAGCAAGCGCAAATCAATTTTATAAACTTCTAAAAACAAATTATCCCGACAGCAAAGAGGCAAAAGCTTCTCCGAATAGAAATTAAAACAGCGTATCTTCCGAAGCGGCAGTTCTTGAAGCCGAAGGAAACGGGGACTTTGCCGTAAAATACTCTTCTTTGCCGTTATATATGCCCTTTTTAACTCCAGCAGGTATGGAAAATCTACGATTCGCCGCAGGATAGGTTTTTAAGTAATTTTGCAAAAAATTGGCAAACGGCACAGTAGATGTGCGCCCGCCGACTTCGCTTGCAGGCATGGGCGTATTGTCGTCATTGCCGTACCAGATAATCACGCTTATGTCGGGGGTTATACCGCAAAACCATGCATCTATATTGTTATTTGATGTACCTGTTTTACCAGCTATCTCTATCCCGTTTACCTTAGCCGCTCTTCCCGTACCGCTGTCCACTACGGACTTTAACATATCTATCATGAGATAATTTTGCGCAGGATCCAAAATCTGCTCTTTTTCGCTCTCAAACAGTTGTTCCGCGCCGAATCTATTTACGATTTTTCTTACCATTTTCGGCTCTATAAGAGTGCCGCCGTTTGCAAACATTCCGTAAAATTTGCTATATTCCAAAGGCGACATACCAAGGCTTCCCAAAGATATTGACAAATCATGAGGCACATTTTTAAATCCCATTTTCAAAAGCTCTCTATGTGCCGTTTCAAGCCCGATGCTTGTTACAAGATTTATCGTAGCAAGGTTGCGCGAGCGCGTTAAAGCGTCTTTCAGCGTAACCAGCCCCTGAAAATTACTCTCTATATTTTTTGGCACCCACTCTTTTGTTTCGTTTTTTTCACCGCTCCCTTCAACATAAACTCTTGAAATATCCGGTATCAAATCCATCGTCGAATACCCTGAATCCAGCGCAATTTGATACAAAAACGGCTTAAAACTGCTGCCAAGCTGTCTGTTTATAGAAACAGCTCTGTTAAACGGACTTTGGGTATAATTGTGTCCGCCGACAAGCGCTAGAATATCTCCGTTGGAATTATCCAAAACTACAATAGCGCCGTTTAGCATAGATGTATTTGCGTTTTTATTCCTTTCAAGTATCTTTTGGTAGCCGAACTCAAGCGCGTCGCGGGCTAATTGTTGAGTTTTTAAATCAATACTGAGATATATTTTATATCCGCCGCTGCGCACATTATCATATAACAAACTTGCCTCTCTGACGGCTTCGTCCACCGCATATGGAGCTTTATTTTTAGAAAGCGTATCATCATAAACTTTTACCTCTTCTGCGAGTGCTTCATTATACTCCTCTTCGCTTATCCAACCCAAAGTTTTCATACGGTTCAATACGGAATTAGCGCGGGCAAGCGTTAAATTAAGATGCTTTGTCGGATCGTAACTGTTCGGCTGCCTTGGAATCCCTACAAGCATAGCTATCTCTTTAAGGTTTAATTCGTCCAAAGATTTTCTGAAATACCCTTCCGACGCAGTCCTCACACCGTAATAGTTGTGCCCAAAATAGATATGATTCAAGTATCGTTCCATTATCTGCTCTTTAGTCAAATGCTGCTCTATGATAAGCGCAATTAGAGCTTCATTTATCTTTCTTTTCAGCGTTTTTTCGCGCGTAAGGAGCGTATTTTTTATAAGCTGCTGCGTTAAAGTGCTTGCCCCTTCGGAATATTTCATATTTTTTATATTTTTTAATGTTGCCCTTAAAATCGCTTCTACATTCACGCCGTCATGTTCAAAAAAGACCGTATCCTCAATCGCCACAAGCGCTTCTACCATGCGGTACGGTATATCTTCAAATTCAGCGTACAGTCTATTTTCATCTTCAAAATAATTCGCCACCAATTCGCCGTTTCTGTCAAAAAACTGCGTTGTAAGCTTTGGATTATAATTGATAAGTTCTATAGCCTGATAATAGGCGTTTTGATAAGTATTGACAGCAAAAATTGCAAATCCTGCCATCGCCAAAGCCAAAGCCGCCGCAATAATCTTTTTTTTGCTGATTTTTTTCGGTTCCAACTCTTCTTCAAAATTTTCTGTATTCATTGTCTGAAACTCCTGTTATTAAACCCTGTATTTAAAAGCATTTTTGCATATTCGCTCGACGGAGCATTAAATAGTTGTTCGCTGCTGCCGCTCTCCACAACCATACCATTTTTCAGCACAACGCACTCTTTGCATATTTTGCCTGCCAAAGAGAGTTCATGCGTTACAAAAATCATTTCAAAACCTATTCTCTCATGAAGCTCTTCTAAAAGAGCGATAATTTTATTTTTCACATCAAAATCAAGCGCAGTAGTCGGTTCGTCAAGCAATAAAAGTTTCGGATTTTGCGCTATCGCCATAGCGAAAATAACGCGCTGCAACTGCCCTCCGCTAAGTTCGCTCGGAAATCTTTGTAAAAACGCTTCATCTAATCCCACCATATTTATACACTCTTTTTGTTTAATTTCGGAAGCAAAAAACTGCTTGGATATTTTCGTCATAGGGGAAAGCGCGGTAAAGGGATTTTGCGGGATAAAAGCTGCTGTTTTTCCCGCTTTAACAGGAAAATCCGCTTCAAATTCTGCTTCACATGTAAGATTTTTCGGCAAAAGCCCCAAAATTGCTTTCAGCGTCAAACTTTTGCCACTGCCGCTTTGTCCGACAAGAGCGAGCGAATCATTCAGTTTAAACGATATATCAAGCAATTTGCCATTGTTGTTAAAAATTACAAGTTTTTTACACTCAAACACTACTCAATCTCCAAAAACGGCAGTAATTTTTCAAGGCTTAACCCCATCGCTGTACTTTCAAATCCACAAACGCTTTTAACATACGGTTTGCAAAATCCCTCCACCATGCATGCTCCCGCTTTATCCTGCCATTCGCCGCTTCCAAGATAAGCTTCCAAACCGCCGCTTTCAAATTCATCAAATTTATATAAAGTTGCCGACAAATCGGTAAATTCCAATTTCAAACTCTTATATATCATGCAAGTGATAATTGAAACATCGCCGCCGCTTTGCAAAGATAGCATTTCGCGCGCCTCATTTACATCTCGCGCTTTTCCAAGAAGTCTGCCGCGAACAGCCACAACAGTATCCGCGACAAGAAACGGCATATCCAAAGGATATATTTCAAGATAACGCGCAGCTTTGCGCTTTGCGATTTTATACACAAAATCATACGCATTTTCATCTTTTACCGCACTCTCGTCAAAATCCAACGCTCTTTGGATAAAAGTTATTTTAGCGTCTTTCAAAATCTTCGCTCTTGTTGAAGACGAAGAGCCTAAAACTATCATGTAAGCTTTCTCCATAACGGCGCGAATCTCTGCAAAATCATCATAAAAAAACCTCTCATAAATATATTGGCGGGCAATCTTCGCAGCCAAGAAAGCCTGATATCTGGTTCATAAACGCATTGCGCGGCGAAAATAAAAGCAGATATTTTCATAAAAAACCCCTCAACTTTTATCTGCTTCAAGTATTGATACGGCATATTTCAGCGCCGCCGCTTTCGCCTCTTCTATTTTTGAAGCGTCTTTGCCGCCAGCTTGCGCAAAATCGTCCCGTCCGCCGCCGCCGCCGCCCACAATAGACGCCGTCTCTTTTATCCATGCTCCGGCTTTTAGCGCGTTATTTTTTGAACCTGCCGCAATTGTTACTCTGCCCTCTTCCACTTGGAAAAGCAAAACTGCAACTTTAGCTTTTTGATTTTTAATTTCATCAATACGGCTTTTTATATCGCCCGCCTTAATTTCATCTACAATAACCTCAACGCCGCCGATAGAAACGCTCTGAATACTGCTGCTAATATTTGATTCAAGCGAATTTATTTTGCCTTTTAACTCTTTTATTTCGCTTTTCAGCTTTCCAACGCCTGTTAGCGCATCTTTATTTTTTACCTCTTCTCTTATTTTTCCAAGCTCATCTCTCCATGCGCGCGCCAACTCCAAAGCCGCATTTGCGCACACTGCTTCTATTCTCCTTACTCCTGCGCTCACGCCGCTCTCTTTTGTGATAAAAAAACTCCCGATTGCGCCCGTATTTTCGGCATGTATGCCGCCGCAAAATTCAATGCTCACATCGTCAAATTTCACCACGCGCACAACAGAGCCGTACTTTTCGCCAAACAGCGCTATCGCGCCGCTTTTTTTGGCCTCTTCCATGTTCATCTCTTTTGTAATATTCGGTATGTTTTTTGATATTGCGCCGTTTACAAAATCCTCTATCAAGCGCACCTCTTGCGCGCTTAATGCTTTTGGATGCGAAAAGTCAAATCTAAGCCTTTTATCCTCCACCAAAGAGCCTGCCTGCGCTACATGGCTTCCGAGCACAGCTCTTAATGCACTGTGCAAAAGATGCGTAGCCGAATGGTGTTTTGCTGTCTCCGCTCTTTTGCCGTCCACTACGGCTTCAACCTCTTCGCCGTTTTTTAATTGAATTTTAGCTTTTATCTGTATTAGATTTAAATCAAAAAACTTTTGCGTATCCAAAACTTTCGCTTTGCCGACAAGTTCGCCGCTGTCTCCGCACTGTCCTCCGCTTTGCGCATAAAACGGCGTAGTATCAAGCAGCGCCCATCCTGTCATATCCGCATCTATTTTTTCTACTCTTTTGAAATTATCGTCCAAAAGCGCCAAAATTTTGCCCGCCGCCCTTGTGTTTTCGTATCCTGTAAATTTATTTGCGCCGAAACTGTCCAAAAGTTCTTTAAAGTCCCCATGCACAGCCTTATCGCCGCTGCCTTTCCATGAGGCTTTGGCGCGCTGTTTCTGTTCGCTCATTAATTCATCAAACCTATTCACATCAACGCTTATTCCTTTATCTCTTAACATATCCTGCGTCAAATCCAATGGAAATCCGAAAGTGTCGTAAAGCTTAAAAGCCGTATCGGCGCTGAATCTGTTCTTTGTTCTTTTAAGTTCATCTTCAAAAAGTTCCAATCCCAAAGCTATTGTAGCAAAAAACCTCTCCTCTTCAAGAAAAATCTGCTGTTTTACCGCCTCTTTTTTTTCTATCAAGTAAGTATAATGTTTGCCCATTAAATCGCACAAAGTATCTATCAATTTATACATAAAAGGCTCTTTCAAACCCAAAAGATATCCATGTCTTACAGCCCTTCGCAAAATGCGCCTTAGCACATATCCCCTGCCCTCTTTGTCAAAATTAACACCCTGCGCCAATAAAAACGCGGCAGAGCGAATATGATCGGCTATGACTCTGTAACTCGCGCCGCCTGCGCTCTCATAAGGTTTGCCGCAAATTCCTGCAATTTCATTAATAAGCGGCATAAAAAGCGAACTTTCGTAATTATTAAATTTCCCTTCTTTTATTGCGGTAACTCTTTCAAGCCCCATGCCCGTATCAATAGACGGCTTTGGAAGCAGCGTTAATTTCCCGTCCGCGCCTCTTTCATACTGCATGAAAACAAGATTCCAGATTTCCAAAAACCTGTCCCCATCGCCTCCCATATAATCTTCGCTACCGCTAAAATGCTCCGCGCCCTGATCTACAAATATTTCGCTGCATGGTCCGCAAGGTCCAATATCGCCCATCTGCCAAAAATTATCTTTATCGCCAAAACGCAAAATCCGCTCTTTTGCCACATGTTTTGACCATATTTGTTCAGCCTCGTTATCGCTCTCATGCACAGTAACCCAGAGCATCTCTTTTGGAAGTTTCAATATTTCGGTTATAAATTCCCATGCATAAGCTATCGCATCTTCCTTAAAATAGTCTCCGAATGAAAAATTGCCGAGCATTTCAAAAAAAGTGTGGTGTCTTGCCGTATAGCCGACATTATCAAGGTCGTTGTGTTTGCCGCCCGCTCTTATACATGTTTGACAGCTTGCGGCGCGCGGCGGTTTGGGAGCTGAAATTTCTCCCGTAAAAACGCTTTTGAAAGGCACCATACCCGCGTTTGTAAAAAGCAATGACTCATCTTCGGGAACCAAAGGCGCGCTTGGGGTTATTTTATGTCCTTTGCTCTGAAAAAATTTTAAAAACTCTTCTCTTATATCCATATTACATTTTTCCTAAACTCAAAAAAATGTTATATTTTATCCAAAAAGCTTTAAAATGATTTTACTTTTACTGAATTGGTCTATTTTTATATTTTTTTTAGTACAATAAATCGTATTTTAAAAATAGTAAGGTTTATCATGTCAAAGAAGATTTTGATTATTAACGGGCATCCAAACATGGAGAGTTTAAATTATGCTATCAGCGGCTCTTATGCAAAAGCAGCAAGCGAAAACAACGCTTCTGTGGAAGTTATCAACATCGGCGAACTGAAATTTAACCCTAATCTTGCATATGGATACAAAAAAGAGATAAAACTTGAAAAATGCCTGCAAGATGCGCTTGCCAAAATAAAAGACGCCGAACATATCGTGTTTATTTTTCCGCTTTGGTGGGGTTCATATCCTGCGCTCATGAAAGGTTTCATAGATAGAGTTTTTCTGCCGAAAATAGCTTTTGATTACGACAATAACGGCAAAAGAACAGAACTTTTAAAAGGCAAAAGCGCAAGAATAATTATCACTATGGAACAGCCTGCATGGTATTACAGATTTATATCCCGTTCATGTGCAACCATACAGCTAAAACATATGACGCTGAATTTTTGCGGCATCAAAAATGTAAAAACGACATATTTCGGCAGCATAGGAAACATGGGAGATGAAAGGTATAAAAAGACGCTTGAAACAGTCAAATTTATAGCGCAAAAAGATGTATGTTAGTTGGTTTATTAAGGCTTTTATATAAATATGCTAAAATAATATTTTAAAATTTGGATAAGCAGGAAGAGATTATGTTTGACAATTTTTTAGACAAAATCAAAGAGTTGGTACCCGCAAAGAAAGAGGAAAAAAAAGAGGTTTCGCGCGTAGCGAATGCTTTTTTTGAAAGACTTTTGACATGGGCGGATAACGAAGGGATAGATGATCTCTCGTATGATGCGAGATTTAGATGCGAACGAGGAATCCCAAGAGACAAACAAAAGCTGCTTCTTTTGAAAGATGTAAATATTTCGCGCTCAAACATCACGGAACTTCCAAAAGAACTTTTCTTTTTAGGGCTTATCATGTCGCTTAATGTCAGAGACAACAAATTGCAGGTTTTGCCGCGCGAAATAAGCAACCTTAAAAATCTTACTTTTCTTGACGCTTCACACAATGCTATCGGCGAACTGCCTTCCGAAATTTGCTATCTGCCGCATCTGCGCACAATTAAATTAGGCTCCAACAAATTGACATTTATACCGAACGATATAGGCAGCCTTGAAAATCTGGAACTGCTTGATCTCAATAATAATGAGATAAAAATAATGCCTTCTGATATGTTCAAAGCCAAAAAGATAAAAATACTCTCGCTATGGCAAAACTCCATAACGGAACTCTCGCATTATATAGGCGAACTTGATGATTTGGAAGAGTTAAATATAGCGAACAATCTCATAGAAAAACTTCCCAAAAGCATACGATATTTGAAAAAACTTGTTAAATTGGATATCAGAAACAATAAACTGTTTTTACTGCCGAAAGAGACAGGAGAACTTGAAAGTTTAAAAGAGCTTGACGCAGGCAATGACTTGAATCTGCCGAATATCAATCAAATTATGCATCTGCCGCCTGAATTAGGCGCTTTGCAAAATCTCCAAAGCCTCAATCTGTGCAGTAATTCTTTACTTGATTTGCCCAATGAAATAGGCTTGCTTACAAACTTGACGAAGTTAAACCTTGCGAACAATAAGATAGACATTCTGCCCTATTACATTGAAAATCTCATCAATTTAAGGGATTTGGATATAAGCGCCAACCGTCTAAAAAGGCTTCCGAATGAAATCACAAAGCTTACGCTCACGCGCCTTGACATTTCGGACAATCCAGAACTTGAACTCACTTCCGAACAGCAAGAGTGGCTCAAAACTATACAGATAGTGCGCGGCGGCATACAAAATCAAAATGCAGATAAAACTCTTGCAGAGAGAATTGCCCAAAATATAGTTAAAAATGAAACTCCTGCTGCGCCGAGCATTCAAAACGCAAGCCAAAATGAAATTCCCGCGGCGGCTGTTGCACAAAATATTAAAAATGAAACTCCAACCGCCCAAACCATAAACAAAACCGAAAATATTGCCCCAACTTCTATTAAACCTGCCGATAAAGCTTCTGCGCCAAAAATTGTTCGGGATACGAATAACAGAACCGTCCAAAATATTAAAAATGAAACTCCTGCTGCGCCGAGCATTCAAAACGCAAGCCAAAATGAAATTCCCGCGGCGGCTGTTGCACAAAATATAGTTACGATTGCACAGGAAGGTTTTAATATTGAACTTAACAGAGATAATGATAAGATAACTGTAGTACATACAATAGACAATGATGCTAAACTTATATTGAAGCAAAATGGCAATACTTGCGAGCTTGCGACTATTGACGATATAAATTTTTTAGTTATGAAAAGCCAGCAAAATACGATAAAGATAAGTTATAAAGCCAAAAGCGTAAGTTTTAATAAAATTGATGAAAATACAACGATTATCACGCTTTCAGCGCAGGAATAAATTGATTATATAAAACTGCTTTTTTCTGTTTGCGCATGAAGCGTTATAAAATATAATTTTTGGAAAATACGCCGATAAATTTTCATCAAACATACAGTATTGTAAAATACGGAGTTTTTCCTGTTAATTTATTACTATGCAAGCCGATTTTATCGCAGGGCGGGACAAAAAAATTTATTCATAAGCCGTTCATGTATAGATAATATCAATGCGCCGTTCATATTTCACACATTTTTGACCTTTGTCTTTATGCTGCTCATCACCTCAAAGCACAATAATTAGGTTCATATTTCACATCTCTTTAACTTTTGCAGACAAAATCTTGCATGTTCTTTATCTTTTAATTAAAGTTTTTTATGCAAACATCTTTACATGTCATTGTAAAGCAAAACAAAAAATATACGCATCATTGCGGATAAAACATGAACAATCCACAATCCAAAAAACACGCCTTTTCGTCGTTGCGAGCGAACGCTGCGGGAGGCAGTCCAAAAAACGCTATTCCTCCGTCATTGCGAGGAGCGGAGCGGCGAAGCAATCTATAATCTGAACAAAAAATAATTATCTATTTTTTTAAATAACGCTCTTTTTGACTCGTAAATTTTCTGGATTGCCGCGCCAATTTCATTGGCTCGCAATGACGCAAAGGGAAGGATTGCCGTACCACCGTAATGATGAACAAAATACAAGAATGACGGATTGCCGCATTTCTCATGCAGTGGCTCATAAGATAAAAAAAGGAATTACTGAACTGCAAGCGGCTCGCAATGACACAAATGGCAAACTTTTCCGTCATTGCGAGGAATACGCAGTATGACGAAGTAATCCAATATTGCAAGTAGTGGAATGACGAAGCAAACTAAAAATACCTTCCCTTCCGTCATTGCGAGCCGCTTGCGGCGAAGCAATCCAAAAGTTTCTATCTTGCAAATAGCTTTCTCTTAAAATCTTTTTTATCCAAAAGCGCATTTAAATTTTTACCAGAAGTAACAAAAAGGTGATAATTTTATCTTAATTTATATTATTAATATTAGATTATAAAATAAGTTAGATATTAAAATATAAATATATTTAATAATATAAATAGTAAAATTAAACAGACCAAATCTTTTTTAAGGAGGAGCGGTGAAAACAAACAAAGCGCTTGCGGTTGGAGCGGTAGTTGTATTTGTCGCAGCGGTGGGTTTATTTATCTATGTGCTGAACATTTCCAAAGCCTTTTCTTATCTCTCAAGCGATTCCAAAGCCTGTATCAACTGCCATGTTATGAATACGCAGTATGCTACCTGGCAGCACAGTTCTCATGCCAAAGCCGCAGAATGCGCGGATTGTCATCTGCCTCAAAGCGGGGTTGTGAGTAAATATGCAGCTAAAGCCAGAGACGGTTTTAACCACGCTGTTGCATTTACTTTCAACAGTTACGACAATGCGATAAAAATCAGCGATGACGGAGCCGCGCGCGTGCAGAATAACTGTATCTCGTGCCATTCGTCTCTTGCTTCCGTTATAGCGGCAAACAGCGATATAAACCATCGCTATGACGATGAGAGCGTAAAAACGGGCAGACGCTGTTTTGAGTGTCATAAAGAGGTGCCTCATGGTAAAACAAGAGGTCTTGCAACTACGCCTTACAATCTTGGCGTACGATATGTGAAATAGGGAGTTTGAAAATGAAAAAATATATAGTGCTGTTATGTTGTTCCTTTGTGGCGATTGTTGTTTTGGGGCTTTTGGGAAACAATATCAATGCGAAAGAGAATGAGAGAAAAGAGCTTATGAAAACGGGAGCTGAAATTATAAATCCTACATTCAGTTCCGAATGGCAAAGGTATTATCCGAGAGAGTATGATTCTTGGAAAAAAACGGCGGATAATAAAAGATTGGAAGATATGGTCAAAAAGTGGCCTCAACTTGCGATAGTGTGGGCGGGATATCCGTTTTCAAAAGACTATAATGCGCCGCGCGGACACTATTACGCTGTGCAGGATAATGTCAATACGCTTCGCGTCGCGGCTCCGGGAGTGCCCAACTCATCCATACAAAGTCCGCTCCCTACGGCTTGCTGGACATGCAAATCGCCCGATGTTGTGAGGCTCATGGAAACAAAGGGCGATTTGGAATATTATACGGGCAAATGGGATAAATGGGGCAGCGAAATAGTAAACACGATAGGCTGTTATGACTGCCATAAAGCCGATACGGCGGAACTGAAAGTCGGCAGAAAGTATCTAAACGGCGGTTTGGAAGCGGCGGGCTTGGCGGTATTTGAGAGTTCAACTCATCAAAACAAAAGAGATTTGGTATGCGCGCAGTGCCACTCCGAATATTACTTCAGAAGTACAAACTACAAAGACGGCGCGGGAGCGAATAAAACGGCTATGGTAGTAACGCTTCCTTGGAAAGAGGGGTTAAGTGCGGACGATATGATGAAGTATTATGACGACGGTTCAAATTTTGACGGCAAGCCGTTTAAGGATTTTGTCAATTCTATTTCAAAAACTCCTATCGTAAAAGCGCAGCATCCTGATTATGAACTTCATACTATGGGTATTCATGGGCAAAAAGGCGTCTCATGCGCGGACTGCCACATGCCTTATACGCAAGAAGGCGCGGTGAAATTTTCAGACCACCAAATCCAAAATCCGCTTAGAACGATGGATAGAAGCTGCATGACTTGCCACAGAGAGAGCGAAACGAAACTGAAAGCTATAGTCAAAGAGAAATATGACAGAAAAGAAGAACTTTTTGCACTTGCAGTGGACAATCTTGCAAAAGCGCATCTGGAAGCAGGCAAAGCTTGGGAAGCAGGAGCTTTGGAAGCTGACATGCAAACGCCGCTTAATCTTATAAGACAGGGACAATGGAGGTGGGATTATGCGGTGGCAAGCCACGGCGGTTTTTTCCACGCACCCGATGAGACGCTCTACACTTTGGCAAAAGCCAATGATTATGCGCAGCAAGCCCGCGTAGCTCTTGTAGGTGTATTGGCGAAAAACGGCGTGTCAAACTATATCGCGCCTGATTTTTCCACAAAAGAAAATGCGCAGAAGTTGGCTGGGCTTAACATGGAAAAGCTTATCACTGAAAAATTGGAGTTTAAAAAGACACTTGAAAAAGAGTGGATTAAACAAGCCAAAGAAAAAGGTATTTTAGATGAGAAATTGAGAGATTACAACGACGATGTCTCATCATATTTCAGCGCTCCGAAATAATTTTTAACTCAAAGGGGTTCTCCCCTTTGAGTATAAATGTTATAAGGCACATCATTTTGAAATTCTGTATTTATGTTTCTTATTATATAACTTCGTCATTGTGTAAAATTCCGACTTGCAAATAGAGTAATAATTTCGTCATTGCAAGCCGTTGAAAGCAGTAAAGCAATATAAAAACACTTTCTGTCATGCAAGTTATCCTCACCTCCGTCATTGCGACTGCGAGTTTACGAAGCAGGAAGCAATCCATACTTTTAACAATCAAAAGGCGTTATTGTGAAAAAATGAACAATTGTTTTTTTATTTATGATTATGGATTGCTTCGTCTCTGCGTTCCTCGCAATGACAGAAAAGATTGCCAT
>JAISNU010000045.1 GCA_031276075.1 Campylobacteraceae bacterium
TCCGTCATTGCGAGGAATACGCAGTATGATGAAACAATCTGGTAAACAATAAAAACAATTCAAACATATAAATAAAAAAGGTAGTTTTAGTTGCTGCCAATAATATGCTTATTGTTATAAATTGTGAATTGCTTCGCCGCAAGCGGCTCGCAATGACAGAGGAGGTTGTGTCATTGATAGGAGTGCGGAGTACGACGAAGCAATCCATCAATTATAAATAAAAAAAATCATATATTTTATTATAAATTGTAGATTGGCGCGCCGCTTCGTGTCACGCAATGACAGAAAAGGGGTGCTTACAGTAACAAAGGGAGACTTTGTATGATAAAGCGTATGGATTGCCGCGTCAGTCGTTACACTCCTTTTTCGCAATGACGGAGAAGATTGTGTCATTGCGAGGAATGTAATGACGAAGCAATCCAGAAAAACTTCCAAGCCAACCATGCCCGCATAAAGTGCATATTGCCTTTTTTACCATTGCGAGAGTTCAACAATCCAAAAACACCATTGCTAATCCTCTCATTTGCACCAATTATGAAGCAATGCGCCCCCCCTCCGTCATTGCGAGGAATACGCAGTATGACGAAGCAATCCAAAAAAATAAAAAGCGATAAATCAACAAAACAATTCAAGTTATTTGACAGTAAAATATTCTGTAAAAATCTGCTATTACAAATTTTAGATTGCCGCGCCAATTTCATTGGCTTGCAATGACGGAGGAAAATTGTCATGCAAAAAGTGCAGTAACCAAGAAAAACACCTAAGCCGACCGCGCATAAAGCACATGCGCATCTTCCCGTCATTACAAAAAACAGGAGGAAAGTATATGCGCCCATATCCGTCATTGCGAGGAGTGCGAAGCAGGACGAAGTAATCCATAGTTTATTACAACAAAAAAAGTGCCGTCAAAATTGCCTGCACTTAATATTTCCTTGAAAATGGTGCGAGAATGATGCAAGCCGCAAAAAACGACATGGTAAAAAAGGTGGCACATGCACAAAAATATGGAATTACAAAAAACTTCTCAAACTTGTGTTAAAATTACTCTTTCGCATCAGCCAAAACAAGCGCAAAAAGCGTCTCAACGCCATCTTTTTCCAAAGCCTCCTTAGCTTCTCTTAGCGTAAACCCGCTGGTTACCACATCATCTATTAAAATAGCATATTTAAATTTTTTTATCTTTTTAGAGACGGTAAAACGGCGCGGATTTTTACGGCGGAATTCGTAACTTTGTCCGCTGTATGTAACGGCGTTTTTAGCTCTTAGCGCGCTGTAAACAGGCGTGATGGAAGGCGATTTTAACGCATGAGACAAAATGGCGGTATGAGAATAGCTGTCATGGGCTTTATCATCAACCGCGACAGCGGCGACTTTTTCGCCAAATTCAAACTCTTTTGCAAATTTGCCGAATGTATAAGAGGCGATTTGTTTTAAAATTCTGTGCCCCCAAAAACGATGCTTTACATGCAAAACGGGCGTAATCGCAGAATATCCAAAAAAACTATAGACTTTCAATCCGCCTTCCAAAATGCGCGTATGTTTCTGTTCGCTCAAAAGTCTTTTTGCGCATTTGCCGCAAATCCCTTTAAAACTCAATCTTTCACATAATATACAGCGCAAAACCCGCCCTCTTTTGTTTTTGCTATTTTACAACAAAAGGGTTATAAATTTAACTTATGCCGTCAATGATATGGCGCGTATGCTCCATGACCACTTCTGCTATATCGTCTATTGTTTCATTTTTGATATTTTCTTTTAAACCCGTTCTTAAAGCAAATGTCGTATAGCCAATCGTAAAGATTAATATCTGCCCGTAAAGCGCGTGCGTACGGATACGGTTTTTATACACATCTTTATCGTCCGCGATACCGAAAACAAATTCGTCAAACTGGTCAAACCACTGTTTTAAAAACTTGTTATACAGTATATCAAATCCTTCTGTTGGGCTCATGTACTCCTTAAAAATAATTTTATGCATAAAATTATTTATTTTTATCTCTTCAAGTATCGCTTTTGCGCTTACTTTTATAAATTTTTCAAACCAGAATATCAAAAACTCGCGGTACTCTTCCTCAACAGTGTATTTAAACGACTGTTTTGCGCTGTAATAATGCGTCTGAAACGATATAAGCGATGATTGAAGCATTACGGCGATGCACTCCATGATATTTGCGTATAAAAGCTCTTTTGAACCAAAATGTCGGTTTACAATATTGATGCTTACATCTGCTTGCGAAGCAATCTCTTTAATGGTTACGCTGGATAGTTCGCGGTTGGCAAACATTTTCACCGCTGTTTCAAATATCCTCTCTCTTGCTGATTTAGATGAAAATCTTTTACTTTGATCTGATAACATTTTTTACCTTCATTTTTGATTTGATATAGCAAAATTATATAAGAAAATTTGGCGATTGTCAAATCAATATATTATATAATTTTTATTTTTAAATAGCGTTTTTTAGGTATTATTAATCTTAGTATTTAATTAAATTTATAAAAATTATGCGC
>JAISNU010000121.1 GCA_031276075.1 Campylobacteraceae bacterium
ATATTAGCACCTACAACACCACCAATTGTTGCCGAATTTAATACTTCTTTACCTAAATCTTCATTCCATTTTTTATTATTTGCTATATTTTCTAAAATAGTACCTGTAGCTGCTTCAGCTCCTTCACCAATAGCTTCTGATAAAAATCCTTCTCCTTGCTTTTTTAGTGAATTTGCTACAGTTTTTTTAAACCCTTGTTTCACACCTCCTTTAAGAGCTTGAACAGCTAACCCTCCTGTTGGTATAAAACCAATTCCAGCAACTAAATTTTCAGCACCAGCAGCTTCTCTATATTTTGTTAAAAGCTGTGTAGATTTGGCTTTATTTTTATATTCTCTCCAATCATCATTATAAAATTTTTCATCTTCTATATTATTATTTTCTTTATATTTTTCTGCAGTACTTGCAGCTCTTGTATTACCTCCTACTGATATAGCCCAATTATATAAGAATGGAATACTGCTTGCAGTATAATGTAAAGATATTTCAGGTATTTCTTGAAGGTTAGATAAAAGATATTTTGGGTAATTACCACTTTTCTCCATTCTCTGTACTGAATATGGAGCTTCAAAATTTAATGCTTTTGCTTCATTATATTGTTTTTTAGCATCTAAAAATGCTTCGTCTTGTCTTTTATTGTCATCTCCGCCTGTTATACTGAATATATTTGACGCTTGTTCATGTACAGCTTTATTTGCTTCAAGCATATTTTTAGCATATAACAATGCTGCAAAAGGGCTTCTATCTTTATTTATATCATTAATAGCTTTTTGTCTTAAATGTTCTCCGAGAGTAGAAATACTGTCTGACATATCATATTGACCTTAATAAAGTATTTTCGGACAATATGATACATATTTAAATTATTAAAAAGTGTGTATCTTATTTTATTTGTAGTATGATTTTATTTTTTTCACAACAATGAGGACATTTAATTGTCTTTATATTCTTTTTAAAAAAGTTTTTGTAAACTATTTTGCCAGCACCATAAATAGTAAAACCTATTGCAGCACCACCTATTGCAAATAGAGTAAAAGGCACAGTTGCTCCACCAAATATTGCAAGTCCTGCATGTGAACCAAAATAATACCCTATACCACCGCCTGAAATAGAAAATGGTATACTAAATCCTATATCTCTTGCTGTTTTTAAAACTTTATTCATAACATTATATTTATTATCTAAAACGATTTCCTTCCCACATTTATCACAAAACATTTTTAACATATATATATTTCCTTAAACAAATTTAAGCTAAATTATATAAGACATACCCTAAAATAATGTTTATGTTTATAAAAAAATATAAAGGGTTTCTATGAATAAGCTTATAGTTATATCATTTTTTTTAATGAAATACTTCTTTTTAACAGTAACGCTATTTTCTTATGGAATATTTTTGAATGAATTACCGCCACATTTTGTTGATAGAGCTTATTTTTTTGGGTTAAGAGAGATTTTTTTATTTACAATATTTATTATAATACCTGTTTGTGTATTTTATCTTTTCCATAAATTTTACAATAAATACAAAAACTTTTTATAGTTTTTTGTTCAATTATATTTTTTCAACCATAAAAAGCTTCACCAAATTTTTCATCAAAATTATCTTTCGTAATAGCATTGTCATTATATAATTCATTTAATATTGTTCTGACATTTTCTAACACTCTTATACCTTCAAATCTATCTATTTTTTTATTAACTATCTCTTCTTCAATATCATTTTTTATAAGATTATATCTTTTGTTTATTTCTATTTCTTTAGCTCTTACTTTTTCTGCTTCTTTATTATAAGAATCTAATCTACTTTGAAAAGCTCCTACACCTCTTGTATTTTTCCACTCACTACCGCCAACATATTCTTGAAAATCCTCTAATCTTCCAGCATTTAACAATTGCATAGCATTATTTATATCTCTTAATATTTCTTTTTTAATTTTCATAGGATAACTATCAATTTGGTTGTGAGTTTGTACAAGTGTACTATAAGCGTTTTGTATTTTATCTTCATCAAAATCCCACCCAAAAACTTCATTAGCCCATGAATTTCTTCCGCCTTTGTCTGCAGATACAAATCCGCCATCAGCTCTATCATGGTAAGCTGTATCATAAGCTTTTTGTGGGTCAGTTCCTAATATTTTAATAGTATTGTCTATATCAGTTCTAACATTACTATAATCTTCACCTGTGTACCAATTGCCAATATTTAAGTCTTTTATTGATTTACTAAATTTAGAAGAACCAGAGTTTTCACCGCTTTCATTACTGCCGTCTTTTGGACTTCTATCATAGTAACCTGCTTGTGCATAATTTTTTGTAGTAATAGAGTCATTAACTCTTTGCTTTTCTTCAAATTCTTGCTGAGCAAGAACATTTTCAAGGTAAGTTTTATTTTTATCCCATTCAAATTTTTTTTCATCAAACGCTTTTGAATAATCTGCATTATACAAACCAAGTCCTAAGTTAAAAGCATTTACTCCTTTTTGACTTGCTTTAGGAGTATATCCCATAGCTTTATAGAAATCTTCAGTAGTATTTTTTGGCTTACCTAACAATTCAGCTATTGCATTATCAGCAGCTTTCTGTTCTTCTTCATCTTCAAATAATTTCATAGCATTGGCCGCTTTACCGACTTCATCAAATGCGTTTGCATAACCTGTGTATTTATTATTCTTACCCATTCTGTCATATACGCCTGCAAGTCCTGCAAGAAGATTAGCGTTATTGTCGGTGTACCAAGCCATTATATATCCTTACCCAAATACTTTGTCGTAATTAGCCTGCGTTTGAGCAATAATGACATTTTTTGTTATTTTATTTTTCTGGATTGCTTCGTCGTGTTTTGCACTCCTCGCAATGACGGAAAGAGGCGCAATTGCTTTGTCGTCTTGTTTCTTGTAATGACAGAGAGATACACATGCGCTGTGCGGTTAGCTTGGATGTTTTTCTGGATTGCCACACTCTTTGCAATGACAAATTTTCCTCAGTCATTGCGAGCCGCTTGCGGCGCGGCAATCCATATTTTATAACAACAAGTTAAGCAGATATTTACGGGATATTTTTCTATCCAATGACTTGAACTGTTTTATTGATTTATCGCTTTTTATTTTCTGGATTGCCCTGACACTTCGTGTCTCGCAATGACGGAGGAGGCACATATACTTTCGTCCCGTTTTTTGTAATGACGGAAAGATACGCATGTGCTTTGTATGTGGTCAGCTTGGGTGTTTTTCTGGATTGCTTCGTCGTTGCACTCCTCACAATGACGAATATAATAAATTTTCAATAAACCTTTGCATAAATTACAATATCAAATACAAATATAAATTTCTATTTCAAAAATCCAACCGCATTAGCTTCGCCAAACGCCCCTTTGCTCTCCCTTTCTATAGCCTCTTTGAAATCCTCCAAAGTAAAAATAGGCTCTTTTTTTAGCGCAACTTTTAAAGCGGTATTTTTCAAAACTATCTGTATCTGTCCGCCGCTTAAAGGATAGTTTGCCAAAGTTTTTATATCAAAGTCCTCTTCGTACACGGCGCTTTCAGGCAGAGCCTGTTGCCAAAGTTTTATGCGCTGTTTGAGATTTGGTTTTTCAAACTCTATCTTATAATCAAACCTTCTTGAAAATGCGGGGTCAATGTTTTCAAGCATATTTGTAGTCGCCACCAAAAGTCCGTCAAACCGTTCTATCTGCTCTAAAAAAATATTTTGCATCTGGTTGTGCATCTTATCTGCGCTTGTTGCGCCCTCGCTGGATCTTGCGCTTAAAAATTGGTCGGCTTCGTTAAGTAAAAGAAGCGGTTCGGTTTTTGTTCTATAGCAAAGCTCTTTATAAGTGTCAAAAATCTTGCGCACATTTTTTTCGCTCTCCCCAACATATTTGGATAAAATCTTTGAACAGTCAAAGTTTAAAACCTGCTTTTTGAGAGATTTTGCCAAAGAGAGCGCCGTCATTGTTTTGCCTGTTCCCGGAGGTCCGTAGAGGATAATCTTCGCATCAACCCCTTTTCTTTTATCTTTTATGCCCCACTCTTTTAAGCGCGCTACCACGACTTTGTCCAATTGTTTTAAGACGCTTTCAAGCGCATCCCGTATTTTTGGAGATATAACAACATCATTCAAGTCCGTTTTAGGCTCTATAAGTTCAAAGATATCCTGTTCGGCGATTAGCATGTCAAGTTTTATCTTTTTGCTTTTTTTCTCTTTATCCGGATGCATAATTTTTTGCAAAATGTCCTCATTGATATAAAAACTCCTGCTTACGCCGCCAAAAGCCGTAAACATTTCGTCATAATCAATAATCCCGCTCTCAATGAGTTTTGACCCTTCTTCCAAGATGGCTCTGTTTTTTATGCGTTCGTATTCGTCAAAGCTGACAAGTCCTATAAGCGTATTCATCTCCCGCAAACTCTCAAATTCGCCTGAATACTCCTCTTTCAAAAGCGCCAGAAAGATAATCTGCTCTTTTATATCCAAAGAGTGTTCTTTAAAAAGCGTCTCTATCATAACTTCGTTTTTTGTAACTTTCAATCTCTCGTTAATTCTTGCTTCCAAAAGCTGCAATTTTGTCTGAAGTCTGTGCGTGCCCGGCGCATTTTGCGTGATGCTTTGCCTTGCGGAATTAATCTTTTGATACAGTTCTATCCTGAAAAATTGGTCTTTTATATATTCTAAATGGTCGTTATAAGGCGTAATATCAGGCAGTATCATTTCCAAATTGCCGTCTTCCAAAAGCTTCAAAAATGTAGGGCTTGGCGTTATCATGCCGTTGTAGAGTTCGAGATTGGAAAAATCATTTAACTTTAACTGTGTGAAGTTGCTCTGTATCGCCCATCCGAGGTCTATGATATTTTTTAAAAGCGGGATTTTTTGAAGCTGTGCGTAATCTTTATGTCCAAAAATCTCGTTAAGTATTTCGCTTGCCATCACATCAACTTCACCCTCAATATAGCGGCGTATTAATGCTTGAAGTATTTTTGCCTCATCTTCGCTGCATTTTAGATGTTGAAAAATTTTACTGTTTTGTACCCCTTTGTTTTCTAAAAAATCTACCAAATATTCCAATATTTTCCTTTATTTAATTCTTGCAGCCGCATTGCAGCCGTCTTTCAGTCCAAAATCGCAGGCTTTTTTAAAAAAGTTTTTCGCCTCTTGCATGTCGTATATGCCGCCTCTTTTATCGGTATATAAAAGCGCTATTTTGTAGCACAATTCCCTGTTTGAATAAGTGCAGGTTTTTTGGAAAAGCTCTTTTACTTCTGTCAAATCCGATATGGGATTTTTTCTGTCCGCATATAAAGCAACGAAATCGTAACAACTCTGAGCATTGTTCAAGCTACATCCTTTTTTATAAAGCGCGCTTGCTTTAAAGTAGTCTTTTGGAGTCTGCTTTGTATATAAAACAGCGGCGTCAGCGCAGCCTTGCGCATAATTCGCTTCGCAGGCTTTCTCAAAAAAATTCAGCGCTTTTGCGGTATTGCCGCTGTTTAGACGATTTGTGCCAAATTCATAGCATTTTTTCGCGTCTCTGGAGTAAACGCTTTCGGTACACGCTCTTTCTATAAGCGCTTGCGCTTTTATTGGATTTTTTGACACGCCAAGTCCATTATTGTACAAATTTGCCGCTCTTTCGCAGCTCTCGTAAAGTTCTCCGCATGCTTTTTCGTAATATATAACCGCTTCGCTGTAATTTTGCTTAACGCCTTCGCCCATTTCATACACATGTCCAAGTGCAGCACAGCCTTTGTAGTTTCCCAAATCGCAGGCTTTTTTTGCATATGGAATTGCTTTCTCATACTCTTTATCCTGATATGTAACATAGGAATAATTGTAGCAGGAATATTTGTCCCCGCCGCTATCGCAGCCGATTTTAAACTGCTCTTTTGCTGTAGCTGTATCGCCTTTTTTAAGCGCGGCGTTGCCGGCATTAAAATTTTCATTATATAAAAAACAGCCGTTGAAAAGAACCATAACAATAATGAAAAATACAATTTTCATTATATTTACCCCTTTATTTAAAATTTCATAATTATATCATACCTAAATTAATAGGCTTTTTGCAATTTATCGCCGATATTTTTTGAATTTTGGTACATGAGAAAATGGACAAAACGGCGCGGCAATCTACACTTTTCACCATTCAAATCTCCCCTGTGTCATTGCAAGGTGGACGCGCACGCCAATTCGCCTTATGCAAAGATCATGTAAATCTCCTCCTGTGTCATTGCGAGCCGCTTGCGGTGAAACAATCCAGAAAAATAAAGTGTTAAATGTTTTTAATTCAAAATCACAAGTTTTTGGATAAAGCCGAAATATTTAATCTTTTTTTGACAATTCCCATAGATTGCCGCGCTTCGCTCGCAATGACGGAAGCGGAGGAATTGATCATGCATTGCGCCGGCGGAATATGTTGATTTTTTGTAAACCTATCTGCCGCATATCAAACAACCCGCCGTTTATCCGTTTATAAGATATCGCTCTCGTCTGTATATTTTATATCCATATTGGCAACCTGCTCTTTTAAAACCCTTTTTAACACTTTACCCGTAGCGTTTTTCGGCAGCTCTTTTGAAAAATAGATATGCTTCGGGATTTTAAAGTTGGCAAGGTGCTGCTTTAAATACTTTTTGATTTGCAATTCATTCATAGGTTCGGTTACAGTATCTTTAAATTGTATAAATGCAACAACATCTTCATCGCCGAGTTCGCTTTTTTTGCCTATCACGGCGGCGATTTCAATATCGCTTAACTGATACAAAATCTCTTCAATCTCGCGCGGATAGATATTTATACCTTTTGAGATTATCAAATCTTTTTTTCTATCCACGATGAATAAAAAGCCCTCTTCATCAAGTCTGCCCAAATCTCCCGTTCTGACCCATCCGTTTATTAAAGCTTCAGCAGTAGCTTCGGGTCTGTTAAGATAACCTTGCATAGCGCAGTCGCCTTTGACTATTATCTCGCCGACTTTGCCTGTCGGCAGCTCCATCATCTCTTCATCTACTATTTTTATCTCGTATCCGGGAAGTGCTGGTCCGACTGAGAGCGGTTTTTGTTTTTCAAGACGGTTTACGGCAACTGCGGGAGAACACTCGCTAAGTCCGTAACCTTCAAGCAAAACGCCCCGTTTGAACTTTTCGCCGAAGTCTGTCAAGGATTTTTCGCTCAAAGGCGCGCTGCCCGATATAAAAAGCCTGACTTTATGAAACCACATAAAATACCACGGAATTTTTGCTTTTATAAGCGCATTATAGACGGTAGGCACGCCTAAAAATATCGTTACTCTCCTTAAAAGCGTCTGCTTTAAAATATTTGAAAACGGAAAGACGGATTTGATAACAACCACAGACGAAGCAAAGTAGATGGGTAAAAGCACCATAATTGTAAGCGTAAATGTATGAAACATCGGCAGATATACGATAAATCTATCCCTCGGCTCTATCTTAAAAGCGATTTTTGCCGCGACCATATTTGAAAGCATATTGCGGTAACTGAGCATCGCGCCTTTTGGCTTACCCGTTGTGCCGGAAGTATAAACTATGCATGCTATATCGTCTATAGACGGATGTTTAGTCAGCGTGTATGCGCTTTTTTGATGCTTCATGACAGTCTTATAGTTTAGATTTTTATCATCATAATATTCATACTCTTCCGTCCAGATTATAGCTTCTATCTTTGTGGAATTAAAAAGTCTTTTAGTCTCTTTGGCAAATGATGCCGATGAAAACAGCACCCTCGCACCGCAATCGTTCAATATATGCTCAAACTCTTCGCGTTTTAAAAATGTATTTATCGGCACGCTTACCGCGCCGAGTTTCGAGAGAGCAAGCAAAGAGATGATAAACTCTTCGCTGTTTGCGACTATGATAGCCGCTGTGTCGCCTGCTCTTATGCCAAATTCGTATAAAAAATCGGCTAAAATATCCACTTTTTGTTTCAGCTCAATATTGCTTGTTTTTTGTTTGTCTATAAAGAGCATAGTTTTTTTGGGATTTTCATTGGCGTTGTGCTCTACCATTTCATAAAAGTTTTGAAAGTTATACCCTAACATATTTAAAACCTGTATTTAAACGACATATTTACAAGGTGCGCGCCGCCGTCGGAAAACTTACCATTTACTCCGTATTCGTTATTTGCAATGCTGCGTTCCTCTTTGTCGGAAAAAAGATACGCCGCACCAATGCTCATGTCATCGTTTAGTTTATATTCAAAACCTGCGGAGTAGTTTTTAGAGTTTGAGTCGGGAAGCTCAAATGCCAATTTTTCATCGGGAGCTGGGGTTTTGTCTATCGTAAAGCCTGCCATGAGTTTTAGATTGTCTGTCGCAAGATGCGTGATACCAAGTCTAAAAGTATTGGAATCTTCCCAATTTTTTATCCTTGCTGCTCCAAAACTACCCAAAATGGGGTTGCCGCTCTCATTTGGAAATTCAAAATCTATCTGCTTAAAAGCCGACCAGTAAACTCTTTCATATACAAATTCAACCGTTGTTGTTTGGAAAAATGTGTAAGCGAGCGCCAAATCAAGCACCGCCGGCAGCGGTATTTCAACGCTTGCGCCTCCGTTATATGAATATACATATGGATATGCGTTTAAATTGGCATCTCCTTCTATCGTCAAATCAACTTTTGAGCGGTATGTTGCGGCAAGTTTTAACTCTTCTGTCGGTCTAACGGCTAAGGCAAGGTTGTATCCGAAGTCAAACGAATCGCCCTCCATGTCCATTTTGGTAACTCCCGGATTATGACTCGCTACTTCGCCTGTGCTGTAAACCGCTCTTGCGCCAAAACCAAACGACGCCCAGTCATTTATCTTGTAAGCCGCCGTTGGATTTGCTTCTATGATCCTCAATGAAAACTTTTTTGCTGATGCAGCTTGATAAGGCGTATCCCATCGTTTTGCAAGTCCGCCGGGAACTGCTACGGAAAAACCAAATCTCCAATTGTCATGATACGCAGGCGTTGTAAAATGAAAAAGCGGAGCGACGATATTCTCGTCTTTTGATTTGCCGTTACGAGATGTATTTGCATTGTCCGCGTAAGTCATTTTAGGCAAATGCACATAAGTGGCAAATAGTTGAAGTTCGCTTTTATCGGCATCTAAAAACGCCATATTTGCAGGATTGTAGTAACTTGCATCTGCTCCATCCACTGCCGCTATATTTGCCGCGCCAAGAGCTAAACCGCTCAAAGACTGCTCGGGGATTTTGTATCCGGAAGCTAATACTGAAGAGCTAAGAAGAGCCGATACAGCCAACACTTTAACGCAAGCTTGCTTTTGGAAATTATTTGAACTTTTCATTAATTTAGTATCCTTTTTATCCCTTATCGGGGTTTTGTTGTAAACTATAAAGCAGGTTTATCTCCTGCGCCCATATACTCTCATCTATCGTTTCTAAAATAAGCGGAATATCATCCATCCGCGTATCATTCATGATAAATGAAAATGCTTTCAAACCCAATTCCCCTTTACCGATGCTTTCATGCCTGTCAACGCGGCTTTGGAATTTCGCCTTAGAGTCGTTGATGTGCATACCCTTTAAATATTTAAACCCTATAATATTATCAAACTCTTGCATAGTTTTTTCATAAACTTCTTTTTTTCGTATATCGTATCCTGATGTGAAGAGATGGCAAGTGTCTATACAGACGCCGACACGCGACTTATCTATGGAGTTTTGCAAAAGATAAGCCAAATGTTCAAATCTATATCCGAGATTGCTTCCCTGTCCTGCCGTGTTTTCCACTACAAGCGTAACGCCGCGGCTTTGTCTTAAAACCTCGTTCATACATACGGATATGTTTTCCAAACACTCCTCTTCGCTTATCTCTTTCAAATGGCTTCCCGGATGAAAATTTAACTTATCAAGCCCTAACTCTTCGCACCTTTTCACTTCGTCCAAAAATGCTTCAAATGATTTTTGTCTTTGGGTTTTATCCGGATGTCCCAAATTGATAAGATAACTGTCATGAGGCAAAATATATTTTGGTAAAATCCCAACTTCGTCAAGTCTTTTTTTGAAAAGTTCTATCTGGCTTTTTTCAAGCGGCTTTGCGCTCCATTGCCGTTGATTTTTCGTAAACAGGGCAAACGCTTTTGCGCCTATGGATTTAGCGTTGAAAGGAGCGTTTTCTACTCCTCCGCCTGCGCTTACATGCGCTCCTATATATTTCATTGCTCTTTTCCAAGTTTTGTTATTTGTATTGTTATATTGTTTTGCAAATCGTAAAATTCAGCGCCGCTCTCGTTTGCTTCGTACGATATGTCAAACTCTTGCGCTTTGATAACATGCTGAGAAAATCCATCTTCTGTTTTTATGATGTTTTTTGAGTTATATATCGGCTTTTGCGCCAAAATGTCATCTATCAATTCGTCATAGTGCGGCTGTAAAAACAAATTTTCATTGAAAATACCGCGCGTCATGCATTTGTCGTTGATACAGATATTGCCTGCGGATTTATAGTCCAGCGTTGCAACGCCGCCTGAAAATATCTGCAAGTTGGCGTATTTGCCGCCTTTTTTATAAAAACCTATACCGCTTAATTTAACAAGCGGCGTTTTGATGATAAGTTTAACGGGCTGCGAAGTTTCTATGGTCTGTTCTTTGACGCTGCATGCGCTGAAAAAAAGCATAACTCCTGCAAACACTATCAAAAATCTATACATAATACACTCCAAACTAAACTGAAAAAGTGAAACATTCTACCATAAATTCTTTTTACAAATATTTAAGGTATGCGTGTTATAATTCTACCCTTTGTTTTTTACGGCGAATTATGCAAATTCTGCTCGGCCCATTCGTCTAACGGTTAGGACATCGCCCTTTCACGGCGGTAACACGAGTTCGAATCTCGTATGGGTCACCACTTCATTTTTATTCTTTTTAATAAACATTTGCATTTTGCTATAATCACACAAATAAAAATAAGGATTTCTCATGCGGTTATTTGGTAAAAGCGCAAAAAAAGCGCAGCTTGAAAACGCTGATAAATCAGGCTTACTGGAAAGTGCGCGCAAAAAAGCGATGAGGGCGTATGAAGAGGGCGATTTTGAAAAAGCTCTTAAAGAGTGGACAGGAGCTATTGAAATTGACGCGGAATATACATACGCATACTACAAGCGCGCAAATGTCTATCAAGATTTAGGCGAATACGACAATGCTTTGGCGGATTTTGAGAAAGTAATAGAAATTGACCCCGACTTTGCAAACGCTTACAATGACCGCGCATTTGTTTACGGCAAATTGGGCGAAAGCAAAAAGGCGCTTTTAAACTATGATAAAGCGATAGAAATTGACCCGAATTTTGCGCCCGCATATAATAATAGAGCAAGTTTGTATCATGATTTGGGAGAATACGA
>JAISNU010000067.1 GCA_031276075.1 Campylobacteraceae bacterium
TTTCATTTTTTTCCCTTATGTTTTAAGCAAGATAATATGCCATATTTTATATATAAGGTTATCAACTGCTTTTACTGCTCTGTCTTTTGTATATTTTTCCCCGAAAAGACAATTGCCAAGCTTGTTTACGCTTAGCGTTATTAATGCAGACGGTAACAATATAAGCCAAACAATCAAAAGAGACACGATAACTATCGCCGACATTGGCAAAAAAATAATGTAAAACAGTTTCATATGTTTCTCCTTAGCCAAGTAATGTAAAATCTGCCTCTTGCCTTGTAAAATGAAATTTCAAATTGAAAATCCCAAACATAACTTCCATACTTATCGCCAATCCCAAAGTTTGTTTCAATGCCAAACTCTATAAACACGGATTTTCTTGCCCTCGTTACTATTTCAAGTTTTCCTATTTTCATCTTTTATCCTTTCCGTCATTGCGTCCATACCCTCCGTCATTGCGAGCTTGCGAAGCAATCCACACATTCATTTTCATTCCTTTTTCAAGCCTGCCTGTTTCCATCAGCACGGCTCGTCAAACGGCGTTCTTATACTGCCGTCTTCATTGTAATTCATATCTTTAAACTCTTTGAGTTTCGCCTCTGAGGTTTTAAGTTCGGCTTGCGCCTTATTAATATTAGCTTCGTATTCGGGGAGGACTTTTTGTTTGTTGGCTATGCGCGCTCTAAGTTTTTCTGTTATCCTTGATACGCTCTCTTCATGTTTTTTAAAACTCTCATTATATTTTTCAATGAGTTTTGTTTTGGCTGACTGGTTTTTGAGAGTTTTTATTTTGTTTTTCATTGCCGTTAGATGTGCAGGCAGATAAGTATCCTGATAATCTATCTCCTCTTTAAAATCCTGTATCTCGTCATCTATCCTGTTCTTTGCGCTTTTTGCTTCTGCTAACTTTATCTCTGCGGCTTTTACCTCTTTTTCCATATTTGCAAAGTCTCTTTTGGTTGTCATCTTTGCTTTTTTAATTGGGTCTTTTTCAGCTCTTATTGCCATATCTTCAAGCTTTGCCAAAAAGCCTTCAGGTTTTATATCGGGTTTATCGGCAGGATAGAGTTTGTCTGTCCAGCTTTTTGTTTTTTGAACAGGTTCTGCTTCAAGTTCCTGTTTTCTTTTGAGTATGATATCGGTATATTCGTCATATTTTGTTCTGCCCGTATCGCTGAATGCCTTTCTTGCTCTATCTTCCGCAACGCTGTCTACGCTTGCCCTTGCTACTTCAAGTCCGCTTCTTGGGTCGTATATGACTGCTTCGCCCTCTTCCATTCGTCTAACGGCTGTAAATATCTCCTCATTTGTTCGGATAGTTACCCTTTGTCCCGTCTCAATCTTTCCGTCTGTTTTTGTAAAGGTTATCTCATTGGGATTGCCGCCTTTTTTGATTATCGCAATCTTTTCAAGTTCGTCTGCTGCGGTTGCGTTATATCTTTTTCTACCGATGAGTTTAAGCAAATCGTCCATAGCCTTTAACGCGGCTGTTTTACTTTTAAAATCCTGCGTTACGCGAAGTCCCGTTGCCGTGTCGTCTATATGCCAAAGGGCGTCTTTATCTTTCAGGAGCGCAAAGTCTATATCGTCAAACTCTTTTACGGTCGTTTTAACTCTCTCGCCTTTTAGTTTTACAATCTCATTGCTTTCATAGTTCAAATACTCGTACTCTACTTCATTCTTTTTGAGTTTGGGTTCAGGCTGTTCTGGATATTTGGTATTTGGCTTGGGTTCGTCTGCCGCTTCTGCTTTCGGCTGGCTTTGTTCTTTGGGGATATCCTCTTTTATTGTTGGCAATTCTTTACTTTGAACGCCTGATTTTTTTTGCAGCTTTTCAAGTTTGATAGTGTAATCTGCTATATCTTTATCGATAGCAGCCAATTCTTTTTCATTATTTTTTGTGTAGAGTTTGGCATAGGTAAGATCTATGATAGACTCTCTAACAGCTTTTTTTCCTTTGATTTTTTCTTGCAGATATTTTATTTCTGCTTCAATTATCTTTTTGGGTTCGTTGGCTTTTTTTAGCAACTCGTCTATATTTTCAATTCTTTGTTTGTTAACGCCCTCATCAAATTTTTTTCTGCCGATTTTTTGGAGCGTTTTATTTAGCCAGTCCGTAGCCTCTTTTATTGTTTTTAGAGATCTATCTTTTGGGATAAATTTTCCTCCTGTTTGCGTCTCGGTAATATGCCAAGAATCGCCGTTTTTTGTTAGCGCAAACTCAACGCCTTCAAAGTCTTTGGCGTTTGCTTCTACTCTATATCCCAACTCTTGTTCAAGCTGCGTTTTTCCATTGCGGTCATGAACAGTTTTATAAAATATTATGCTTTTGGGTTTTGTGGCTTTTGTTTCCGTCTTTTCAGCAGATTTGGTTTCCTTTTCCGTCATTGCGAGCTTGCGAAGCAATCCACTTTCTGTTGTTGTTGCTTCTTTGGAGGGTTTTGCTTTAGCAGCTCTTGCCTCTAAATGCCGCTTTGCAAACAATATCGCTTTTTCCCTTGAATCTATAGATAATCCCGAAATTGAAAATCCTCTCTGATTTGTTACATAAAATTGACCGTCCTTCTCATTGAGTATAACTTTCTCGCCGTTTATGGTTATACTCTCCTCTTTTGTCTCTTTTAACTCTTGAGCAATCCGCTTGCGCAAATTATGCAAGGCTTTAGCATTCTGTTCAGGAACGGTAAGCTCCCGTTCAACAGCGGCAAGTTTAGAAGGTTCGGCTGTTTTTAAAGGAGACGCGCGTCCTTCCATTCTCAAGCGAATAACGGCTTCTTTTACTGCGTCAAAAGTATTGCCTTGCCCGCTGCGTCCTATCTCTTTTAAATTCTCATCAACCACTCTTATATCTTTACTCTTGCCTTTTTTACTTGACAGAGCATAGATATAAGCTTTATTTCCTTCAATATCCAATTCATAAGCATTAACTTTTCTATCGTTGAAATTGATTCTTGTCATTTTTTTGGGAGCGTTCCTGATTATTTCAGACACACTCTCATCAAGCGGCGCTGTTTGCCGTCCGCTCTTTGAAGGTTCGGTTTTCTTTTCCGTCTTTGTAACAGGTTCAGGTTCAGTTTTGCGTTTTGGTTCATTTAAAGATTTGGATTCAGCAGGCTTTACATTTTCTTTGGATTGGGGTATAATATTTGTATCAGGTGAGGAATTAAAGTGGGCATAGTGGTCTTGCCTTACCTGAGTTTTTATATTTCTATCGCTATACATACTCCACAGTTTTTTGCCGTCAGGTCGTTCGTTTACTGCTACTTTATATTTTACGCCGTCTTTTTCAAATACATATGCATAACTTAATATGCCGTTATCTATATGGATACTATCATCGGCTATGTTACCATTTCGTATAATCTCTCCCATATTCAAAAGTTCTTCTTTGGTAAGCTCACCATCTTTTCCATTCCCAAGATGTTTTCTTATTATGTGCTTAGCGCCAAAGTTTCGATTGCCTTTTGAATATTCTATAAAATCATTATAATCGTTTGTTTTTATCTCTACTTTTTCTTTGTCATTGAATGTAACATTATAGATACCCCGTTTCTCTTTTTGTGCATTTTTTGGGTTTTGCATACTGCTTTGCTTTGGTAGAGATATTCTTGAAACGGCATCGTCTGTTCCTTTCTCTACTATTTTTCTATAAATATACTCTTTGGCTATGTTTATATCTTTCTTGGCGTAACTTTGTGCAAAGATATCCGCGCTCTCATCGTTAAATCCAAGCTCTTTAAGCCTTGTAAAAAGCTCTTCGGGAGTTCTTTTTCCATACTGTATTTCGTTTTCAAGCATAGGGATTATTTTTATTCCCGCAGCTCTTGGATTAACCTCTATGCCGTCGTTAATCCACTGGCTTAGTTGTATCATTTCAGGAGTGGGCTTATTATTTACATAAACAAGTTCGTTGATTTGGTTAATGTTAAATTCAGGAAATTTGTTTGTGTAGTATTTTGTCAGTTCTATATCTTTTGCGTAAGAGTTTATTGAGTCGTCCTGCCCTGTTATGATATCGGCTCTTTTTTGGGTTTCTTATAAATTTATCTGGGTAAGTCAAAATTTTTTGAATATGTTCTTGAAACATTTGTGCAAGCAAGCGCGGTTTATGCAGTTTTATGAAAAAGTGGCGCGACGGACGGGACTTGAACCCGCGACCCCCTGCGTGACAGGCAGGTATTCTAACCAGCTGAACTACCGCCGCGCACAAAAAAGTGGTGGTCGCTATAAGACTCGAACTTATGACATCCACCTTGTAAGGGTGGCGCTCTACCAACTGAGCTAAGCGACCTTTTGATAATTTTTACTGCAAATTTGCACCCATAGTTTTAAGTGCAAAAATCGTTGTTTTTTAGGAGGTCTATTATGCCTCAATTTGCCTTAAAAACCATAAAACAAAAACCTAATCTCTCTCACAGATTAGCAACATGGCGACCCTTAGGGGATTTGAACCCCTGTTGCTGCCGTGAGAGGGCAGAGTCCTGGGCCACTAGACGAAAGGGTCAAATACAATGGTGACCCGCGAAGGATTTGAACCTTCGGCCACCTCCTTAAAAGGGAGATGCTCTACCAGCTGAGCTAGCGGGTCAAAAAACAAAGAGTGAAATTATATGTAAAAAAAATACCTTTGTCAAGAAAAAAGAGCTTAATCTTGTAATTTTTTTTCCGAGCTGATTTTTATTCCAAAACAATGCGCTTAGCAATTTGATTTTAAGAACAATATTAATATAATGCGAAATTTAATATTTATTTGGAGGAGTTTTGTATGAAGATTAAAATCAGTCTAATCAGCGCTTGTCTACTTACAGGTTCTGCTCTATTTGCAGATTCTACAAATATTGTAGATGCGCTTAAAAACGGAAAAATAAACGGCGAGTTTTTCATTTATGCCGAACAATCGGATATTAAAAATGCAGATAATCAAGGGTTTGGCTCAGGTTCGTTTGATCTTGGCTTTACAACTGATTCGCTGTACGGTTTTACGCTTGATGTCGGTTCGCGCGCTAACCATGCTTTTTGGGAAATTGACGGCGGCGAATATACTCAAAACAGCAAAGCCGTTTTGCATACGGCAAATATCGCTTATTCGCATCCGCATCTTGATGTAATACTCGGACGCCAAAAACTAAATCTTGAATGGGCGGAGGATTTTCATGAAGCGTTAGTCGGCGTTGTGAAGGCTTTTCCTTATACTACGATAGTGGTTGGATATACGCAAAGAGCTGCGATAGCAGACGGCGACCAGCCTTTGAGCGCTTTTGAAAAAATCGGCGATGACGGCGCGTTTGTTGTTGATGCAAAATATGAAGGGATAGAGTACCTTGTACTAAATCCGTATATTTACTACGCAAACGATGTTGCATTGTGGACAGGAGCTAAAGCGGCTTATGACGGAGATTTTGGCGAATTTAAAATCGGCGGCACACTCCAATATGTACTAAGCGATGAAGATACAGGCAATGACGGTTCGTTTCTGCAAGCCGAAGCGCGCGGAACATTTGCAAATGTAAACGCCTTTTTGGGCTTTTTTAAGACCGATAAAGACGGCGGCATCGGTTCTATCAACGCAATAGGCGATATTGATATTTTTGAGGACGGGGAACAGATATACGAAATAGACGCGCAGACATTTTATCTTGGAGCAAACGGCTCATGGAACAGGTTTAAGTTCGGCGGAATATTCGGCAGCACAGAGTATGACGGCGGCAAAATGCGTGAACTTGACCTTAGTATCGCGTATGATTTGACGGAACATCTTAATCTTTCCGCAGTGTTTGTAAACGGCAACGGCGATAGAGATAATGATTATAATAAAATATCCGCTCAAGCTGTTTATTCTTTTTAAATTGAGGGGCAAAATGCCCCTTTAAAAGTGATGCATTATGAAAAAAATATTATCAAGAAAAATCTCTTGGGCAGAAGAGCGCATCAGAACAAAAAGCGCAAATAAAGACGATTTGGACGACTTGAAAGAATGGATAGAGTTTTTCAGGCATGAGAGGCTTATACATTTGATAGTAACTATTTTTGTCGGACTTTGCGATATGATAAGCATCGTTATTATAATATTAAGCACAAGCTGCTATTCATTTATTTTAAGTGCGCTTTTGACTATACTTTTTATACTTTATATTTTTCATTACTATGCGCTTGAAAACGGTACGCAAAAACTCTATCTGCTTTTAGATGAAATGATAAAAGCCGTACGCTGTAAAACCTCCAAATAAGCGCGAAATCTTTACATGTAAGAGCTTCTTAAATAGTTTTTAGCTAAAATTACCCAATTTTTTAAAGCCTCAAAAACTATCTTTTAAACAGTAAGGAGAGCAAACATAATGGATTACAAGGATACGCTCCTTTTGCCCGCAACTCTGTTTCCCATGCGCGGAAATCTTCCCGAGAATGAACCTAAACGATACGGCGAATGGTTTAAAAATAGAAATATTTATGAAAAGATGAAAAAAGCCCGTCAAAATGCGGCAAAAAGTTTTAATCTCCATGACGGTCCTCCATACGCTAACGGCGATATACATTTAGGACATGCGCTAAATAAAATTTTGAAAGATATTATTGTTAAGACCCATTATTTTGCAGGCGAGAGCGTGCGTTATGTGCCGGGCTGGGACTGTCATGGACTGCCGATTGAGCAGCAGGTGGAAAAAACGATAGGCAAAGAGAAGAAAGACGCTATGAGTAAAAGCGAATTTCGCTCTTTATGTCGAGAACATGCAAAAAAATATATACAAATCCAAAAAGAGGGTTTCAAATCGCTCGGCGTTGTGGGTGATTGGGAAAATCCATATCTGACGATGAAATTTGCTTTTGAAGCGGACATTTACCGCGCGCTTTGCGATATAGCGAAAAAAGGTTTATTGATTGAGCGAAGTAAGCCGGTATTTTGGTCATGGGCGGCAAGAAGTGCGTTGGCTGAAGCCGAAGTAGAGTATCAAGATAAAGAGGATTACTCTATATTTGTCGCGTTTAAATTAGGAGAAGAGGCTTTATCAAAGCTTGGCGCGGCGGAGGCAAAAGCCGTTATTTGGACAACTACTCCATGGACGCTGCCCGCAAATATGGCTATCGCCTTTAATCCCGAAGAAGAGTATGTTTTAACTGAGGAAAATTTTATTTTTGCCAAAGCGCGCATGGAGGCTTTGGCAGAACTTGGCATCACAAACGGTAAAATTAAAAAGAGCTTTAAAGCAGAGATTTTGGAAAACGCTTACGCTGTAAATCCTCTAAATGAACGAAAATCTCAATTGATATTGGGCGGACATGTAATGATGGACGGCGGGACGGGATTGGTTCACACAGCTCCAGGACATGGAGACGATGACTACAAAGCCGCACTAAAATATAACATTGATATATTAATGCCTGTTGATGACAACGGCAAATATGATGAAACTATTGTGCGCGAAAAACTGCTGCCAAACGCGCAAGAGTTTGTCGGCGTTCATGTGTTTAAAGCCAATGAGAAGATTTTGGAGCTTTTAGGCGGCGCGCTTTTGAAATGCTCCAAATTTATCCACTCATACCCTTACTGCTGGAGAACGCATACTCCTATTATTTACCGCGCTACAAAACAGTGGTTTATAGCTATGGATGACGACAAAAGCGGCGCGTCTTTGCGCAGCATGGCAAAAGCGGAGATAAAAAAACTGAAATTTTACCCCGAATCAGGCTTTACAAGGCTTGAGAGCATGATAGAAAACCGTCCTGACTGGTGTATATCAAGACAGCGCGATTGGGGTGTGCCGATAGCGTTTTTCAGAGATAAAGCGACAGGTAAAGTTATATATGACGATGAGATTTTAAATCATACAGCGGCTCTTTTTGAAAAACATGGCGCGGATATTTGGTGGGATAAAGAGATAAAAGAGTTATTGCCTGAAAATTCAACGCTAAATCCCGACAATCTTGAAAAAACAATGGATATTTTAGATGTTTGGTTTGACAGCGGCAGTACATGGAGGGCGGTTTTAAATTCGCCCAATTACGATTCGGGCGCATATCCTGCCGATATGTATCTTGAAGGAAGCGATCAGCACAGAGGCTGGTTTCAAAGTTCGCTTTTGGTAAGTACAGCAGTCAATGGTAAAGCTCCGTATAAAAATATCTTAACGCATGGTTTCACCGTTGATGAAAAAGGTGAAAAGATGAGTAAATCCAAAGGCAACGGAATAGATCCACAAGATATACTCAAACGCTATGGCAGCGAGATTTTGAGACTTTGGGTGGCGACAAGCGATTATAGAAGCGAACTTAAAATCAGCGAAAATATCATAAAGCAGGTTGCTGAACAGTACAGAAAGATAAGAAATACGCTTAGGTTTTTATTGGCGTCCATAGATGGTTTGGAGAGTATCTCAAAGGTTGAAAATTTGAGCGCGATAGACAGATGGATACTTGCAGCCGCTAAAAAGGTGTTTGACGAAGCAAATGAAGCTTTTTTGAATTATGATTTTTTAAGAGGATATTCGCTTTTAAACTCTTTTATTGCCAATGAGCTTAGCGGCATATATATGGATATTTGCAAAGACAGACTTTATTGCGACGATCAACGCTCAGCCCCGCGCAGAGGCGCGCAAAGCGCGATGGCGTTAATACTTGAAACGATGCTGCCGCTTATCGCGCCCGTACTTACATATACGGTTGACGAGGTTATGGATTATGCGCCGCCGATTATTAAAAAAGGCGATGCATTTGATTTGGCATATAAACCGCTTGATAGCGTGCAAAGCGAGCTTAACGGCGAATTTTTAACTCTTGCCAGAGAGAAATTTTTTGAGATAGTAGATACTTTGAAAAAAGATAAAATTATCAAATCTACATTAGAATTAAATATTGCCGCAACTTGCGAAGAGTTTGCAAAAATGGGCGCGAAAGATGCTGAAGACTGGTTTACTGTAAGCGAATTTGGCAACAGCGTCAAGGGGGAGATTTTGGGTAATTTTGAAGTTGAGGGCGAGTCTTTTACTATCGTAAGAGCCCAAAACCATAAGTGTCCAAGATGCTGGAAACTAAGAAGCGCGCATGAAGAGCATTTGTGTGAACGCTGCGAGGGCGTTATAAATGGTTGATTTGTCAAGTCCGATACCATTTTCGTTTATCGTTGCCAGTGTGGTCGTTATATGTCTTTGTATCGCTGTGGGGATATTAATCGTAAATATGCTGAAAGGAAAAAATGACAACTCCTAATTGCGGCTGTGATAAATTAAAATAAGGGCTTAATATGATAACGCTAAAAGAAGCATTGAAGTTAAATAAAGACGAGATAAAAGAGTTAAGAAAAAATCTTGCAAAAAAGATAAAAGAGACGAAATATCTTGGCGCTTATGTGGAACAGTTAACAAACGAAGAGATAAATACAAATGGTGAAGGTATTCCGATAGCCATTAAAGATAATATACAGGTAAAAGGCTGGAGCGTTACATGCGCGTCAAAGATATTGCAAGGATATGTATCGCCTTATGATGCGAGCGTTATCACAAATATGGCAAAGGCAAATTTAAGCGCATTCGGCAGAACAAATATGGACGAGTTTGCTATGGGAAGCACAACCGCGACTTCATTTTACGGCAAAACGCTAAATCCTGCGGACAATGAAAGAGTTCCCGGCGGAAGCAGCGGAGGAAGCGCGGCAGCAGTCGCGGGAGGCATAGCCATAGCCGCGCTTGGAAGCGACACGGGAGGGAGTATCCGTCAGCCTGCAGCTTTTTGCGGATGCGTAGGACTCAAACCCACATATGGAAAAGTAAGCCGTTACGGTTTGACCGCATTTTCAAGCTCATTGGATCAAATAGGACCTATCACGCAGAATGTTGAAGATGCCGCTATTTTATTTGATATTATTGCCGGACATGAGAGTAAAGATTCTACAAGCGCGAATATCTCCCATGTACCGACAGCCCCAAAACTTAATCCAAATAGAAAATTAAAAATCGCAGTCATTGAAAACTTTCTGAACGAAGCCTCCGAAGATATACGAAAAGGCATAGAAAACGCCATAACAGCTTTGCGTTCCAACGGACACGAGATAGTATATAAAAATATGCTCAATTCAAAATATGATGTTGCGGCATATTATGTCGTTGCCACAGCCGAAGCAAGCGCGAATTTAAGCCGTTTTGACGGAGTGAGATACGGCAGAAGAGTTGAAGATAAAAATCTCAAAGAGATGTATGTAAAAACCAGAAGCGAAGGGTTTGGAGACGAAGTAAAAAGACGCATACTTTTGGGTACTTTCGTGCTTAGCAGCGGATATTACGACGCTTACTACATACAAGCCCAAAAAGCAAGACATTTGATAAAAAACAATTATGAACAGATACTGAAAGAGGCTGATTTGATACTCTCGCCGGTAACGCCGACGAGGGCATTTAAATTTGGCGCGATAAGCAATCCTTTGGAGATGTATTTGAGCGATATTTATACGATAGGCGTAAATCTCTGCGGAGTTCCCGCCATATCCGTTCCTGTCTCCAACGAGGGATTGCCGGTCGGCTTGCAATTGACAGCCAAACACTATGACGAGCAGACGCTGCTTGACGGGGCGTTTAGTTTAGAAACAATTTTGAAAGGAAAATAGTATCATGAAAATCCGCGCTAAGACTTTGACATTTGAAGATGTGCTGCTTGTCCCGCAGTATTCGGAAATTTTACCAAGAGAGGTTGATATTTCAACAAAACTTACGCGAAATATTCCGCTTAATACTCCCATTATCTCTGCGGCGATGGATACGGTAACGGAACATAGAGCGGCGATTATGATGGCAAGGCTGGGCGGTATCGGCATAGTGCATAAAAATATGGATATTGCCTCTCAAGCGCGCGAAATCAGGCGCGTTAAAAAAAGCGAAAGCGGCATTATCATAGATCCGGTTTCTGTGGAGGCGCAGCAAACGATACAAGATGCGCTGGATATTATGTCCGAATACAGGATTTCAGGCGTGCCTGTCATTGATAAAAGCAGAAATCTCATCGGCATATTGACTAACCGCGATTTGCGTTTTGAGACAGATTATAGTAAAACAGTCGGCGAAGTTATGACAAAACCGCCCCTTATAACCGCCTTGAAAGGTATCAATCTTGACGATGCGGAGAAAATATTTCAGACAAATAAAGTAGAAAAACTTCCGATAATAAGCGCTGATGGTAAACTTGAAGGGCTTATCACTATAAAAGATTTGAAAAAACGGCAAGAGTATCCGCAGGCAAACAAAGATAAATTTGGGCGTTTAAGAGTGGGCGCGGCTATCGGAGTGGGGCAGCTTGACAGAGTCAAAGCCCTTGTGGAAGCAGGTGTAGATGTGCTTGTGCTTGACTCCGCGCATGGACACTCAAAAGGCATTATAGATACGGTAAAAAATATAAAGAAAAATTTTGACATACAAGTCATCGCGGGCAATGTAGCCACAAGCGAAGGCGTTGAAGCTTTGGTAAAAGCTGGCGCTGACGGCGTAAAAGTCGGCATAGGACCGGGCTCTATCTGCACTACAAGGATAGTCGCGGGTGTAGGCGTGCCGCAAATTTCCGCGATAGACGAGTGCGCAAAAACAGGTAAAAAATATGGGGTGCCCATTATCGCGGACGGTGGTATAAAATATTCGGGCGATATAGCCAAAGCGCTGGCGGCAGGTGCGAGCTGTGTCATGATAGGAAGCCTGCTCGCAGGGACGGACGAAAGCCCTGGGGAACTTATCATTTTTCAAGGCAGACAGTACAAAACATACCGCGGCATGGGCAGCATAGGCGCAATGACAAAAGGAAGCACGGATAGATATTTTCAGGAAGGAACGGCGGCGGACAAATTGGTGCCTGAGGGCATTGAAGGGCGCGTACCGTACGCAGGAACTCTCAAAAGCGTTATACATCAGATGACAGGCGGTCTTCGTTCTTCAATGGGTTATGTCGGAGCTAAAAATATAGTCGATTTTCAAGATAAGGCGGAATTTGTAGAAATCACAAGCGCGGGACTCAAAGAGAGCCATGTGCATGATGTTATTATTACGCAGGAAGCGCCGAATTACAGGATAAAAGAGTAAATGAATAAAGCGGATTTTGTTTTATTGGCTGTTAAAATTCGCTTTATGATATGCGGCAAATCTTGATAATTACAAAATAAAATTACTCTGTTGGCTTTTGTAGTTCATGCGCAAGCGGACGATAGCTCATAAAACAAGCATATCACGAGAAAATAAGCATACAGCTTTATTTTTTCATATTAAATATGAATGCAAAACAAATTCACCATGCGGCTTGTTTTACACTTTCCGCATGCAAATTTTACTATCCTTTTTTTCTGAAAAACGCATATTAAAAAGTAAGTAAGAAATATATAATGAGATTTACCATAAACATAGAGCGCAATTGAACAAGTTGTATGAAATAAGCAGAAAATTATAATGGGATTTACATTATGCAGCATTACGCTTTATACCGCACCCAATAGAGCTTATTTTATCTCTCCTGCCTTTCAGTCAAGATTTGATTTACAGTATTAGTTAGTTTAAAATTTTCCTATAAATATGAAAAGTCCTGTTCCTCAAACCGACTGCCGATTCCAGAATAATAACAGAGCCTTTTAGCCTGCAAAAACTCATTTAAAACAGTACAGTAATTCGTTATTTTTCTCTTTCCTTGTCTTCTTTAATTTCTGTTCCGTCATTGCAAGGAATATGGCAATGCCTTCTTTATGTCATTGCGAGGAGC
>JAISNU010000154.1 GCA_031276075.1 Campylobacteraceae bacterium
TATGTTCATGCAAGAATGTGAAAAAATAAAATATGACTTGGATTGCCGCGCTTCGCTCGCAATGACGGAAAGGATAAAAAATAATGCCGGAACAAATTTGAAAATTGCACCTTAAATATTTTACAAAATATCCTATTTTGGCAGATTTTGGACGGCTTTTTTTAATGCTTTTGCGGCAAGTTTGATTTTTGGCGTTTGGAGTTCAAATTCGTCGCCCTCTTCTATCTCTTCAAGCGGCGTTTTTTTACTGTTTTTCACTATCTGCGCAAACCCATCTTTGCTCTCTTTTGTGGGTTCTTTTAAAACATACATATTTTGAAAACTTTTTAAAATATTCTCTTTTAGATTCAAAATTTGCGCACTTTTGTTTTCAAAACGCACAAAAAACTCTTTTACATTCTGCTCTTTAAAAGCAAGCGCATTGTAAAACGCGGCATTTAGAGATTTTTTCAACGCCGCAGCTTCTAACAGTTGAAATTTTATCCTTGTATCAAACGAATTTTTTTTATACAGCTCGCTTATATGCGTCAAAATCTGCTCTTTTTGGAAAAATATCTTTTTAAATATCTCTGTAAACTGCAATATCATATAGTCAACAGTCTGCTTCAACTCGTCTTGCTGAGGCAGTATCATCTCCATTGCCGCTGAGGGCGTTGGCGCTCTTGCGTCCGCTACGAAATCGCTTATTACATAATCTATCTCATGCCCCACAGCCGATATAACAGGCGTTTTTGCATAATATATAGCGTCTGCAACGGATTCTTCGTTAAACGCCCACAAATCCTCAACGCTTCCGCCGCCGCGTCCTGCTACTATCACATCGCATCCAAGCGCATCGGCTTTTTTTATAGCCTGCGATATGGATGCCGCCGCGCCTTCGCCCTGTACCAAAGCTGGAATCAAAATAAGCTTTGCCAATGGCCACCTTTTGGCAGCGACTTTCAACATATCCTGCCATGCTGCGCCTGAAGCGGAAGTTACAACCGCAATAACGGAAGGAAACCGTGGAAGCGGCTTTTTATTTTCAAAATAGCCTTTTTTTTCAAGCTTGGCTTTTAACTGCTCATAAGCCTTGGCAAGCGCGCCGACACCGGAAGGTTCTATGTGAAGGCAGTTTATCTGATAGTTTCCGCGCGGGACATATACGGTAATACTTCCGTCTACAACTACTTTCAAGCCCTCTTCCAATTCAAATTTAAGTCCTTTTGCATTTCCTTTAAATATAACGCATGATATCGCGCTGTCGATGTCTTTGAGGGTAAAATAGACATGTCCTGATGCATGATATGTCGGGCGCGATATTTCGCCCTCAACTCTGACATGCAAAAAGGTACTCTCTAAAATAGCCTCTATCTGTCGGTTTAATTCGGCTACGCTTAACATTTTTTAGCTATCAGAAGCGTTGAAATATCAAAAGAGAAACTTTTGACATACTCTGTTTTAAATCCGGCTTCTTTTAATTCGTCCTGTAAAGTTGAAGCGGTTAAAAAGCCATTTATGGAGTCGGGCAGATATTTGTAAGCTTCGTAATTTTTTGATATAAGAGCGCCTAAAAGCGGGAGTATTTTATGCAAATAAAACTGTTTTAAAAAGTGCAAAACTCCTTTTTTGTCATCTTTTGTAAATTCCAATATAACGACAAAACCGCCCTTTTTTACAACTCTTGCAAACTCTTTAAAAGCTTTTTGCCGCTCTATCACATTTCGTATGCCGTAACTGATACTCAAAATATCAGCACATGCGTTCGGCAAAGGCAGATTAACAGCCTGAGCTTCTACAAAATCCGTATCGGAAAACTTTTTTTTTGCGGCGTTTAACATTTTTAACGACGGATCTACGCCGAGAACCCTTTTGATATTTATCTCTTTTTTCTTTGCTCTTTTGCGCCAAAAACCTATCATGTCGCCCGTACCGCAAGCAACATCAATTATCAGTCCAACCTCTTTTGCCGCAATAAATTCATAAGTTTTATCGCATGCTTTTTTGCGCCATGAAATATCTATGCCCATGCTAAGAATATGATTCGCTTTGTCGTATGTAGGGGCGATATCGTCAAACATTTGTATAATTTTTTTTTGCTTGCTGCAAGTTTCCAATATAAAGCCTTATGTAAAATTAATAATGCAAAAAGGAGTTTTTATTTATCGGCAGCTTTATCTGCGGCAAAATTTTGCTGTATGTACAATAATACGCCGTTAAATTCCTCTTTGTTTAAGTTTGAAGTCTGCTTACTCATCACTCCGCTTACGCCGCCGGAGCTTTGGAGATTTTTATCGCTATAAAAAAGCGTCAGTCTGTCGCTCATCTCGGCGGCAGGTATCTCCACAAGCTTTCTGCTGATGCCAAACGCCTGCGTATTGCCGTCTTTTCCATGACAGCCCGAGCATATTTTTTTAAATATCTGCTCGCCTGTCCTATTTTCAGCCTCTTGCGCAAAAAGGCTACAGGGCATCAATATGCAAATAAAAATTATTTTTAATAAAATACTTTTCATTTTAAAATCATCTTTCTATTCTTTGAAATCAAACTATATAGATTAGCAAATAAAAGCTTAAATACTTATATTACTTTACTGTGCCATCCAAACGAACAATTTCCAACACAGCCTTGATAAAGAAGTTTGAGTTTTAAATCTGTCTCTATCCTTTTGCTGCCGCTTAAACCAAAATCACTGCCGTGAAAAATCAAAAACCTATCCGTTTTGCCGTTCATGGCGCGCAAAAAATTACTGCCGCCTTCTATCATAATATTTTTGTATTTTTTCGGAAATTCAAGGCTGTTTTGTACTAATACTTTTCTATTTTTCACACTAAAAACATTAGCGTTTTTTTCTATATTTTTTGTTGTACAAATAAGTACATCGGGAGCTTTGCCATTAACCAATCTTGCGTCAAGCACAGGATTATCAGCACGCAGCGTTTCGCCTCCTATGACGATTAAATCGCAAACGCTTCTCATTTTATGCATGAAAACTCTTGCTTCATGCGAAGTGATAATGCCGTTGTCGTATGTCCCGTCAAGCCTTAAAGCCAACTTAAAAAATGAAAAACTTCCGCCCTGCCACAATAAAAAAGGTTCCAAAAGTTCATTGCACTCCTTTTTTAAAACGCCCTCTTCCACTTCTATGCCGCTTTTTCTTAAAATCTGCGCGCCGCCTTTTGCTTTTTTTGTTTTATCCAAAGAGCCGATAAAAACTTTTCTCGCGCCGAGAGTTACGACAAGATGGGCGCATGGAGGCGTTAAACCTTGATGGGAGCAGGGCTCAAGAGTAACATAAAAGGTTGAATTTTTCAGTAAATTATTATGATTTTTGCTAATAAAAGCATAAAGTTCATTCGGTTCGGATGGAAATATTAAAAGGGGATTTAATTTTGTCAATGCTTCTTTTGCAGCTTCCAATTCAGCATGAGGCAAACCTGCTTTTTTATGCGCAGCAACCGCCAAAAGCGCGCCGTTTTTATCTGTTATAGCGCATCCGACAGCAGGATTTGGGTAAGTCAAACCTTGATATTTCCAAGCCTCATTTAGAGCTAATGAAAGGTAAAATTTATCGTTTGTTACCATTCAAAACAGGTTTTTGCCTTGTTGATGTCAGCATAATTGATAAACTGACCGTCTATATCTGCGCCATCATCATTTGCGGCTTTAATAACGCCTTGAAAACTTCCGCCGCCGCTTAGATTTATCTTGACTTTACTGCCGATAGAAGCTTTGAAATGTTTCGGGAGTTTTAGCGTCCTTTCAATCCCCGGAGAACTTACTTCAAGAAAATACTGCCCTTGTACGGGCGGGTTTAAATCAAAAATCGGCGAAATAATTTTGCTTATCTCTTCGCACTTTTCAAGCGTTACGCCGTCTTCACATGTAATATATATGCGAAAAATTTTATGTCCATTTTCCGTAACGCTTTCAAAATCATATAATTGAACTCCGCAGCTTAGTATGATTTTTTCTATATTTTCATTCATTGTTTTAACTCTTTTTCTATCTTTTCAAAAAGTTTATCCATGCGGTTTTGCTCTTCTAATAAATCATCAAAATGAAATGTGAGATTGGGCGTCCTGAACCATCCCTCTTCATTGGCGCAATAATTTTGTATATAGTTTTTTACCTTTTTTAGCTTTGAGTAAATCTGCAATATTTCCGCATCCATCAAAGCTGTTTTATCAAGGTAAATATCCGCATCATAGCGCCCTTTATGACAGACGGCGTCAGTTACGGCAAGTCCACGCAGCTGCTCATCTTCAAGCGTTGAAAGAGCTTCGGGAACAAGCTCTTTCAAAATGCTTTCAACTCTTTTTTGCTTGATTTCATTTTGCGTCATAAAACGGCTTGCTCCTCAACATGTTTAAAACTCTCTATAAAATCGTTCGCTTTTATATCGTTGAAATTTTCTATGCCAACGCCGCATTCAAGACCCTTGCCAACCTCTTTGGCGTCATCTTTAAACCGTTTCAAAGATGAAATAATACCCTCGTATATAACAACGCCTTCTCTGATAACTCTTATTTTTGCGCCGCGGTTGATAACGCCTTCTGTTACCATACAGCCCGCAATCGCGCCGATTTTAGGCACGACGAAGACTTCGCGCACCTGTGCCTGCCCGAGATTTTCTTCGCGTATTACAGGCGACATAAGACCGCTTAACAATCCTTTGACATCGTCTATAAGGTTGTAAATAATATTGTAAGTCTTTATCTCCACGCCAAGCGTTTTGGCTTTCTCTTTCACAGCGCCAGTGGGACGCACATTGAAACCCAAAATAACACTGTTTTGACTTGCATTTGCCAAAGCGATATCGCTTTCGCTGATACCGCCTATACCGCTATGGATAATATTTATCTTGGTTTCTTGATTGCGCAGTTTTTCAAGACTTCCTTTGATAGCTTCAAGACTGCCGCCGACATCGGCTTTTACGATAACAGGCAAGACTTTAAGTTCGCCTTCGGCTATCATTGCGCCAAGCTCGTCTATCGTAATTTTAGTGGACTTGGACAACTCTTTTTGGCGCAAATATTCGGCTTTTTTACCGGCGTATTCTCTGGCTATTTTATCATTTTCCACTTTGACCACAGTTTCACCTGCAAGCGGCACTTCGCTAAGACCGACAATAATTCCCGGTTCTCCGGGATGAATAGCTTCTATATTTTGCCCTGCGGCATTTAATAACGCTCTTACTTTGCCGTATGCAACGCCCGCGACAACAGTATTGCCGACTCTTAGCGTACCGTTTTTGACTATCACGGTAGCAACAGGACCTCTACCTTTTTCCATAGAACTTTCTATGACGGTAGCTTTGGCATCTCTTGAAGCGTCCGCTTTAAGCTCCATAAGTTCGGCTTGAAGCAGTATCACATCTAATAAATGTTCTATTCCTTCTCCGCTTTTTGCCGATACATTTACAAATTCATGCTCTCCGCCCCAATCAACAGGCAGTATATTGAGTTCAGCCAATTGGCTTTTCACCTGGTCAAGATTTGCCGCAGGTTTATCTATCTTATTTACGGCGATAATCATCGGTACTTTTGCGGCTTTCGCATGCGAAATAGCTTCTATGGTTTGAGGTTTGACGCCGTCGTCAGCCGCTACAACAATGATAACAATATCGGTTACCTGAGCGCCTCTGGCTCTCATTTCCGTAAACGCTTCATGTCCGGGAGTATCTATAAAAGTAATCTTTTTACCATGCTGTTCTACCGCATAAGCGCCTACATGCTGCGTGATACCGCCCGCTTCGCCGCCCGCTACATGCGACTTTCTGATATAATCAAGAAGCGATGTTTTACCATGATCAACATGTCCCATTATCGTGATAACGGGCGCTCTCTCTTCCAAATGATGGCTTGTCTCTTCATCGTAAGCCTTAACATAGTCAAACTCTTCCCGTTCATTTACGACATTTACCTCTATGCCGAACTCTTCGGCTAAAATCTCAATAGCGTCTTTATCTAAAAAGTCGTTTTTTGTTACCATGACGCCGAGCGTAAAAAGAACTTTAATGATTTCGGCAGGCTGTTTATTGATCTTATCGGCAAATTCATAAACTCTTATATCTTCCGGAATCTCAATAGCTTTCACATTCTCTTCGCTCTTCTCTTCAACTCTTCTTTTATGTTTTTTGAATGATTTTCGCTGAATGCCCTGCTCTAAAAACGGATTGTATTTAACGGTCTTAACTTGCGAAGGATTTTGGACTTTGCGCTTTTCATCTTCAAATCTTTTTGTTTCAAGATTAATCGTCAAGTCTGGAAGCACAACCATATTCTCTTCAATATCGTAACTGCCCTCGCCCAAGTCTCTATCTGATAAAAGGTCTATTTTTGAACCATCTTCTTTTTTGGCAGTAGAACTTTTTTTAGGTTTTTTGCGTTTTTGGCGCATCTCCGCTAATTGCTGCATGCCGGACATCATATTTGAAAACATGCTCTCCAAAGACGGCGCTAATTTTACGGTTTTTTTCTCATCAATATTTTCGGTTACAACAGGCGCTTCAGCTCTTTTTTTCTTTACAAATACCAACCCTCTGCGCTGTTTCAAGCTCGCTTCTGCAAGCGATTCGGATGCGATATTTTGCGGCGGGAGTATCGTTTGAGGCTGAATGTTTACTTCTATGGCAGGCTGCTTTGGAAACTCTTTTTGTTTTTGGCGGAACTGCTGTTCATGCTTTGTCTTTGTTGGCTTTTGCGTCTGTTTTTGCTCTGTTTTTTGTTTTGTTTGAGTTTTAATCTCTGTCTTGTGTTCAATTTTTTCAGGCTGAGGTTTCGGCTCTTTTTTCGGCGGCGCATTATCAATACCTGTAAGTATGTAATTTACAAGCCTGTCTGCCTCTTCTACGGTTATAGCGCTTGTTGAAGCTTTTGCATCAAGCCCGAGTTCAAGGGCTTTTTCTATAATAGTTTTATTTGTTGCGCCAACCTCTCTGGCTATCTCTACGATTTTGACTTTTTCAACCATTTAACGATATCTCCTTCAAAAATTCACCGTATGTCGGTACATAAGGCAAGTTTAGGTTGTATTTGTTGTTTAATATTTTTATAAGTTTCTGCTGATTTCCATCAAGGCATACTTTACAGATATAAAAACTCCTTCCGTTTTTGCAAAACGGCTTTAAAACGCCCTCTCTTATTTGAAATCTATAAAGAGATTTTTGACTTAAACGGCTTTTGCATACTACACACATGCGCACGGGGCTATTTTTTTCGCTCATATTATACCAAAATTTCCCGCTTTTAACTCTCTGCGATACTAAATCCATCATTATCTATATCAAGCTCAAGAATTTTGAACTCTTGAAATGAGGATTTTAACGCATTTAAAAGCTTATTTGCATGTTTTGCATAAACTAAATTTAAAAAGCTTGAACCGCTTCCCGAAAGCGCGCTAAGAAGCGCGCCCTCTTCGTAAGCTATGCGCCTTACTTCAAAAAGCTCGTCTAAAGCCTGCATACGCATATTCTCATGCATTGCGTCTTGAGAAGCAATTTTGAGCATATCCCACTGCTCGCTGATGAAAGCGGCGCTTAAAAGCGCAGCATGAGACAGGTTAAAAACAGCGTCTTTCATTTTGTATTGCTTTGGCAAAATACTGCGGGAGCGTTTTGTGGACATTGCAACATCAGGTATCACGACTATGGCTTTCAATATATCGGGAATCTCTTTTTTTATTTTTATAACTTTGCCTTTATCTACAACGGCGGATATAAAACCCCCGTAAACGGCAGGCGTAATATTATCCGGATGCGCCTCGTAAACAAGAGCGCGGTTTACAATGCAATCCTTATCCACTTTAAAACACGCCATTTTATAAGCGGCGGCGATAGCGCCTACTACTACAGATGACGAACTGCCTAAACCTCTTGAAAACGGTATGGAGTTAAAAAAAGAAAATCTAAAATTATCCCTTTTTCCGGTAAGCTCTTTATATATATCGTAAAAAACGGTTACAAATGTATTGTTTGTCTTTATATGAGAATTTTCGCTGCCCTCGCCTTTTACAGATATGGAAAAGTAATTTGAGCTTTCTATAACAGTTTCATTGTAAAGTTTCAAAGCAAGTCCCAAGGCATCAAATCCCGGTCCCAAATTCGCGCTTGTTGCAGGAACCTTTATCGTAATTCTCAATTTTTCTCCTAAACCGCAGGTAAAATATAGAGAGGCTCGCTCTCAGTACTGAACATATTTTTATCTAACACGAACGGCAGTGCAAACGAAGACGCTTCCTCTGCGGGATTTGGTTTTAGCACGATACCCTCTTTTTCTTTAAAAAACCATTGCGAACCAAGCGCTTTGATGGGAGCGTTTCCGTTAAAAGCAAACCCTTCGCATGCAAAAAGCGGCGCTTTAACTGCAATGGACAAACTTTTTAAAAAAACATAACTTACCTTGATAGACATGAAACTGCCCGGAGTGTTTATATAAAAAAGCGCGCCGATATCATAATCATGCAAAATTTCATCAAATATTTTTGGCAGCGCTTCGCTCGCAGGTTCATCGCTTTTATACTCTTTTATCAAACTGTTTTTATCGTAAACTCCCGCCAATAACGGCGTTGAGAGCGCAAGTACAAGCGCGTCTATTTTGATTTTTATGCGAATGCCTTTTCATGCCAGACGGCTTTACTGACAGTTTTCACTTCATAATTTTGCGGGTCTTTGAGTATCTCTTTTGTAAGTAAGTGGTTTAATTTATGGCTTCCCGCATATGAGTCGTAACTGCCCAGCATCGGCATACCAAGCAGGCACAAATCGCCGATAGCATCTAAAATTTTATGGCGTACAAATTCATTTGAAAAACGAAGTCCTTCGGGATTTAATATCTTTCTGTCATCCATAATAATAGTATTATCCAAAGAACCGCCAAGACCAAGCCCCATGCTGCGCAAAACCTGCGCGTCTTTCAAAAAGCCAAAAGTTCTCGCTCTTGATATATGCTCCAAAAAATTCTTTTTGGAAAATTCGTAAGTATATTCCTGCCGCCCTATAACAGGATGCGCAAAATCAATAATAAAATGATATGTCGGATTGTTTGACGCATAAACGCGCGAAAATTTATCGCCTTCCCTTACTTCAATGTCGCGCTTAATAACAATAACTTTTTTATACGCATCCAACTCTCTTATTCCCGCTTCATCCAGCATCATGCAAAAACTCGCGCTGCTGCCGTCCATGACGGGTACTTCGGCACTATCTACAATGATGCGCAAATTATCTATACCGTAAGAGCTGACAGCTGAAAGGAGGTGCTCTATGGTTGAAATTACGCTTGTTTCTCCCGTACCTATGACTGTTGCCATTTGCGTATTTACAACATATTGCGGGAGCGCGGGTATGCTTGCTGCAATATCGCTTCTGTAAAAAACGATACCGCTGTTCGCTTCTAACGGTTCTAATATAATCCGTATCGGCTCGCCTTTATGAAGTCCGATGCCTACGCCCTCCACCCTATTAAGGATGGTCGTCTGTTTCAAAGCCTTTTCCTTTTTTAAATTTAATAAAAATAATTTGTATTTATACCATATTTTTAGTTATTTTACCATTTAGCGCTATTATTTTCACTGTTAATTAAATCATTTGCGCTGTTTATAACCTCAAACAGATTATCTCTCATCCATTTTTCATCCATCCACTCTTCAGGTCTGACCTCTATACCGTGTATAACTATGCCAAAATGCAGATGGTCGCCAAACGCAAAACCTGTTTTTCCCGTTTTGGCTATCGTTTGTCCCGCCATTACTTCATCGCCCTCTTGAACTAACAGTTTTGAGCAGTGCGCATACAGCGAATAGATGCCAAGCCCATGATATATGACAAGCATTTTGCCGTAAATGCCGTTTTCTCCTGCAAATACCACTTTGCCTCTATTGCTTGAAACTATTTCCGCTTCCGCCGTACTTGCCAAATCAAGCCCCAAATGGTACGATTCGCTCACTTTTTCCTTATTGTATTCATATATTCTAAAATCGCCGTAACCAGCCACAACCGCACTGTTTTTCAATGGATAAAACGGTTTAAGCGCAAAATATTGAGTATAATCCATACTATCCGAAACCTTCTCTATCGCTTCAAGACTCTCTTTTCTTAAAACATTATTGATAAATACAAACTTTTCCAAAGAACTCATGCCTTGCGTTTCATCATTGGCTATATCGCGCGCAAGCGAAGTTATGGAACCGTCCAAAAATGTATTGGTAAGTTGGATTTTGGAACTTTTATAATTTTTATCCTGAAAATAGTATTTTATCTTCTCATGAGCCATATTGCCCGCAAGGTCTATTGCGACTATTTCAGCGCCGCCAAAATTTTTCTGCGCTCTTGGCCATACTACAAGCGATATATAATAACCCTCTTTTCCAAAAGGAACGGCTTTGAATTTTTTACCGAAAGCCGTTTGTACATATGTCTCTTTCAGATTGGCGTCTTCCGTCTTAAAAATAACGACTCCCGCGCCGCCTTTTGTAATTTTGTAAGAGTTCGCGGCTACATGTATGAGCGGATCTTGTCTGTCTGCAATAATAACCGACTCTTTAATGATTTTATTACCCATGAAAAAGTTCCAAAAGCTGTGATCTACAACTTCATAACTTAGCCTGTATTCATTTTGCCTGTTATAAAAACCTTTTTTTGGAAAAGTAATATTAAATTCAAGCTCTTTCTCGTCTGAGTTATGCTTTTCGTTGAACAAAGTTATATTGTTCTCTCCGTCTCCAAGCTGTATCAAAACGCGTTTAATGCCGCTTGCATCGCTTATTTTGATACTAAGAGGCTTTTTTAAATTCCAATATATAACCTCGTCGGACAAAATCTGCGGCGGCTCTCTTTCAAATATTTTGGAGTTATAAATGAAAGCCATCAAAATTATAATAAAAAGCGATGCGATTAAAAGCTTTCTTTTTGAATTACTGTTTCTGCGTGCCATACTCTTTTATTCCTTTGTCAAATTCGTTAAGTATCATTTGCGCTATATCTTCCGCATACATCATGGAGCTTTCAAAGCCTGCTGCGCCGAAATGTCCGCCGCCGCCGAATTTAAGAGCTATTTTTGAAACATCAAGAGAGTTTTTGCTTCTTAGCGATATTTTGAAACTGCCGTCTTCTTCTTCCAAAATCATTACCGCCATTTCAACGCTCACAAGGTCTCTTACAAGGTTTATAATATCTTCCGTATCCTCTCTTTTTGCGCCCGTGCGTTTCAAATCTTCCTGATATATAAAAACAAGTCCGACCATGCCGTTGCGCAACAAATCAAAACTCTTTGAAACATACTCTTTAAGTCGGAATCTCGCTAACGGAACGCTCTGTTTTAACTGTTTGGAGATTGAAATTGGGTCTGCGCCCAAACTTACAAGTTCGGACATGTTTGAAAAAGTTGAAGCGTCCATCGCGCCGTACGCAAAAAAGCCTGTATCGTCAACCGTTCCAGCATAAAGACATGAAGCGGCTTTTGGAGTAAGCTTAACGCCGTTTTTTTTCAACATTTCATATACTACCATGCAAGCACTCGCATGAGGGCTTATTACAAGATTTATATCGCCGAAATTTGAGTTTGTAAGGTGGTGGTCTATATTTATTATTTCAGCCTCATTTCGTATCGCTGTTATATCCAGCCCCGTCCTGTCAAATCTTGCACAGTCGCACACCACAACCGTATCAAATTTTGCGGGCAAAAAAGAGCGTATCTCATCAGAATAAGGCAAAAATTGAAGCCTCCTCGGAAAATTTTGCGTAGCATTAAAAAGATAGCTGTTGTTTGTTTTTTGCAAAATATCATAAAGCGCAAAAGAACAGCCAAGCGTATCGCAATCCGGATTGACATGCGAAACAAACAAAATATTTCGGGCTTTTTGGATTGCCTTCCATGCAGCTTCAAACATAAAAAATACTCCTGAAAAACAGAGTGGGATTATACTTTGTTTTAGCTAAAATTTTAGTAATGCTGATGCGATAATAAAATTTTTGCCCTCTTGCCGTATAAAGCTATTATAAAATTTAAAATGATATAATCAAATGTTTGATATTATTTTTTTATGAAGCTAATTTAAAAGTTAAAATGGTACAATTTGAGATTTATTATCAGATTTGGTACATAAAATTATATTTAAAGGCGATTCTATGGAGTTTATGGAGCTTATAAAAGAGTATATGGATTATGCCATATTCGGTATATTGGGGTTTATGAGTATTTTGTCTCTCACATTTGCATTTGAAAGAGCTATTTTTTATAAAACCTATAATATAGAAAATTATGAAAATGAGAATGATTTGGAAAACGACTTGACAAAAAATCTCACAGGACTTTCCATTATAGGTTCAAATGCTCCGTATATAGGGCTTTTGGGTACAGTTGTCGGCGTTATGGTAACTTTTTACGATATGGGCGCAAGCAAGGGAACTTTGGATACGGACTCCATTTTGATAGGACTCTCTTTGGCGCTTAAAGCTACGGCGGCGGGACTTTTGGTCGCAATACCTACTTTGATGATATACGCCATGTGCCTAAGACAGGTAGATGTCGGAATAGCAAAATTTAAAGCGAATAAAAATGCGTCTTAAACGACCTGACGGCATGAATGTAGTACCTTTCATAGATGTCATGCTGGTATTGCTTTCTATCGTTTTGACTGTTTCCACATTTATAGCGCAGGGTAAGATAAAGGTTGATTTACCTTCGGCTTCAAGCGCAACAGTAAAAGAGGAGTTTCAAGCTCCGCCGCTTGAGTTGGTTATAAGCGAAGACGACAAATTATACATAAACGACAAAGAGGTTACGATTGAACAGTTTCAAGCAAGGGTAATACTGCTTAGAAATTCGGATGAAATTGTTATTTTGGGCGACAAAGTCAGCAGTTTTGGGCGTTTTATAGATGTTATAGATGTGCTTAAAAACAAAGGTCATGAAAATATACAGATAGTAACGAAACATGAGAAGTCAAAAAAGTAGTGTTATCGGATTTTTAATTGGTTTTATACTCTCATGCTCTGTACATGGAGGGGCATTTTTTATTTTATATAAAAATTTTACCTTCAAAAAAGAGGTCGTAGCGCTGCAAGAAATTTCAAAAGCTTCTCTGAAAATGGCTCTTACTGCATTTACCAGCAAACAGCAGCCCGAATATCAAGAAGAGATTCCAAAACAGCAGAAGCCGCCACAACAAGATGAACCAAAACCCAAAGAACCGCCACAACCAAAATTGCCCGAGCCTGTTCATCAGCAAATAATAAAAAACGACCCTGTTCCTGTTCCAAAAGAGCCTGAAATTCAGCAAAATACCGAAGAGATAGTAGAAGAACAAACAACCGAATCTGCCGAAAACACTCCGGATGTAGAGCAGCAGCCGCAAGTAGCCGCAACAGCCGCGTCCACAGTACAATCGCAAAACAGCGGCAATGAAGCAACAGCGTCTTCTACGACGGAAGATGATCATATTATAGCGATTATCAGAGCCGCCATAGACAAAGAAGCGAAAAAAAATTATCCTTCAAAAGCAAAACAGATGCGCATGGAGGGCGTTGCAACAATAAAGATAAAAATTGACAAAGACGGAAATATTGTCCTTTTGGAAATCACTAAAAGTTCAGGTTTTGCAATGCTTGATACCAGCGCTATCAAATCAATAGAAAAAGCTTCTAGAAACTTTCCGAAACCGCCTCGGGATTTACTGTTTATCCTGCCGATTTCATACGAACTTACTTAATTTGGAGCATATATGTTTTATTTAGTAATAGTAACGATATTATGGGCTTTTTCATTCAGCCTCATAGCCGAATATCTTATGGGTTTGGATAAATATTTTTTAGTCTTTGTGCGCATATTTTTAGCCGCGGCGCTGTTTATACCGTTTACGAAATTTCGCAGCGTACCGCTTGTTTTGCAATTTCAACTGCTGCTTATAGGCTCTATACAAATAGGCGTCATGTATCTGCTTTTGTACCACTCTTACGGCTTTTTGAGCGTGCCTGAAATCCTGCTTTTTACGATATTTACACCGTTTTATGTAACGCTTATATATGATATTTTGGCAAAACGATTTCATTTTTTATATCTCATAAGCGCGGCGATTGCCGTACTTGGGGCATTTATCATACGATATGACAATGTAAACGAAGGTTTTTTTATAGGATTTTTACTCATACAAGCGGCAAATATCTGTTTTGCGATAGGACAAAGCGCGTATAAATATGTTATAGAAAAGAATCAAAGTTTTGACCAAAAAGATATTTTCGGCTATTTTCATTTCGGCGCGTTTGCCATAACTGCGCTTGCATTTTTTATATTCGGCGATTTTGAATATATCAATCCCTCCCCAAAACAGTGGTTTGTCCTAATCTGGCTCGGTTTAGCCGCTTCCGGAGTCGGATATTTCTTGTGGAATAAAGGCGCTACAATGGTAGATGCGGGCGTATTGGGCATTATGAATAACGCTTTAATTCCTGCGGGGCTTATCGTAAATATCGCCATTTGGGGCAAAGTAGAAAACTATATCACGCTCTCTATCGGTACGGCGGTAATATTGTTTTCGCTATGGCTTCATGCAAAATTGATAAAAATAGAAAAACGGCTTAATTTTTAACTTTTGCCCTACTATAAAATTTCCAAACGAATAGCGTCTGCATGTATAAAACCAATAATTAATAAAAAAGCCGTAAAGCTTTTGAATATTTTATTCATCTATTATACCTGTTTCTGAAAAAATATTTGGGCATTATACAACAA
>JAISNU010000142.1 GCA_031276075.1 Campylobacteraceae bacterium
TTTTATACTGCCAAATACGAGAAGCGATACATGCGTGTTGTTTGTATTCTAATGGTAAAATGCTTCATCATTTCTTTTTTTGCAATGGCTGGATTGCTTCGTCTCTGCGCTCCTCGCAATGACGGAGAGGAGACATACTTCGGCAAAAAACGCACAATGACGGAAAAGTGTTTTTTTTGGATTTCTTTCTTACAGGAGAATGACATAAGTTTAATTGCCGAGTGCGCGGGAGTGATAAAAAGTCCGCAAATATGACAATATCTACTCAGCTTCGTCATTGCAAGCCTCTTTCAGTTATTTCTGCCACACAATTCCGTCTTGCGAACTGCTGAAAACAAGCGAAGTGTTTTTGTAAAACAAAATATTTCTTGAAAACGGGCGCGGCAATTTTTATTCTTCTGTCATTGCGAGCAAAGCGCGGCAATTTATAGAAAAAATATCCGTGTATGAATGAAATTAAAAAGATATTTATTATCTATAACAATAGTTTTTTATTATTATAAATCCTGGATTGTTTCGTCGTGCTTCGCACCCCTCGCAATGACTAAAAAGGCTGCAGAAATAACAAAAAGGAAGTACAATAATGAAAATTCTTGATTGCCGCGGTTGCTCGCAATGATGGAAGAGAGGGATTTTTTTGGATTGCTTCGTCCTATCGCGCTTTGCTCGCACTCCTCGCAATGACAGAGGAAAAGATAATTCCGTCATTGCGAGACACGAAGTGTCGCGGCAATCCATACCGCACTGTATTATGATAAAACGACAAAGACGGCAGCAAAAAGCAATAAAATAGATAAGTGAAAATTTTCTTACTGCAGTTTTATAAACCTGTAAAAATATCAACTTATTTTATCAATTTTATACTTTTGACTATCTCTTCCGCTCTTTTTTTGGCTTTTTCTACCTCATCTTGCACAAGCGCGACAGCCATTCTTCGCCCTTTATGAGCATTTGGCTTACCAAATATTCTGACAAATGAATTTTTAGAAAACGCACTATTCGGCACTTCAAAATGCGGATTTGCGCTTTCTGCCTCCGCCTTGTACGCCGCGCTTGCCGCTTCGCCCAAAAATGTAAAATCCAAAGGAAGTCCCAAAATAGCCCTTACATGCAAGGCAAATTCGCTTTGAGATTGCGATATCATAGTAACCATACCTGTATCATGAGGACGCGGACTTACTTCGCTAAAATAGACTTCATCGCCTTTTATAAAAAGCTCAACGCCAAAGATTCCGCGCCCTCCAAGTCCGTCCGTTACTTTTTTGGCGATATCCTGCGCTTGAAGCAAAACTTCTTTTTTCATGGGTGCAGGCTGCCAGCTAAATATATAATCGCCGTCTTTTTGGATATGCCCTATCGGTTTGCAAAATATACTCTCATTTTCCGTCCGCGCGGTCAAAAGAGTAATCTCATAATCAAAATTCACAAACCCTTCCACTATAAGTTCGCTCGCATCTCCCCTCGCCTCTTTTGCCATTTCCCATGAGCTCTTTAAATCCGCCTCTTTTTTAGCCACACTCTGTCCATGTCCAGATGAGCTCATAACAGGCTTGATAACGCATGGAAATCCGAGTTCATCGGCAGCTTTTTTTAATTCGTCATAAGATTTTACAAATACATAAGGGCTTGTCTTTATACCAAGCTCTTCGGCGGCAAATTTTCGTATATTTTTGCGGTTCATTGTTTTTTTAACGGCATCGGCGTTTGGTATCACATGAAAGCCCTCTTTTTCGGCTATTTCCAAAGCTTCAATGCTCAAAGCCTCTATTTCAGGAACTATGTATGTCGGTTTTTCAAGATATATAAGTTCAAGCAAAGCGTCTTTATTTTTCATGTCAATCACATGAGATTTGTTTGCGGCAAGATGAGCCGGAGCATTTGCATAACTATCAACTGCAACTACTTCCACTCCAAGTCTTAAAGCCTCTATGACGACTTCTTTGCCAAGTTCGCCGCTTCCAAGCAGCATGATTTTGATGCTGTCGTGTTTTAATGGAGTTGTAAATACCATAATAAATCCTTATAATTTAATTTAATTTATTTCATTTTATTTTTGCCTGACAAGCAATTTTTGTATAAAATACAACATAGACAATAACAAAATAACTCAGCACATAAAATAAATCGTTAAATGCAAAATGCGGCAGAAAAACATATGCCGCTGCATTATAACCAACGCCTTTTATAAGATAAAATATCAAAAAACAGCGCCTGCACTCAAAAAGATGAAAAGTTTTTCACTTTTCGCAGGCTATTATTGACAAAGAACACAGCGGTAAATATGGAAGCTATGCCCAAAACAACCATATCGTTGATGATATCAATAAACTTGCCCGTTAAAAATAAAATTAACTCAAACGCCGCAGTAAATAGAAACAATATATAAATATATTTCGTCTTAATTGCTTTCATTGGGTTTTATCTTTTTTACGGCGTTTTTCGTGTAAAAATGGAATAGCACATAAATAACAACAAATTGAAGAAATGTTTGAAACACATTGTAAAATAAAAAATCTGCTGAAAAGATGTATGAAACCAACGAGTCTTTATCCGACATTAAAAAATTTAGCGTAGTAGAAACCATGAAAGAAATTGCGGCAATAACTACAGCAAACAAAAGCTTTTCACCGCTTGTCGGTTCTTTTTTCTCTATTTTAACAAAAAGCGCGGCAGTTGATATGGAAGCCAGCCCCGCGATAAGTATATGTAAATTATCAAAAGCAATAAACCTGCCGACGATTAAAAAGACGATTGCTGCGCATACTACGAATAGCAGCCAAAATCCCAAAAATATAAAAATATATTTTACCATTTCCGCCTCTTTAAAAAATTCACAAATTATATTTTATCAACTCTTACAACTAACTTTTTACGTCTATTTTATTATCGCTACCTGCACAGTTCGGCTGTCAAATCGTCCATGGTCGTCCACTACTCTTATCTCAAATCTGCCGCTTTTGCCTGGAAGCCAAAAGATGGATTTGGATTGGTCGCTGCTGCCTATATATTCGTCATTGACAAACCAGTAAAGCGTCTTAACATCAGCGTCTGTAACAGCCGAAAATACGATGCGCTCTTTCTCTTCTTTGCTTTGCTGTATCGTATATACGGTATTTTTCAAAGGCGATGTGATAGAAGGAGCAATGCCGACGCTTAAACCAAAATTTTGTTTGCAGTGCTTCATGCTCGGAGGTTCGCGTTTGGGTAGTCCCGCGCGCTTGAAAACATCTAAAATATCCGACGAATAGTACTCATAAACTTCTATTTTGGTATCTGTACTTTTTTTATCGCCGCAAACGGGGAGATTTGTTTTTTTGTCTATGACCACAGGTCTGTAAACCGTATCTACTCTAATAGGAGAAACTCCGGGGATAAACCAGCTTTTGCCCTTTCTTTTGCACCATACAGTCGCCAAATCGCCGCTTGAAAGGCAAATGTCCACTTTTTTCACATTTTCGGGGATTATTTTGTTCACATCGTAAAGTTTTTCGCTCGCTTGAAGGCTGTTTACTATATTGAAAAAAAGCGGTGCGGCAGCGGCAGCTCCGACAAAAGCGGGATTACCGCTGTTATCAAAATTTCCAAGCCAGACTATCAGAACATACTGCCCGACTACTCCGGCGCTCCATGCGTCTCTAAATCCCCATGAAGTGCCCGTTTTCCAATATATTGGCAATTTTTGCACTTCAGCTGCCGTGCTGTCGGCTCGCGGGAGATTGGAAAGCATATCAAGAACAATAAACGCCGTCTCTTTGCTTAAAACTTGAACGCCGCCGTCCATGTTTTGCTCTTTTCGCGTTCGTATTTCGCGCATAACTCCGCCGTTTGCAAGTATGGCGTAAAGTTTCGCCTCCTCCATCATCGTAACTTCGCCGCCGCCCAAAGCCAAAGCCAATCCATAATGGCTCTCGCTTGCCATTTTGCCAACTCCCGTTTTTTTTAAAAAAGCATAAAAATTTGGATTTTTCAGTTTGTTGTTTAGATAAACCGCCGGAATATTTCTGCTTCTGATAAGCGCTTGGGAGGCGCTTAGCGGTCCGATAAAACGGCTGTCAAAATTCTCCGGCGAATAAGAGCTAAAACTTGTCGGCACATCTTTAAGTACGCTTTGCGGATGAATGATACCCTGCTCAATAGCAAGCGCATATATGAAAGGTTTTAGCGTGGATCCCGGAGAGCGTTTGATATTAAAACCGTTTATCTGTCCTTCTATATCATTATTAAAATAACCCGCCGAACCCACAGCCGCCGCAACGCTCATATCTCTTGTGTCCACCAGAAGCGCAGCGGCGTTTTTTATGCCTTTATTTGAATTGCGGTTAATATATGAGGCGGTTTGCGTCTCCAAAAGTGTTTGGAGTTTCAAATCTATAGTCGTGTCAATCCTTGAATTCAGCACGCCGGCGTTAAAATCCTCTTTCATGAGCTGTTCTACAAAATGCGGAGCGCGAAAAGGGAGATTTTCTGGCTGTCTTAACGAAAACGGCAGGCTAAAAAGCGCGCTTGTCAATTCGTCTGCGCCGTAAGTTTCGCGCCACATTTCAAAAAGCCTGTTTCGCGCCATGCTTAATTTTTCGCCGACATAGCCTGTATTTTTATCCACTCTAAAACTTGGAGACTGCGGTAAAACCGAAAGCGCAAGGCTTTCCGGCAAAGTAAGGTATTTTGGCTCTTTGTCAAAATATATAAGGCTTGCCGCGCCGATACCTTCTATATTTCTGCCATACGGCGCGTAATTTAAATACGCTTCCAAAATTTCATCTTTAGAATAGAAAAGCTCCAATTGAACTGCGCGCGCAATCTGCTTCAATTTGCCGCCGACTGAACGCGTGTTTAATTTCCAATACATTCTTGCCAGCTGCATAGTTATCGTTGAACCGCCCTGCATATCGCCTTTTTTTACATAACTTACCCATGCGCCTCTTAGCAAACTTACGGGATTAAATCCGAAATGATAATAAAACCACTTGTCTTCATAAAGCAAAACGCCCTTAATCGTATCGTTTGAGACTTCATGAAGCGGCATCCAAACGCGGTATCGTTCATCTTTGGCAAGAGTAAGCCTCAAAAGAGCGCCGTTTTTATCATAAACGGCAGTAGATAAAAAGAGATTTTCGGAAAGTTTCGGATGCGGCATCAGCCTTAGCCCCATGAGGACTAAAGCCGATATAAAAATTACCGCCGCTAAATTGACAAAAAAGTTCCTGTGCCGCCGCATGTTTTATTCGGACGGCAGCACGGTGATAGTACCGCCGTCAGCGGAGAGAGCCTGTATCTCTCTATCATACATGGCTTCGGCAAAAATCGGCGGAAGCGCGTAAACGCCTTCGTTTGTGGATTTTATCTGATACTTGAATGTTCTCATATCCTGATACGCCGTTCCGTATATAATAACTCTATCCTCTCTGATATCGCTGTAATCGGCACTCCAAGTACTGCCCTGCGCCATTATCGGCGATACATAAGCGTCTTCTTCATAATACTCATCGTCATATTCGCCTTCTTCATAATATTCATCGTCATATTCGTCAGCGCGTTCTTGTGTTACGGCAAGCTGCTGTACGACTTCAAAACCGCCGGGCAGCAGATCTATTATGGCGACATTTCCCACGCCCTCTTTTGAATTGGAGCGGACTCTTATCGTTACGGTTATCTTGTCGCCAAGTTTTGTCTTCGTAATTTTATTGCCGCTTTCATCAGTATATTCTCTGTAAACTTCCAAGCCCTTCTTCAAAGCCTCTTTCGGTGCGGCAGTATCATAGCCTTCCAATACCACAGAGTACCATGCGGGAAGTTTTGAAGGGTTATTGAATATGATTTGCGTATCGTCTTTATTAAAATTACCCTTAGCCAATATCTCTTGCATCTGCGCTATAACTCTTGTTTTTGCTTTAGCGTCTTTGGCTTCTATGGAGAGTTTATCGCTGCCTTCAAGAGTATTCAACCCCTTAGAATAGCTATCCAGCGCTAAAATACTCATAGATGATGAAGTTGTCGTATAGCGTCCGCTTCTTATCATCAACGCCATATTTTCAAGCGCTTGAGGCGGTATATCTTTTATCTTTTCAGGAAAATGCTTTGAGATGAGATATATAGACGCGGCATTTACAACAAGCGGGTCGTAATAATTTCTCGACCACCATGCGTCGTTATAAGCCTTACTCAAATCGCTCCATGGTTTTTTCAACAACAGTTCCGCTTCTTTATCCATTTTCAGCATTTTATATGTGGCGGCAAGATAAAGCGCGGCGATATCGTTTTGCCAGCTGTTTTCATAATTAAGCTGCAATGATTTCTGCACCGTGCTTAAAAGATTTGTCGTAACTTCGCCCTGTCTTGTCAAAAGGTACACAGCATAAGCTCTAAGCCTCAAACCTTCCAAGCTCTCTATGTCGTTATTGCTTGCCAAAGACGCAAGATAGTCGTTTAATTTTTTCAGTAGATTTGAAGACGGCGTTACGCCTCTTTCTTTCAAATCCACAAGATAATGCGCCGCGTAAACGCTCACAAACATATCTCCGTAAGCCGTAGCCTGCCATAATCCTATCGCTCCATTGGTATTTTGGCGCGAATTGAGTATGGAAGCGATATTGTCATACGGCACGCCGTTCGTTTTCGCTCTGTTAAACTCTGCATACTCTTCCTGTATCATGGCTGATATCGCCGAACTCACTAACTGTTCGGAGCATTGATGAGGATAAGAGTCAAGATAACTTGTCAATCCGTTTGCCAAAACAAGCGGAGAATGCGCCGCGCTCGCTTCTCTTAACGCGAATGCATCATACATATCGCGGAATTTATCAACGCTTTCCGCCGTACCTCCGATGCGTCCCATGATAGTTTGCGTTCTAAACGGTGTTATCGGCCGCACAGAAATTGTACCTGTTCTTGCGGTAGAGTAAACTTTATCGCCCTCTTTATAAACGGCTCTAAATTTCAGCTCCGCGCCTCCGAGATTGGACAGGGCTTTGACTTTGAATTTTACAAAACTTTCACTGCCTTTTGCAAGATTGACTTTTGACGATTTATTGCCGACAGTTTCAAGATGCTTTGTCGTTTCGAGCGAAATATCGGCTAAAACGGCTCTGCCCTCTTCCAAATCTTCAATATTATTAGAAACGCCCAGCGTTACTTCAAACACATCGCCCGGAGCCGCCATGAACGGCACATTCGGCGTCATGACAAAATCATCTCTTACTGTCGTATCGGTCTGCGCAACGCCGACTTGCTCTTTGGAAACCGCTACAGCCATGACGCGGAGTTTGCCGTTAAAGTATTCGGGAACTTTATATGTGAAACTCTTTTCGCCGTCCACCTCTGTGATGCCCGACCAAAAGACAACAGGATCTTCTACTTTTCGCTTGAACGGATTGAGGTTTTTATTTGCGCTCTGTTTTGCCTCACTGTAATCACCGCCGCCGGCAGCTGATGCTAATTTTTCAAACTTGCTAAATTCAGGCAGTATCAAATCAAGTATTTGATAACTTTGCACGGAAAGCGCGCGTTTAGCAAAGAAATGATTTAAAGGGTTATTCAGACGATAATTCGCCGCCTGCAAAATGCCCTCGTCCACTGCAAATACGATTACTTTTTGCTTTTTATCTGTTTTGACGCTGATAGTTACATCTTGATTTGGTTTTACAAGTTTCGTTGATTCTATCTCTATTTTCGCGCTCTGTTTATCCTGCGAAATCTTAAACGGCACAACGCCGTAGCTTAAAGGACTCATGAATATATCTTCAGAGTTAAAATCGCGCACAAACTGCACATTTATATATCCGTTGCCTTTCAAATCACTCGGTACGGTTATCCTTTGCGTGGAACTTGTAGTAGTCGTTTTGAAGCGTTTAGCAGCATAAACTTTATCTTTTTCTATCGTGATAAGTCCACTTCCGACATACGGCGTATTAATAGCTATCTCTATCTCTTCGCCGTTTTTATACTCAGCTTTCGAAAGCTTCATGTCAAGTTCGGAATTTTTCTCCAATGAGCGGTCTATATTCGCGTCTCCAGTAACAGAGTAATAAGTCTTATAAAACGTGCCGCCTTTTGAATTTTTTACGACTATCTTATAATTGCCGGGTTTTTTTGTATCAAGCGTATAATCAACGCCTTTAACGCCGATAGAAAACGCATTTTCATTCAAGCGCATCTCTTTTAATTTGGACTGATATTTGTAAACGCCGGAGTCTTGCAGCGTCAGCACGGAGACATACCTTTGCTCCCATATCTCAATACTCAAATCATTCGCCGCAATTTTCGTGAGATTTTGATTGATAGCTATGAAATTTAGCTTTCTTTCGCTGTTTTTCTTGATATATCCCAAATCCCCGTCCGCTCTCGCGCCTATGAGATAATCATTCGGCGAAATAAACGCCGAAGCCGTTGAGGTAACGCTCCTGCCAGCTCCCGCTTCAAAAACTTCGGCAACGATAGCCATTTGATAAGTCGCTTCGGCATACTCTTCCAATAAAAGATTTAATTGCGCGATACCGTTTTCATCGGTCTTGCTGTCTTCAAGGCTTACATCAAACAACTCTTGCGAATTGTAGTAGCCGTCATAAAAATAATATCCGCCGTACTCTTTAAATGAAAATGCAGCAGGAGATAAAATAAGCGAAGATGTTACGAGCCTGTTTTGCGCCGGCGTACCGAAGAGATTTTCCGCTTTTAAAACCGCGCTAAGTTCGTTTGGTTTGACCCAACCTTTGATTTTCGCCGGCGTTAGTTTAATTTCGGCTTTCATTCTGTCAGGTTCAAACTCTTTGATTAAAACGGAATTTGAACCAAGAAATATGCCCGCCTTATCTTTATCTCTGTAATCCATCGCTACATGCAGATAAACTGTCCAGCTTCCTGTCGGCGCATCTGCCGTTGTCGTGAATGCCAGCTCATTAAAACCGCTCTCGTCAATTGTTAAAGCCGTACTTTTAAACAATTGTCCCCGCGCATCATAAACGGAAGCGATGACGGGAATACCGCCTACGGGAATATCCCAATCCTCAGCTCTTACGATAGAGCCTATATTTACGCGCTCGCCGGGTCTGTACAAACCTCTATCCGAAAATATATATGCGCTGAGTCTGCCCTGCTCTGCAACATTTTGCACGCCGCCTACATCAAATCTTGAAAATTCAAGCTGTCTGTTGTTTGCATATTCATCATACGGCAAAAATGACAAATCGTCGTCTTTTTGAACTATATATACGACGGGCAATTGCAAATCGGGCGTTTTGTTGTAATCGGGGAAAGGTTTGAAATGTACGCGTCCGTTCGCGTCTGTTACGGCGCTTGCTATAGCTACGCCGTTTCTGCCCAAAACAGAGACTTTCGCGCCTTCAACGGCTTGTCCGTCTTTTATGGACTGTACGAAAACATCATGAGACTTATCGGTTGAGCGTTTGGCGATAATACCAAGATCTGTAACGACTATCAGTCTTGAACCGCCCGAACCGTGGCTTTCCACTATTTTATTTTTCGGATCCCATGAAGAGAGCGTAACTAAAAATACTCCTTTGGAGTTTGTGATATATTCGCTCAAATCCACGCCTTCATAAGAAACTTTGCCGCTGTTTGCCGCGGGCATGGTTTTATTGTATGTAAACCTTTGAGTAAAATATGACGAATCCAAATATCCGAACGAACTTTGGCTAAACTGCCATTTGTCGTTAAAATTTACCAAATGCTGTATCTGCGAAGGAATAACGCGGTTTATTTCAAGCTGAAAGCCCTCTATGTTGCGCGCAAAAATCGGCACTTTTTTCTCGCCTTTCAACGAAAGCAGCACGCCGTTGCCGGCAAATTTCAAAACCTGAGGAAACTGCGGCACATTCATCACATTATATACTCTGTTTTTGGGCTTGTAACCGCCGAGCGTAGTTATCTCCTGTCCGCAGATTACATAGATATAATCGCCCGGATTGCTTTTGTATTTAAAGCTCGCGATATTTTGATATTCGTCTTCGGCAATATCCGCTTTGAGTTCAAGCGGTTTTGACAAGGCAAGCACTTCGGGACCGATATCGTCGTTATTTGACCAATAGTGATTTTTTATGAGCTTGCTTCCTCTAACGGAGGGTTTATCTTTTGGCAAAATATACGCTTTAACCTGTTTGGACAAATCATTAACATTGACTTTATCTATAAGTTTTATAACTAAAACCTGCTCTTGTTCATTGTTTTCTTTTTCGGCGATAGTCAAAAATATACTCTCAACGACATCTGTATATACGCTTGAAACTCTTTGCGAAGAGGCTGTATCAGTACTTGTCGGTGCGCCTCCTATGGAAGATTTAACGCCTTTTTTGATATTTAAGACCATTTCGCTGTCTATTTCGGGAAGTTTTACAAATTCTGACCTTATCCATGCTTTCATTTTTTTATCGTCGTATTTGACGGCAAATTTATACGGTTTTGGCGGTATTTTATACTTTTGAGGAGCTTGAAGCTGCATGGATATTTGCTTTTCAAAACTTGCCGCGTCCACAGGATAGGCAAAATTTACCTCAAATATCGTATTTTTTTCGCTTGGTTTTTCGGGATTTTGATATAACTCTTTGTTTGTAATGTTTATCTTGAAAGGCTCTGTGCTAAACTCATATTCGTTTTTACTTATCCTCACTTGCTCGTTCAAAAGTATCTTGGGGTCTATTTTAACTTTGTATGTTTCGCCGATACGCCAATCCTCGCTCGGCTTAAAGGCAAGCGTATATTCGTTGATCCACTCCCATGTTCCATTTATTTCAGGGCTTAGCCTGGCGCCTTTAATGCTGACATTAGCGCCGATATTTTCAATAGGTGCGGCGGTTCTATCAAAATGGACATAAAGATAGTTAAAAAATACATGTTCATTACTGTAATTTGTCTTAGCCGGGGCATACACGCTTGCGTAAACTTCCGCGTAGTCAATCGGCGCAACATCTATGGGTTCGGGCTGATTTTGCTGCCAGACATAAATGCAATATCCCGCCGCAGACAATAAAACAACGGCGGCAAAAACGGCAGCGGATATTTTTTTATGTTTTAGCAAAAAGGAGAGCAAAAACTTGAAAAATTTTGCAGTATATTTCAACCACAGCGGCGTTTGCCACTCAATTTTGCCGACGATAAGGCTTAGAACAAAAAGTATCCATTTAAATACCAATGAAAACACTCTTTTGGTAAATGAGAAAATTTTCTTTAAAAAAGCCGACATGCTAACCCCCATGCTTAAATTTTAGACTAAATTGAATATTGTACCCACTATTAATTTAAAACAATCTAATTAGTTAAAAAACGATTTTATTAGAAAAGATTTTTTTGTGAGTTTTGCTGCAAACTTCCAACCTCTCTGTCATTACGAAGAGTGCAAAGCATGATGAAGTAATCCAGAAAACACTCCTTTTTCATCAATTGCAAATAAACTATAGAGGAATACGCAGTATGACGAAGCAATCCAAAAAGATGCCTGCGTATTTATTGTTTCATTCAAGAATAGAAAATCAAAATTCAAAGTTTTAAATACATGAAGTGTTTTATACTGCTGGATTGCCGCGGCACTTCGTGCCTTGCAATGACGGAAGAAGGCGTTTTTAAATTCTTTTTAGATTCCCGCCTGCGCGGGAATGATAAAAGGAGGACGCGAATAACAGAAAAAGGATTTATCATTCATGAGCTGCCGCTTATGCAAGAATGGCAAAGAGGCACAGCATGTGGCTTTGCATGAAAGCGGGAATCCAAATTATTCTACCATTACAAAAAATGAAATGAGGACTTGTATGAAGTTTGCTTCGTTATTTCACTCCATTTCAAGACGCATTAAAAGCATATCT